>JBAUUG010000417.1:0-2144 GCA_049582585.1 Bryobacteraceae bacterium | reverse complement strand
GGGTCGCGCTGTGGTGGAAATGCTTTGGTTACGCTCCTCTGGTGACTCGCTCTGCGATGGTCATGGTCGCCGCATTTTCTCTACTCGGCGTGTTCCGTCTCGCAGAACGTTTGACGAACACAAACGTCGCGATTGCCTCGACTCTTTGTACAGCCGTGTATCCGGTATTTTTCGCGCAGAGTTCGTTGGCACAGGTAGACCTCGCTGCCGCAGGCCTTATCTTCTGGGGACTGCGGGCTTACTTCGATCGCAGTTGGGGCGCAGTCGCAATGTGGTTCTCCTTGGCAGCACTGGCCAAAGAGACGGCGATTATCGCGCCAGTGGCTTTGTTTGGATGGGAGGTTCTGCTCAACCTTGGGTTCCTGAGGGAGAGAACCCGGAACTGGAGTCAGCCTTCCGAAGTCGTTCCAACGTCGGTGCGCGGAATCGCTTCGTTGATGATCCCGACCGTTCCGCTCGCAGCCTGGTACGGATATCACTACTCGCGCACGGGATACGTCTTCGGTAATCCGGAGTTTTTTCGTTACAACGTCGCGGCCACACTCAACCCGCTGCGATTTGTACTCGCTCTCGCGTTACGGCTTTGGCAGAGTTTTGGGTATTTACATCTCTGGCTCTTAACGGGCGCAATGGTGTTGGCGATGTCGGAGGCTCCGCTCGAAGATGCTGGGGTTGAACGGCCGCGGATCGCTATTCCGGCCCAAATTGTTTTCTTCATCCTCATCGCGGCATATATCGTTTTCATGGCGTTGATTGGCGGCGCGGTGCTGGCACGCTATCTGTTGCCTGTGGTGCCGTTGGTCATCATTCTGGCGGTTTCGACTTTGCGCAGGCGCGTACGTTACTGGACCGCGATCGTGGCTTTCGTGGCGGCGGCGTTCGTATTGGCATGGTTCTGGAATCCGCCTTATGGGTTTTCTCCAGAGGATAATCTTGCCTACCGTGATTACGTCGTCCTTCACCAGGACGCGGAGCGCTATCTTGAGGCTCGGTATCCAATGGCGCGAGTTCTGACAGCGTGGCCGGCTTCCGATGAGCTGACGAGGCCCTGGCTGGGTTACACGACACGTCCGATGCAGGTCGTGCGTATCGAAGACTTCTCTTTGGAACAGGTGGTCTCGGCCGCAGACTTCCGACCCAACTTCGATGTCGCCTTTGTGTTCTCTACGAAGTACGAGCCGAGGCGTCCGCTTCTCGAGCGT
Source organism: Bryobacteraceae bacterium (assembly GCA_049582585.1). GTDB lineage: Bacteria > Acidobacteriota > Terriglobia > Bryobacterales > Bryobacteraceae > Bog-105. Next base: position 942 of record JBAUUG010000417.1, on the reverse strand, counting down.
TGGCCGAAGTGGACGGAACTCAAGCATCGATTCTTCGGCTATGAGCGCGATCTGCCGGCAGAGGCAGCGGCCCACATTCTCGGAGGGCGGGTTGTGTTCGCAGTAGAGAGGAGAGGCCAGCGGGTCGCGGTGATTGAGATGGAGCGGGCGGAGATTTTTAATGCAGAGTCCTCGCCACAAAATCCTTTATCCGAGCAATCGGGATTCGGGCATCTTATTTCTGCATCAGGTGGCACGAATGCGTTTTAATTACCAGCCAAACTTCCTGTCCCAGGGCAAGTTGCAATGAATCGCGGGCCGCAAGCGTGAGATGAACTTCCATCTCGACTCTGCCCTTGACTCGCGCAGACACGATTACGTCATGCTGATCGAGCGAAGCGATGCGCCCTGGAATGACGTTGCGCGCGCTCAATCCGACTGGAGGAGTTGTCGCAAGCAGGATGTCCCCGGCTCGAATTCCCACCCGCAGTGCCGCGCCCACGCCACCACGCACCAATGGCGTTTCAAGCAGCAAAGGACCGCCATCTCCGGCGACCTGACATGTCATCGTGCCGCGTTCCGGACGAACCGCCTGCACGAGCACATCAAAAACGTTTTCGAAGCCTGCGAGCTGAGCGACTGTCTCCTGCATCGGAGCGTTCATCACCTCATGGGGCGTACCTTGGGCTGCGATGCGCCCAGCGTCGAGGACGATGACTCGCTCGCCCAGGGCGAACACCTCGTCGCGGCTGTGTGTGACGTAAAGAATCGGAATGCGATGCGCCCGGTTCCACTGGCGCAGGTCGTCGATGATCTGCGACTTTATTGGCGAATCGAGCGCGGCCAACGGTTCATCGAGGAGTAAAACTTCGGGCTCGGTGACCAGAGTTCTCGCCAAAGCGACGCGCTGAGCTTCTCCGCCGGAGATTTCACGAGCGTTACGCCGCGATAGATGCGTAATGT
>JBAUUG010000416.1:0-15516 GCA_049582585.1 Bryobacteraceae bacterium | reverse complement strand
ACCGCAACGCGCCGTGACGCCTGGTCAAGCTGCAGTCTTCTATGATGGCGATCTGGTGCTGGGCGGCGGCTGGATCGAATAAACTCGAATCGACTAAACTCCACAATTGGCCCAGAAGAAGAGCTGGATTCAGACCAGGGCGGAGTACGTTCTCGCTTCGGCGGTGCTGTCTGCCCTTCGCTATTTGCCATTGCGGGCGTCCAATAGACTCGCCCGCGCAGCCGCTCGCTCACTCGATTTCGCGTTGCCCAAGCTTCGGCGTACCGGATTGCAAAATCTGTCGTTTGCTTTGCCGGAACTTGACCCGAAGCAACGCGATCGGGTTGTAGACGGCGTATTCCGTACCATCGCGCGGTTGCTATTAGCGATGGCCCGTTTCCCGGAGTTGAATGCAGCCAATATCTCCGAATGGATCTCTTATGAAGGTTTCGAGAACTATCGCGCCGCTAAGGAGAAAGGCTGCGGCGTATTGATTGCGACCGGGCACCTCGGGAATTGGGAGCTAAGCGCATTCGCCCATGCCTTGATGACGGAGCCGATGAACGTGATGGTGCGCCCACTCGATAATCCGCTGATTGACCGGCTTGTCGAAGACCGGCGAGTGCTCTCGGGCAATCATCTCATCTATAAGAAAGATGGCGCGCGCACGGTTATCAAGGCACTTAAGAATAACGAGGGAGTCGGCATTCTGATTGATCAAAATACCGCTGCTGGGGAAGGTGTTTTCGTCAATTTCTTTGGGAAGCTCGCCTGTGCCGGATCTGGCTTTGTAAAGCTTGCCTATCATTCAGGCGCGCCGGTCATTCCAGGGTTCGCCATCTGGGATGAGCGCCAACAACGATACATTTTGCGCTTCTATCCACAAGTAGAGATGACGGGGGATGTGGAAGCGGACACGCAACGCATCCACTCTATTCTCGAGCAAGTAGTCCGCGAATATCCCGATCAGTGGATGTGGATTCACCGGCGCTGGAAGACCAGGCCTTCGGCAGAGTGAGACGGCGGCAAGAACAGCTCAGCGGCCAAAACTGGCCGAGCGTCGCCCTGGACCGGGCGGCGGCAAGGGCGGGGGCTCCTCCACAACGACTTTCTTTGGGCGGGCATCAAGGCGCGCAGCTATCAGCTGTTGCCGCAGCTTAGTGAACTTGGGCGTTCCGGGCTCTCCTCCCCGTTCAATGACGTCCTTTTCAGTGATCTCCTGAGCCGCAGGAAGGTACTTCTGCAGATAATTCTTGATGCGGTCAAGGACCAGGCGCTGCGATGAGCGCATGAGGAGGAAAAGCAGGATCTCGCCCGGAATTTTGGACAGGGCGGCGAAAAGTGCCGACGGTCTCTGCAACTTTGCGGTTGCGAGCTCCTTTTCGACTTTCGAGGCCTTACTCTCCAACTTCGTGGCCGAATCCAAGTCGGTTTTTGGAATACCGACGGTCTTAACGAGCTGGGCGCGTTCCTTAGCAGTCAGATTCTCCAAAAGCAAGAACAGGAAAAGCGCATAGGAATCGACGCTCAAACCCACGCCAAACGGCAAGGACTGGCGCGCCTTTTGAAGTTTCTGGAACCCTTGCAGGTTCAGCTTGGGCCCGGATAGCGCGGGCGAGATGAGGTACAGTAGATTCTCGTCTTCGAGCGCTTTGAGGATGTCGCCGGCGAGCAGGTCGAGCGCAATTTGGCGCAGCTCATGCTCGAGCACGTTCGGGGGAATCTTGGTTTCCAGTTTCGCCTCACGGACGTTGCCGTATTGGCTCATCGTCCGCTCATCAATAGCGAACCCCAATCTGGCGCGCAAGCGAATCATTCTCAATATCCTGGATGGATCGTCGTAGAGAGAATAATTCGTTACGGCCCGCAGCTCTTTGCGGCTGAGATCGCCGAGTCCGTTAGTGGGATCGAGCAGAAGCCCGCGGGAAGCCTTGCCCAATGAGAGCGCGATAGCATTGACGGTGAAATCGCGGCCACGGAGGTCCTCATGAATCGTGGCAGGCTGGATTTGCGGTTTTCCCCCCGCTTTTGCATACCTCTCCTGGCGTGCCATAGAGATGCTGGCGGGCACGTTGCCCGGAAAGAGCAGCTCAACCGATTTCCGCGCGTCCTCAACCTGGACAATTTCCGCATGCGCCTTCTGGGCGACAGACTTAGCGAACTTAACCCCGCCGCCTTCGACAGTGAAATCGAGATCGCGAATAGGAAAGCCGCCCATCATGTCGCGCATGGCGCCCCCGGTGAGGAACAGGTTCAGGTTAGCGTCTTCCGCAGCTTCACGAACTTCCGCTAAGGCCTTGTTTTGCTCACCGCTCAAGTGGCTTTCAAGCACGAACATGTAGTCGCTCATGGGTTCTTAGCTCCTTCAGGAAACGCCCCGGCGGGCGGCGGCTTGCTTGCGTGCGGCGCGAGGATGGTGCTGGTCAACGGTCTGCCTCAAGCGAGACCGCAGAACGTGCGTGTATATCTGCGTAGTACCGATATCGGCGTGACCGAGCATAGTCTGGACGCTGCGAAGGTCCGCGCCGCCTTCCAGCAGATGCGTGGCGAAAGTGTGCCGCAAAACGTGGGGACTCAGCTTCCGAAAAATGCCAACCGACTTGCCATGTACGCGAAGGAGCTTCCAAAACCTCTGCCGAGTCATCGGCTTCCCGCGAGAAGTTACGAAAAGATAGGGGCTTACGCGTCCCTTCAAGAGCCGGGGCCGCAGCTCGACACGGTAGCGGTCAATGGATTGCAGCGCTTCTCGGCCCACAGGCACGATTCGCTGCTTGTTGCCCTTGCCAATAACTCGTACTGTGCCTTCTAATTCATCGAGGTCGGAAATCCGCACTTTGATCAGCTCACTCACGCGCAATCCCGTTGCGTAAAGCAGGTCGAGCATTGCCCCGTCTCGAAGTCCAGTCAAAGATTCGCCGTCAGTAGATTTGAGGAGTTGGTCCGTAGTTGAGTAGTCCAGGTATTTTGGAAGCGGCGATCCGATCTTCGGCGCCACCAGCAGGTCCGTTGGGTTGCTTAAAATCTCCCCCTGCTCGACCAGGAAGCCGAAAAACCCACGCAGCGTGGTGACTTGCCGTGCAATGGACCGGTTCGACAGACCGGCAGCGCGAAGGTGGTCCAAATAGGAGCGCAGAGTGTCGAGCGTGATCGTTTGGAGGGGCGAGTTGTTCAGGAATGTTGCCAATCGAGCCAGGTCGAAAGAGTAAGATTGCAGACTGTTTGCAGCCAGGCCCTTTTCGGTTCGACAGAATTGGAGGTACGACCCCACCTTCCGCTCGAATGGAGTCATTCCTGTCATTCTGTCAATGATACAATATCCCCGAAATTGTTTGAAACAAAGTAATACTTGCCTTCGAGTACCGCAAAACGCGTTGTTCTCTACCGATTTGACCGCCAGCCGCTGGAGGGGATCGTCAATCCCGGGTCCTACTTGCTGGATAGGCATGTGGAGCTGATCACGGTCGGCGGGAACCTGCAAAGCGCCGCATACACAGATTTCAAAGCGCTCTGCTTCATCTCAGAGAGCGGGCGCGCAGACCTTTTTTCAGACCACAACTTGTTTGAACGCAGGCCGAAAGTGCCTGGGCTGTGGACCCGGTTCACGTTTCGCGACGGAGACCGGCTGGACGGGATCTTGTCGCACAACCTTCTCGACTGGCCGGAACCGGGGTATTTCATCACCCCTCCAAGGGCGGGAGCAAGCCGTCAGCGGGTCTTTATCCCGCGAGCGGCTCTGACCGGAACGGAATTGCGCGGGGTGGTAGCGAGATCAGCGATTTCGAGCGGGAGAAGAATGAAATTCGGCACGAAGCAACGTGATGATCAGCTCAAAATGTTTGACTAGCAGCCGCAGGGGGCTGAACGGCCGTATTACTCTCGCCGTTGGTGGTCAGGCGCTGTGACCAAAGTCGATCCCATTCGCCATGTGGACCATTAGGACTGACCCAGAGGAATACCACTTCGTCAAGCTTGAACGTCCGGGGAAAGTGGACGGCGCGCCATGCCGACTGAGCTTGTTGTCGGACTGAAACGAGCTTCGCGCGAGGCACCGGTCCGCCCAGAGTGAGATGGGGCCGGAATTCAAGCTCTTCGGCATCGTTCAGATCGCCGGTATTCAGAGCGGCGTGAAGCTCATGCAACAGAGCATTGCCTTGGCCGATATCGAGATAGATGAGGTTGGTTCCGGGAAAACAACGGACCTTGGATAATTCGACGTCGAAGGCGGGGAACCGCTGTAAGATCTTGCGGGCGCATTTTGAGACGCTCTCCACGGGGAGCTTCAACGGCCGCGGCGGAAGAATCGTAATGTGGGCCTGCGGGTTGTCCTCGCCGGGCAACAGTCGCCTAAGCCCATGGAGAAAGGATCCAAGAGGATCGGGGATGTAACTTACTAACGCGAAAAACCCCCACGGGGACGTTCCTTGAATATCCATCATCGTGTCAAGCCAATTCAGATCAAACAGCTAGCTAGGCGAGCGGAGAATGCGAAATCAAATCGACTGAATCACTGACGCTGGTAGACGAAACATTGCAGTCGGGCTTGGGTTCGGGTACGAACCATTGAGCGGGCTCGAAGCCGATATATTTCGCGATTTGCAGGTTAGCGCACGGACCATCGGCGCCGGGGGTTTCGAGCAAATCGCCAGGACGGAGAGCACGGCCATCAGCCGCAAGCACGCGCCAAGCGGAGTACGGGGTAGCGGCTTGCAGCTCTCCATCGAAATCGTAGTCTCTAGGTTTGACAACGGCAAGACCGCGAGTGTGAGCGGCCCACCGGAAGTTCTCTCTTGGCGTGTCCTTCATCCGGTAAATTCGATAAAGCGCCATTAACGTCTCAGTCTATCGCGAACCGGGCGAGAAAGACTAGAACGGGATGGATTAGCTGAATGAGTAAGGTGTTTGTGACAATGTGGAACGGGGGTTTTGCACAGCTCGCGAGATGAAAAGGTATTGGCTGCTGTTGCTGTTGCCGGTGCTGCTCGTGTTGTGGTGGGGTTTGGGCGTCCGGCAAACCGCGCCCGAAATTCATTTCGCGACAGCGCGACAGATAATCATCGAGAGCACGGTTCCGACCAACGGTAAAGTTGAGCCGGTTGAATGGGCGGCGGCCAGAGCGGAAACCGCCGGCGTGGTGCAAGCAATTTCGGTTCAAGGCGGGCAGCGCATCGAGGCCGGGCAGACACTAGTGACGCTTGATACGACCGCCGCGCAGTCGGATTTGGCGGCAGCGCTGGCAAGGGAACAAGAAGCTCAAGCCGAGAACTTGACTCTGGGACAGGGTGGCAAGGCCGCGACGCTGGCGAATCTGAACGATTCCATCAAGAGCGCCCAGGTTGCGGTGGATGTCGCTCAGCGGAATTACGACGCCGCGCACCGGCTAGCAGCGCAGCAGGCCGAGACAAAGCTGCGGGTGCAGGAGGCGAAAGACACCCTCGACCGAGCCAAGTTGCAGTTGGCCGCCCTCGAAGATCAGCGAAAGACGCTGGTGACGGCGAGCGATCGGTCAGTGGCGCAAGCGAAGTTGCGCGATGCGGAGGCGGCAGTAGCGCTGTCGCGGCATAAAGCGGCCTTGGGAGACGTGCGAGCGCCGATTTCCGGCACCGTGTATCAATTTGATTTAAAAGTAGGGGCATACCTGCAACCGGGGGATCTGGTGGCGCTAATCGGAAAGCTCGATGAGGTGAAGGTGATCGTGTACGTCGACGAGCCGGATCTGGGACGGATTGCGCTGAACTTGCCGGTGAGCATCACCTGGGAAGCGCGGCCAGGCCAGAAATGGTGGGGGCGCGTGGACAAGCTGCCTACCCAGGTGATTGCGTTGGGAACCAGGACGGTAGGCGAAGTGAGCACGATCGTGAATAACCCAAATCACGATCTGTTGCCTGGAGTGACGGTGAATGCGACCATCATCTCGAACGTAGTGAAGAATGCGCTCGGCATTCCGAAGGCGGCTCTGCGGACGGTTCGGGGTGGTGCGGGCGTGTACAAGCTCGAGGGGAAAACGATTGTTTGGACGCCGGTGAAGACGGGGATCAGCGACATCAACGATGTTCAGATCGTTTCAGGGCTGACGGCAGGCGATCACGTTGCGGACCGCGTGGTGGAACCGATCGATGCCGAGATTAAGAATGGAATGAGAGTGAGGGCGCTGACGGATTGAGAAAGTTTAGGGCCCGTCACTTTACGAGACTGTTACGAAACTCGAATTCTGGATGGCGAGGCGGGATGCTAGGGAAAAGGATCATGCTTTTCGCGATGCGAGATGCTCCCGCTTAGATTCGCTGGAGGTCTTCTGTGAGGCTTGCTGCGCCGAGCACGTTCGTCATGCAGCATAGATGATCGCCCGGAACAAGATCTCCAACAGCACCGGAAACAATGTTCCCTGGTGTCGTCCTTCACCTTGGAGATAAGTATGGGGGAAAATGCCTCCAATTCGAAATGAGAGGTTGTGCGATTTACACTAACTGATTTCGACCGCCGGATATGCTTCGATGTATTCCTCGCCATTGCAGCCGAAGTAGGCGACGGTACGGGCAGCAAAATCCACGTCATAGCGAACAACTCCCGCACGCCAACTGGCTTCGAGAAACTCTGGAAAAGTGCTTTTCCCGGCCTGATCGATTCGCAACGCTGCGATCAGGGCATCCCGGTCGAATAGTGGTACGTCCCCAGCACCAGATACCAAGGGCACACCCTGCATCACGACCGGTCCCTCGTCGGTGAGGAACAGACTCTGGCACGCGGGCAGAGACCAGAGGTTCCGGTTGACTCCGGCCTGTCGCAGGCTCTCGGCCAGATAGGGGAATCCTCCCACTTTCGGGCGGATAGCCCTCGCTCGCTCCATCGCCTTCATTAGGTTGTCAACTGCTTTGCTCATGAGATTTCTCCTTTTGTTGTATGCTCTTTGAATGTAGTGAGATCTCGTCGAGGGCATGTCATTCGACCGGAACATCACGGATCTGATGATGCTCTGCCAGTTTGCAAGGCAGACGGCGCAGAGTAGATCTTTCGCCGGCATCGAGACAGGCAAAAAACTGCTCGTCGTTCTGATCGGCGATCTCTGCCAGGCCGGGAAGATTGCGTCGCCCCACGGGTGTCAAAGAGAGTAGTTGGCCCCGGTTATCTTTGGGGTTGACCCTGCTCTTGATCCAACCTTTAGCCAGGAGCTTGTCGACGATCTTCGAGATCGCTCCGCGGGTCATTATCGAGGCTTCGGCCAGCTCGCCAGGAGTTACTGGCTGTCGCTCATATGTCAACTGGGCTTGTTGAATGCTGCCTCGGTAGTATGAGCCGGAATACGGGAGCTTCGTAACACTCTCGTTACTCCGCCACCCTAATCTAAGCCTCGAGTGCCGTGCTGACGATCTCACCACCTGGGGCGAGGACGCGATGTAGTTCCGCGGAGGCGTAGCGCAGGATCCGGTCGATGTGCGGAGGCACCAGGATTTTGGTGAAGTACCCGTCTCGCCACGGGATTTGATCGGGCCGCGCATCAAGGAACATCACGTTCTCAAACTCGCGCATCGATTCACGCGCTGAATCAATCGCGTCAGACGTGCCAAGCGCAACGATAACGCCGCGCATTAGAACACGGGAGATTGCGGCGAGCTCGATGGCTGACGGAATTGCCAGCATGAGGATGCGATCATCGGCCCGAAAACGCGTCAAGAGAGTTTGAGGAGCACGGCTGCGGCATCGGCTTCGGTGAACTCCTGTGTTTTTGACGAGTGATTCATCGAGCAGAATTTTGGCCCGCACATCGAGCAAAAGGCAGCGTCCTTGAACCCTTCTTCGGGGAGTGTCTCATCATGCATGGCTTCGGCAGTTTCCGGATCGAGCGAAAGTGCGAACTGTCTGCGCCAATCGAAGGCGAAACGGGCGCGAGAGAGCTCGTCGTCCCGGTCGCGGGCGCCTGTGCGGTGACGCGCTATATCCGCTGCATGGGCGGCGATCTTGTAAGCGATGATGCCCTGTTTCACGTCTTCGCGGTTAGGCAACCCGAGATGTTCCTTCGGAGTCACGTAACAGAGCATGGACGCTCCATGCCAGCCGATCATAGCGGCGCCGATTGCGGACGTAATGTGATCGTAGCCCGGAGCAATGTCAGTCACCAGCGGTCCTAGAGTGTAAAAGGGCGCTTCGGAACACATTTCGCGCTCCTTCTCTACCTGCAAGGCGATCTGATCCATGGGAATGTGCCCTGGACCTTCGATCATCACCTGGACGTTGTACTCCCAGGCCTTCCTGGTCAGCTCACCCAGAGTTTTGAGCTCGGCAAATTGGGCTGCATCGCTGGCATCGGCTAGACAACCGGGGCGAAGACCATCCCCAAGCGAGAAGCTGACATCGTGTTTCTGGAAAATCCTGCAGATATCATCAAAGCGCTCGTAGAGGAAATTCTGCTTGTGATTTTTCACCATCCATTCAGCGAGAATCGCACCACCGCGACTGACGATGCCGGTAATGCGCTTGGTGGTTAAGGGAACGTATTGCACCAACACGCCCGCGTGGATGGTCATGTAATCGACGCCCTGCTCGGCTTGCTCTTCGATGACTTCGAGCATTACGCTGAGGTTAAGATCGTCAACCCGGCGAACTCGGTTGAGCGCTTCGTAGATGGGGACCGTGCCGATTGGAACCGGCGAGGCGTCGATGATGGCCTGCCGGATTCGCGGGATGTCGCCGCCGGTGGACAAATCCATCACCGTATCGGCGCCGAATTTGACGGCATATTCCAGTTTCTCGATCTCCTGGTCGATATTCGATGTTGTGGATGAATTGCCGATATTCGCGTTGATCTTGCATTTTGAGGCGACGCCAATGCACATCGGCTCCAGACTGTGATGGTGAATGTTTGCCGGGATAATCATGCGGCCGCGCGCGACTTCGTCCCGTATGAGCTCAGGCGCCAGGTTCTCGCGCTGAGCGACCTGATGCATCTCAGGCGTCATGACCACGGAACGGGCATAATGCATTTGGGTGCGAATCGGGTCCTCGTGGCGAGAGGCAATCCACTCTTTACGATTCATGTCTCGATTATAGGTTGATCGGCGCCATCACGCGCCAATGTACGCGGCCGATTTCTTCTGAAGCAGCTCCATTTCGTGCAAAATCATTTCGATGGCCACTTCATTGCCCGGCCGCGTGTTGATCATCAGGTGATAAAGGTCCCGCTGGGGCCAGACCGTGCCGAAGTACTTCTTGATGAAGGCCGCGCGCTCCCGGTCGACTCTCTCGACCAGATCTTCCGCTTCCGCCAGGCTCTTTCCCTGGGCCGTGATCCTGCGAATCTTTTCATGTCGAGGCGCGTAGAGGAAAACACGGAACGAGTCGGTGCGGTCGCGCAGGAACCAAGTGGCGCCGCGGCCAACGATGATGCAGTTGTTCTTGGCCGCCGCGTCTTTTATGACTCTTTCGAACAGGCGCGAGAGATGCTCGGCGTCTAGAAGCTCCAGGCCGGCACCGGTGAAACTGTCCTCATAGCTACCGCGCATGAAGATCTTGGCTAGCCGGTAGAACGTCGAATCGAGGCGCTCCTCACGCTGTTGCACGGAGGGGATGTCGCATTTGAGTCGCTGCGCAATAGCACAGGTGATCTCGTGGTCCCACAAAGTCCACCCCAGCCGGCTGGCCAGAGTCTTGGCGATCTCGGCGGCGCCGCATCCATATTCGCGCTCGATGGTAATGATGTTAAACAAATGCGGTCACCGGCTTCGGCCATCAACTAACCGACAGGTACGCTGGCCGGCCAGGGCTCTTCCACGCCCGCGAGGGCCAGCGCGGCACCCAATAATGCCATGTTCTTGCTGAAGTTGATCATCTCATTCATGCGCTGCTGGGGGTCTTCGTGTTGCCAGAAATTGTGCATAACCGGAGACACGCCAGCCAGAAAACCGACGACTGCGAGCGTGCCGATCTTCGGTTTCATTCCGAGCATGATACTGGCTCCGCCAATCGCAAGTGCAACCCCGGAGGCCGTAACAGCCAAATCGGGGCTGGGCACGTTCTTCGCTCCCGCGTATTGCGAAAGCGCTTCGCGCTGCTTGAAATGATTGATTCCGTTGTAAAGAAAGAAACCGCCAAAAACCAAGCGGCCCATCAGGAAAGCTGCCTTCATCAGATATCCTCCACTAGCATGATCGCCGACCGTTGGATTCAAGAGGATGAGTAACCGTTACAGTTACAGCCTCCGACCACCGTAGTCGATAATTAATGTTTTGTTCCGGACTAGCCTATGTGGATCGTTCGGCTCGCTCTTCGGCGACCTTACACTTTCGTAGTTTTATCGCTGATGCTGTTTATCCTCGCTCCGGTGGTCATTTCCCGGACACCCACGGACATATTCCCGAATATTGATATTCCGGTGGTCAGCGTGGTCTGGAACTATACCGGGCTCTCCGCCGAAGACATGGCCGAGCGGATCGTTTACATCACCGAGCGGGCACTAACTACTACGGTCGACAACATCGAACACATAGAATCCCAGTCCATGAACAGCCGGGCGGTGGTCAAGATTTTTTTCCAGCCTCACGCGAATTTGTACGCCGCCATTGCGCAGGTGACCGCGATTTCACAGACGCAATTACACCAGCTTCCCGAAGGCACCACCCCGCCGCTCATCATCAGCTACAACGCGTCGACGGTTCCCATCTTGCAGCTCGCTTTATCCGGCCAGGGTCTAAGCGAGCAGGCCTTGAACGATCTTGGCCAGAACTTCATCCGAACGCAGTTGGTTACCGTTCCCGGGACCGCGATCCCATATTCGTATGGCGGCAAACAGCGCCAGGTTCAGGTGGATCTGAATACTGAGGCTATGCAATCGAAGGGAATCGGGCCTAACGACGTAGTTACCGCTATCGGCAATCAGAACTTGATCCTTCCCGGCGGCACTTCGAAGATCGGATCGCTCGAATATGACGTGGAGATCAACGGCAGTCCGGCGAGCGTGGCTGAGCTTAACAATCTTCCTATCAAAACGCAAAACGGCGCCACGATCTATATTCGAGACGTCGCCCACGTGCGCGATGGTTTTCCGCCGCAGACGAATATAGTGCGATCGGACGGCTTGCGCGGCTCGCTCATGTCGGTTCTGAAGTCCGGAGATGTCTCAACGCTGGATATCGTCGCCGGAATCCGCAAGATGCTGCCGCCGCTGCTGGCTACGCTGCCGCCTCAGCTCAGGATTACTCCCATTGCGGATCAATCGATCTTCGTGCGGGCCTCAATCAATGCAGTGGTCCGGGAGGCGGTTATCGCTGCGTGTCTCACGGCCATCATGATTCTGGTTTTTCTGGGGAGCTGGCGGAGCACCGTAATCATCGCCATTTCCATTCCGCTTTCCATTCTGTGCTCGATTTTTGCGCTGAGCGCGTTGGGCGAGACCATCAACATCATGACCCTGGGAGGCCTCGCCTTGGCGGTGGGCATTCTGGTCGACGATGCAACGGTTGAAATCGAAAACATAAATCGCAACTTCGAAATGGGAAAGGAAATCGAGCAGGCGATTCTGGATGGCGCGGCTCAGATCGCGGTTCCGGCCTTCGTTTCCACGCTTTGCATTTGCATCGTGTTCGTCCCGATGTTTTTCCTGACCGGTGTCGCGAAATATCTATTTGTTCCGCTGGCCGAAGCTGTCTCGTTTGCCATGCTGGCGTCCTATCTGCTTTCGCGCACCATCGTTCCGACTCTTGCGAAATATCTCCTCAGAGGCCATTCGCATCACGAAGCCGTGGCGCATGCGGATCCAAGGAACCCGTTCGTGCGCACTCAAATGGCTTTCGAGCGAGGCTTCGAAAACCTCCGCGCCAGGTATCGTTCTTTGCTTGAGGCCTGTATCCGCCATCGAGGCATATTTGCGATCTGCTTTCTTCTCGTTTGCGTCGCTTCATTCGCTCTATTTCCCTTCCTCGGCCAGGACTTTTTCCCGGCTGTCGACAGCGGCCAATTCAAGCTTCATGTACGTGCCCGGACGGCTACGCGCATTGAGGACACGGCCGAGCTTTGCGATCGCATCGAGGCGAGTATTCGAGATGTGATACCGCCGACCGAATTGACCAATATTCTTGACAACATCGGACTGCCGTATAGCGGAATCAACACATCCTACAGCAACTCCGGCGCTATCGGCCCGGCTGACGCGGATATCCTGGGCTCGCTTGCAGAGAAGCACCGGCCCACCGCCGAATACGTTTCGGAGCTTCGCGCGCGTCTTCCTCGTGAATTTCCAGGCGTGCTTTTTTATTTCCTGCCTGCCGATCTGGTGAGCCAGATCCTTAATTTCGGTCTCCCCGCGCCGATTGACATTCAGATCGTAGGCAACAATTTAGAGGGAAATCGCGAGTTCGCCGACGCCCTGTTGGACCGGATCAAGTTCATCCCCGGCGCGGCCGATCTCCGCATCCAGCAACCCTTCAATCAACCGAAACTGTTCATCGACATTGACCGCACCAAAGCGCAACAGGTGGGCTACAGCGCGCGCGACGTCGCGGGCAATGTCCTGGTGGCGCTCAGCGGGAGTTTTCAGACCGCTCCTACCTTTTGGCTTAACCCGCGTAACGGAGTGAGTTACAGCATTTCAACCCAGTCTCCGCAATATGAAATGGACTCACTGCAGGACCTGAGGAACATCCCGGTGACGGGGAGCGGCGCGCCTCAAATCCTCGCTAGCGTGGCGTCTATTCAGCGCGGCGCCGGTCTCGCGACGGAATCGCATTACAACATTGCGCCGGTCATCGATATTTACGGGTCGGTCCAAGGAACGGATCTTGGCAGCGTGTCGCGTGAGCTCGATAGAGCAGTGGCTGGAGCCGAAAAGAATCTTCCACGAGGGTCCAAGATTATCATTCGGGGCCAGATCGATACCATGCGTTCTTCGTTTCAGGGATTGATAGGGGGACTCGCGTTCTCCATTGTTCTGGTTTACATGCTGATCGTGATCAACTTTCAATCGTGGCTCGATCCGTTCATCATCATTTCCGCGCTGCCCGCCGCTCTGGCCGGGATTGTCTGGTTCCTGTTCATGACGCATACCACCGTAAGCGTTCCCGCGCTCACCGGATCGATCATGTGCATGGGCGTAGCCACCGCGAACAGTATTCTGGTGGTCAGTTTCGCCAAGGAGCAGCTTCCCGATGTCGATACGGCCGCCGACGCCGCGCTGCTGGCCGGATTCACCCGATTCCGCCCGGTTCTGATGACGGCGCTCGCGATGATGATTGGGATGCTTCCGATGGCTCTTGGAATTGGGGAAGGCAGCGAGCAGAACGCTCCTCTGGGGCGCGCGGTGATTGGCGGCCTTTTGTTTGCGACCGTCGCAACTTTGTTTTTTGTCCCCGTCTTCTTCAGCATTCTGCACGACAGGCGTAAGGGCAGGTGAGCTGAGGAATGCGGCGATGGCGCGCTATTCTCGTGATCGTTCTGGTCTTGCTGATCGCGGCAGCGGTCGTGATTTCGGGCATCATCCCTCGCCGGCGCGCGCAGCAGGCGCTTCGCCGGCAGACCGCTGCATCAGCTGAGCCCACGGTCAACGTGGTTCATCCGCAAAGGGAAGCGCCCGCCGAGGAGGTGGTTCTTCCGGGTAATATTCAAGCTTTTATCGATGCTCCGATATACGCGCGCACCAGTGGGTATCTCAAGAAATGGTATTTCGATATCGGCGCGCATGTGAAACAGGGGCAACTGCTCGCCGAAATTGAAAGTCCGGAAGTGGACCAGCAGTTACAGCAGGCTCGCGAGGATTTGGCCACTGCCCAAGCAAATCTGAATCTGGCCCAGATAACGGCGAATCGGTACGTAAATTTGTTCAAGACCGACTCAGTGGCCAAGCAGGATGTCGACAATGCGGTTCAGGACGCCGCCGCCAAGAGCACGACTGTAAAATCGGCGCAGGCCAACGTCGGCCGCCTTCAGCAGCTAGTGGACTTTGAAAAAATCTACGCGCCGTTCGATGGCGTTATCACGGCGCGCAACACAGATATCGGGCAGCTCATCGATTCCGGCTCGTCGGGCGGCCAGACTCGTGAGCTCTTCCATATTTCCGCCGTGAATCGATTGCGCGTTTTCGTGAATGTTCCGCAGATCTATTCGCATGCCACGAGGCCCGGCATGAAAGCGGATCTGACTCTGCCCGAGCTCCCCAACCGCCGATTTCAAGGCACTCTCGCCCGCACGGCCGATTCCATGGACCCCGCCACGCGGACCCTGCTGGTGGAAGTGGATGTGGTGAATTCAACCGGCTTACTGTTTCCGGGTTCTTACACGGAGGTCCATTTCGCGATCAAATCCAACGGCTCAACGCTGATCATTCCTTCCAACTCGCTGGTCTTCCGATCGGAAGGATTGCGTGTCCCGCTCGTGGTAAACGGGAATCGCGCATCTCTGGCGCGGGTAACGCTGGGGCGCGATTTTGGAAATACGGTGGAAGTCGTATCGGGACTTGCCGACAATGCCTTAGTCATCGCAAACCCTCCCGATTCACTGGTGGACGGTGAGATCGTGCGTGTTGTGCAGGCGAAAAATGCCAAAGAAGTGCAGGAGTAGATTTTTCGGAAGCCGTCGCCCGCTCTTACGCTTTACTTGGTTCGGGAGGGCTCTTCTCGTCCGGCTTAACTGTCGAGCGGATAACCATGAATTTATTCAGGACATCGAACCAGAATGGAGCGCCGAGCGATATTGCGAACGCGGTAAAAAGAATGCCGGCGATCTTCAGCATCCAGCCGCCGAACGATACCGGGACTCTGCGCCAATCGCTCATAAAGTCAACAGGATTCTGACCTGGTTCAGGAACAAACAGCCAACCCAGTGGAACACCGCCCTGGCGCTCGAGATAACCTAGCGGATTGGTCAAGTCGGAAGTCGAGGGCCCGCTTGAGGGCGTAGACTTGGCGAGCCGCGAAACGATCACCGACCTCACGGTCTGATTGGTGTTGAGGTATCGAGCAATTGAAACCGCATCCGCGTTTACCAGCAAGGCCAACGCCAGACCGATACTGGCGATGATCTTCTGAGTGCGGCGTTTATACCAGCCTGAAACTCGATCCATGGAGCTGTTGTACCAGTCTTCGATGTTCTGGCGAACGCGCACGATATCATTCCCCGCCGCATCGATGAGAGGCAATAGCGCGCCTCTGATGGTTGAATCCTGCGGGAGATTCGTGACAGCCGCCCGCAAACCTGCAACATCGCTCCCTCCGGATCCCACCATGTCCATCAGGGCGAGCGAGAAAGTCCGAGCCGGAATATAGGACGGAAGATTCTTGATGTTCTTGCGATTGTAGGGACCCTGGAACAAAGCATTGATGAGCGGGTGCTTGTAGAATTCCACGGAAAACCCGGTCCGATTGATATCGCCGAATATTTCCCGGATACCGCGTTCCAGATCGCGAGCCCGGTACTTGAACACGGTTTCAAGCGCCTCTTTGATCGACGAGCACACCAGGCTCATCAGCAGAAACAGAAGAATCAGACCGATTGCAACATCCAGAATTTCCGAACCGAACATGAGCCCTCCTGAGCGAGCCGCTGATCGAGCCACATGAT
>JBAUUG010000415.1:0-3550 GCA_049582585.1 Bryobacteraceae bacterium | reverse complement strand
GCGTTGGCCGTGACGGGTGTAGGTCTTCTTGCAACCTCATTCGTGCCGAAAGTGCACGCTGACGCTTGGGACAAAATGACCATTGTTACTGTCAATGAGCCGATCATCGCCGGAAACAAGGTGTTAGACCCAGGCACTTACGTCTGGAAGCTGCTCGATTCACAATCGGATCGTCATGTCGTTCAGATTTTCGACCGGAACCAGCAGCATCTCGAGACTACGATACTCGCAATTCCTAATTACCGGCTAGAGCCGACCGGGAAGTCGCAGTTTGCATTTTGGGAAACCCCCGCCGGTGTTCCGAAAGCCGTTCGCGCGTGGTTCTATCCCGGCGACAACTTTGGTCAGGAGTTTCCTTATCCGAGGAAGCTGGTTGCCCAGCTGGCATCCGCAGCGCCGGTTCCCGTTCCCATGAATTACGCGGAACCCGAGCCCGCACCGGCCCCGGTGCCTGAAGCGCAACCGGCCCCAGCCCCCGAGCCCCAGCCTGCTCCGGCTCCCGAGCCCCAAAGCGAGGCGCAGAGCCAGACCCCGCAGAACACAACCGTAGCGCCCGTTCCCGCGCAGACGCGTACCTTGCCGCATACGGCCAGCTGGAATCCACTCGTCGGCCTCGTTGGTTTACTTTCGCTCAGCCTGGCTGGAGTGCTTTCGTTAGCGACCCGGCGCGCATAACTCGTAACTGAATACCTACGAACTATTCGACGCCTGGCTGCTGCAGCATGCCAGGCGTTCTTTCGTTTGAGAAACCCATGGGCGAGAGAGGATCTGACAGAGCCGGAATCTTCATGGTCGTGGCCGTTGCCGTCCTCGCGGTCAGATTGCAGGCCGCGCCTCCTCAAACGGCTGAGCAAGTCTACAAGATTTCAGACAACGTCGATCTCGTTCTCTTGGATGTTAGCGTTCAGGATCCGCGCGGTGGCTATGTAACAGGCTTGACAAGAGATGATTTTGCCGTTATCGAGGACGGGCAAACAAGGCAGATCACGCATTTCGCGAGTGTCGATACTCCGGTCACAGTTGGATTGATCGTGGACAACAGCGGAAGCATGCGATTCAAGCGCCCGGAAGTCGTTATGGCCGGGCTTGCGTTCGCAAAAGAGAGCAATTCTAAAGATGAATTCTTTGTCGTGAATTTTAACAACTCTATCGTTCGGGGCCTCCCTGCGAGGACCCTCTTCACGGACAATCTTCAGAAATTGAGAGCTGCTCTTTACTACGGTGAGCCGATGGGGCAAACCGCTCTTTATGATGCGATTGCTTATTCCCTCAAGCACCTCGAGTTGAGCACTCAGGACAAAAGAACGTTAATCGTTGTAAGTGATGGAGGAGATAACGTCAGTAAAACCTCCCTACCTGAGTTGATGAGCTTGATTGCCGCCTCTCGAGCCACCATCTATACCGTGGGCTTGCTCGATCCTGAAGATCGAGACCTAAATCCCGGACCTCTGCGTCGAATCGCAAGGATAAGCGGGGGAGAGTTTTTTGAACCTCCAACGTTAAATGATGTCGTTCCTGTGTTCCATAAGATCTCCAAAGACATTCGGAATCGTTACACCATCGGGTATGTTCCCGATGAGACTCACGACAAGCGAATCGTGCGTTCAGTCAAGGTGGCCGCTCAAAGAAACGGCCGCAAGCTGATCGTACGAACTCGCACTACTTACACGAATACACCTTTTTCGCAGTTGCTCACTCAGCAGAGCTGGAAAGACACAGGCGGGAAAGAGCAACAACGCTAATGGGATCAATCGGCGGACCGGTAATTGTCAGGCCAGGCGCGAATCTTAAATCGCCTGAAGCTCCTTCTTTCATCAAGCCCGGCTTACACAGCCACAACACAAAGCGCCGCCTTCGCAAGGTAAGCGTGTCGCTCGCAATACTTACCAATCTTCGAGTGTTGCTGCTGATTGTGGGCGTGTGCGGCCTCGGGTACTACGCATACACGCTCTCTGATGAATATGTTTATCAGGCGTATCAGAACTGGGCCTTTGATCAGCAGATCGCCGGGCGCGCCGCAGTCACATTTGGCGACTATCTGCGAGAGGCAACCCCTTTCGGCTTCCTGGCGGGCGGAGAGAAATCCCGGCCGAATTTGCAGGCGCCGAACTCTCAATCGCCGGCATCTTCAGAAATTTCGCGGCCGCTGCAAGGCTCCCTGTTGGGCAGAGTTTCAATCGAGAGGCTTAACCTCTCCGCGATGGTTCGCGAGGGCGTCGACGCGAATACGTTGAAGTTGGCGGTCGGGCATGTTCCCTCGACCGCACTGGCAGGTCAAACTGGGAATTTCGCGATAGCCGCGCATCGAGATACGTTGTTTCGAGGGCTGAAAGACATCAAGGGTGGAGATATAGTTACTTTTCAATCGCCGAGCGGAACTTACGAGTATCGGGTTATCTCGACTAAGATAGTAAAGCCTTCGGATATCAGCGTTCTGCAGCCGGATGGCGGGAACAAACTGCTGACCATGATCACTTGTTATCCGTTCTACTATGTCGGTGCGGCGCCAAAGCGGTTCATCGTTCAGGCCCAAATGGTATCGAGTAGTCCCGAATTGTCTGCCGCGCCAAGTGAGGAACAGAAACCCACTCCCCCAGCGCGTATTCCGGCGACTCTACGCGAGCCTCGCAACACTAAAAAACGGAATTTCTGGCATAAGTTGTTACACAAGCGCTGACTTTCCGAATCCGGTCCTAAAAGAAACGCTTGTTATACTGCGTTTGGATCTTGGGAGGTCGTCTAATGGTAAGACTGCAGACTCTGGATCTGCGTATCGGGGTTCGAGTCCCTGCCTCCCAGCCATAGATAACTCCTGACAACAAGAGTGTTGGTGCCCGGGGCGGGACTTGAACCCGCACTCGCCTTGCGGCGAAAAGGATTTTAAGTCCTTTGCGTCTGCCAGTTTCGCCACCCGGGCACGGTGGTCCGGAACATCCTATTTGATACCATAGCTCGCACCCGAGCAGCACGCGCCCCCCCAAACCTTCGATTTACGGGCTTTCCAGCTCATCGCGCCCAAAAAAACCGCAAAAACAGCCACTTTTTTGCTGTTTTGCCTTTACAACCGCGCCGCACTCCCGTATGATCGAGTTGACCGGGAGATGCCAAAACATTTCTTTGCGGTTCTGTTTTAACCAACAAGGAGGCTTTTAGATGGCTGATACAAAACGAATGACCCAAACCGCGATCATGAGAGAACTCGCGGAAACCACTGGCGTCAACAACCGCGTGGCAAAGCAGTTCATGGAATCAATGGCCGAACTGGCCGTTCGCGAGACCAAGAAAAATGGCGTGTTCATTCTGCCCGGCATCGGCCGCCTCGTTCGGGCTGATCGAAAAGCTCGCGTAGGCCGCAATCCGGCAACCGGCGAAGCGATCAAGATCCCGGCTAAAAAGGTTGTAAAGTTTCGCGTCGCAAAGTCAGTGAAAGACGCAATCGTCCCGCCAAAGAAGCCCGCCGCGAAATAGCTTTACAGAGCCGCGAGCGTAAGCGAGTCGTACTCCAACTTGCGGGAAAGCCCGCACGAGGCCTATTTCACTTGCTTCGTCT
>JBAUUG010000414.1:0-8359 GCA_049582585.1 Bryobacteraceae bacterium | reverse complement strand
GAATAGAACTTTCTTCTTCGTAGCGGTGGAAGACGAGAACGTGAATGACACAGCGCTGCAGCTCATGTCCGTACCATCGATTGAGGCGCGTGCCGCTGAGCAAGGCCCATACGCGCTTCTGCTAAACGCTTTTCCTTTGCCAATTGGGGGCAGGTTGAACAGCGTCGAATCTCTAGGTGCGGTGCCGCTCGAAAAACAAGCATCAGTCGAAGACTACAGCGCGAGAGTCGATCAGATAATCGGCGAGAAGATCCGTCTGTTCGCGCGTTACGCGTATGTTCCCTCCCATTCCCTAACAGAGCAATTGGGAACGCAGAGCGCGGGATTCAACTGGATGACCGCAACGCTGGGCTCGACGATGGAATGGAAGGGAACGATCCACGATTTCCGGTTCAATTTTTCGCGTGTGGCGGACGCGTCGTCTTGGGGTACCAGTTCAGGCGATGAAGATGCCGCGCTCGAAGCTTTCTCCAATCCCGTTCCCGCGCTGCTCAGTCTCTATGAAACCGGCGCGCCCCTGAATCGACCAAGTATTATGACTGCCCTGTCGATTGGCGGTATAGGGCAACTGGTTTCCGCTACTTCGGAACGCACTTACCAGACTCAACGGGAGGGAGCCTATACGTTCTCGATCGAGCGTGGCGCGCACGATCTTCGCATGGGCGCCGACTACATTTGCTTGTTGCCGCGAACGACGTTTGGCAAGGGGCTTTGGACCACCTCAGTCGTTTCGGCAGGCGTAGAACCGCTGCTTGCGGGAGATCCCCTCGGCGTGACGGTCTCATATGGGAAGCCGACGATTGACTCCGGTCAAATTCCGATCGGCTCGCTGTTTGCCCAAGACGCATTCCATGTAAATGACCGGCTCACTGTTCTCTACGGGTTGCGCCTGGGAAGTCACGCCGCCGGACGATACGCCGTCGGGAACCGGTTTATTCGCACTGGGAAGTTGGAACGGCCCCGGAACTGCTTTCCAGCAAGCCGGAGCCTTCTATGGCCTCAACGAATCCAACTGGTCTATGCATTACGCGCAGTTGGCGCCACGATTCGGATTGGCCTATCATTTCAACTGGCCAAACGTGATCCTGCGCGGGGGCGCGGGTCTCTTTTATGACGACGCCCTTGGATCACTTTTATACGCGGTTAACCTTTCGCCTTTGAACATGTGGCAGTACTTGCCATTGGGTGGGAATTCAGGCCTCGTCCAGGCCGGACTACCCTTAGAGCCGCCGCCCCTATCTCTGCCTAAGGTATGGGAATGGCGAATCTCCCTCGAAAAATCCTTCGAGGGACGATCCACTCTTTCACTGGCATATACCGGGTCGGCAGGGCGCAAACTGCTTCGCCTCGACGCGACGGTTGATCCCGCAACGGAAGTCCTGGAAGGAACTTATTTTACGAGTTACGGCACGTCTCACTATGAAGCGCTCGAGGCGCAGTTCACGGGAAACCAAGCTCAAATCTGTACACGCTGATCTCCTACACTTGGGGACACTCAATCGATACGGGGTCTTTAGGCTCCGCTGTTTTCCTCGTTCCGCCTAGTTCGAGCGATGCGGATGATCGAGGCTCGTCGAATTTCGACGTCCGGCACAATTTGAACGCCTCCTTGAGCTATCGGCTTCCCTCGCTGCATGCCAGCGGTTTTCGCGGAGCTTGGTCTCGCGGCTGGAATCTGAGCTCGACACTGCAGGCCCGCACTGGCTTTCCGTTCGACGTGACCTCGAGCGACAGAACCATTGGGTTGGGATTTGCGAATACGGGACGGCCCGACTTGATCTTCGGTGTGCCGATCTGGATTGAGAACAGCTCCGTTCCGGGCGGCCGCGAGTTGAATCCGGCGGCATTTGCAGCGACATCCGAACTTACGAATGGTGCGCTGGGGAGGAACATCTTAACCGGCCCTGGTTTATTTCAAATCGACGCCAGCTTGCGCCGGCAGTTCCGGCTGTTCGGCGCGGCATCTCTCGAGACGAGCATTACTGCTTTTAACGTTTTGAATCACGCTGGCTTCTCCAATCCAGTAGGTTATCTGGGAAGCGCGCTGTTCGGCCAGCCCGCTTCGATGCAGAATCTGATGCTCGGCTCCGGCACGCCGACGAACGGACTCACGCCCATCTTTCAATCCGGAGGTCCGAGAACCGTCGAGATGAATTTCAAATTCTCCTTTTGAACCTGACGAGCCGGCGCGAGGCCGATGACCTACTCACACCAGCTAATTCGCGGTGCAAAGTTGGGGGGCAACCACTCGATGCTGGTTCTGAGCCGCGCACGTCAGTAAGCGGTCTTTTGAATTTGCACTGCGAAAGCGCCAGGGCTACTCGCCCATGAGATGCAGGACCACGCTGCGCCGGTGCGGGTGCGAGCGATGCTCGAATACGTAAAGACCTTGCCACGTGCCGAGCGCCATGCGGCCGGAGATCACAGGGATGGAAAGACTGGTTTGCGTCAGGGTCGATCGGATATGCGAGGTCATATCGTCGGGACCCTCCGCAGTGTGGCGAAAGTTTTCATCATCTTCCGGAACCAGGCGCTCGAAAAAATCACGCATGTCCAGCGTGACATCGGGGTCGGCATTCTCCTGAATGACCAGAGAGCAGGATGTGTGCTGAACAAAAATCGTTAGAATGCCATTCTTAACGTCTTGCTTTGACACCCAATCTTCCACTTCCTTGGTGAACGCGTAAAGGCCTTTGCCGCGGGTTGAGATCGCGAGCGTGTTGTCGGAAACTTTCAAAACTGCTGTCAGCCTATTCCACGGTCACGCTTTTGGCAAGATTTCTGGGCTGATCCACATCGCAGCCGCGCCGCACAGCGATGTGGTAGGCGAGCAATTGCAACGGGATCATTTCGAGCAGCGGAAGCAACAATTCGCGGGTCACCGGGATAGTGATGACGTGGTCGGCCATCTTCGCGACCTCTTCATCTCCCTCACAGGCGATCGCGACCACCACTCCGCTGCGCGCTTTGACCTCTTGAATGTTGGAGAGAGTTTTCTCGTAGTGCACTTGGCTCTCTTCCGATTCCGGATCGCGAGTGGCCAAAACCACCACCGGCAAATTCTCGTCAATGAGCGCATTCGGGCCATGTTTCATCTCGCCCGCCGGATAGCCTTCCGCGTGGATGTAGGAAATCTCTTTGAGCTTAAGGGCGCCTTCGAGGGCGATGGGAAAATGAATGCCTCGCCCGAGGTAGAGGAAATCCTGGGCGCGAAAGAGATTGCGGACCAGCTCTTCATAGACGGCCGATTCGGAAAGAATGCGCTCCAGCTTGCCGGGGATTTGCGCCAGCTCCTGCACCAGCGTCGAAGCAGCCTGAGTGCTCAATGTACCGCGCACTTGGCCCAAATACATGGCCAGAATCAAGAGCGCGGTGAGCTGGGAAGTGAAGGCCTTGGTCGAAGCCACGCCGATCTCGGGGCCGGCGTGGGTCAGCAGCGTGCCATCCGCTTCCCGCGTAATCATGGAGCCCACGACATTGCAGATGGCGAGCGTCTTTGAGCCTTTCTGCTTGGCCTCGCGCTGGGCGGCGAGGGTATCGGCGGTTTCGCCGGATTGCGAGATGACGATCGTGAGGGTGCGGGGCGGGATGATGGGATCGCGGTAGCGGAATTCGCTGCCGTAATCGACTTCGACGGGAACTCGAGCCAGGCGTTCGATGAAATACTTGCCCGCCAGCCCGGCGTGCCAACTGGTGCCGCAGGCGATGATTTTGATCTGCTGAAATTCGCGGAATTCCGCTTCACTGATGTCGACTTCATCGAGAAACACGCGGCCGCTCTCAAGGCCGACGCGTCCCACCAGGGTATCTTTGACCGCGCGCGGCTGCTCAAAGATCTCCTTGAGCATGAAATGCTTATAGCCGCCCTTTTCGGCCAGGATGGGGTCCCAAAGAATATGGGAAATTTGGCGGCGCACCATCCGGCCATCGAAGTCGGTGAGGCGAACGCCCTGCGGCGTGAGAATTGCCATATCGCCATCGTTCAAAAAGAACATGTCGCGGGTGTGGCTGAGGATCGCCGGAACGTCGGAGGCAACGAAAAATTCGTCTTCCCCGAGGCCGACCACCACCGGCGGGCCGGATCGGGCCGCGACGATTTTGTGCGGGTCGGAGCTGGCGATGACGCTGATCGCGAAAACACCCGCGATCTGTTTCAGCGCGGTCCGCACTGCGTCTTCCAAATTGCCTTTGAAGTACTTCTCAACGAGGTGAGCGAGCACTTCCGTGTCGGTTTCCGTTACGAAGACGTGGCCTTCGGAGACCAGTTGCTTGCGTAGCGCGAGATAGTTCTCGATGATACCGTTGTGAACCACCACGATTTCGCCCTTGCAGTCGCGATGCGGGTGCGCGTTTTCCTCCGTGGGACGTCCGTGCGTGGCCCAGCGGGTGTGCCCGATGCCGTAAGCCCCGGAAAGCGGCTTCAGGCGGATGGCTTCTTCCAGATTGCGCAGCTTGCCCGAAGCGCGGCGCACCTCGAGGGTGGTGTCGCCATTCAGCACCGCCACCCCGGCGGAGTCGTATCCGCGATACTCCAGGCGCCGCAAGCCGTCGACGATTACGGGCACCGCATCGCGGCTGCCGATGTACCCTACAATTCCACACATAAGCGAGTTAAGGTGTAATCTCTAGTCTAAGATTTCGACGCGGTACTCCTCGATGACCGGGTTTGAGAGCACATCGCGCGCGATCTCATCTAAACTCTTAACGGCCGATTCGCGGGAAACCCCCTCGGCGATTGCGATTTCGAAATACTTGCCCTGGCGAACGGAAGCGATCTCCTTATGCCCCAATCCGTTCAGTGCCGAACAGATGGTTTGCCCTTGCGGATCAAGGACCGTCGGGTTCATGGAGACGTAAACGCGCGCTTTCATGGAACTTCCATTTTAGAAGGTCGCCCGTGAAACATTTTCCTTACAATTGTTTAAAACTTCTGCTATAACCGATAAGAAAGGCAAAAGCGCACAGGGCGTTGGTTGCCCGTTGTGCGCGGGTGAAAAGAGAGCGCACAGGGCGTTGTTTTGCCCGTTGTGCGCGGTGAACAGGACCCCACAGGGCGTTGTTTGCGCGTTGTGCGCGGAAGGTCAAAAGGAGAAACCGATCGTCAAAATCTGCATACTGGCGAGCAGCAGCGCGGGAAACTCGGCGTTCATCGCGACTGACCGGACACGTTTGCTGGTTGACGCGGGCCTGAGCCGCCGGGAAATCGCGAAAAGGCTGGCCGCGATCGGCGAAGACATCGCACGCCTCGACGCCATTCTGGTCACTCACGAGCACTGCGATCATACCAGCGGTCTGGCGGCGATTGTGAAAGCCGCGAACCGCAGCACTCCGGTGTTTCTGACCCATGGAACAGCGCGATTCATCGAATGGGGGGAACGCGCGCCGTCGCTTGAAAGTTTCCAGGCGGGGTGCTCGTTTTCGGTTGGAGACTTCGCTATCTCGAGCTTTACCATTCCGCACGATGCCGTAGACCCGGTGGGATATACGTTATGCGCGGAAGGCATCAAGATCGCCATCGCGACCGATTTGGGCTATATACCGGATTCGCTTCGGGTTCACCTGCGGGGGGTCAACCTGCTTCTGCTCGAATCGAATCACGATCTTGAAATGTTGCGAGTCGGGCCCTATCCATGGCCGGTGAAGCAGCGGGTGATGAGCCGCAGAGGGCATCTTTCGAACGAAGTGGCGGGCGATTTCATCGCGAATGACCTGGATACGGCGGTTTCTACGCTGGTGCTGGGGCATATCAGCGAGCACAACAATCATCCGGAGCTGGTTCGCAACATGGGTGTGAAAGCGCTGAACGGCCGTGCGCTATTCACGAAACTGGTGGTTGCCCAGCCCGGCCTGCAATCGGAAGTCTTCTCTTATTAGCCGACAATAGGACTGGATGATTGCGCGCTACACGCGCCCCCAGATGGGGGCGATCTGGAGTGATCGGCACAAATACGATTGCTGGCTGAGAGTGGAGCTGGCAGCTTCAGGCGCGCTGGCCGAACTGGGGGAGATCCCCACAGACGCTGCCGGGAAACTCGAGGCGCACGCGGGTTTTGATCTAGCCCGGATTGGGGAGATTGAGCGTGAGGTGCGGCACGATGTGATCGCCTTTACGACCGCAGTCGCCGAGACATTAAAGGCGAATGGCGCGGGAGACGCCTCGCGGTGGCTGCATTATGGGCTGACCTCGAATGACGTGGTGGATACGGCGCAGGCCCTGCAGATCAGAGAAGCCTCGGCGGTGATTTCCGCCGGAATCGAGCGGCTATCGACGGCGCTGAAAAAGCTCGCATTTGAGCATAAGCACACCGTCCAGATCGGACGGACGCACGGGATCCACGCCGAGCCGATTACGTTCGGGCTGAAGCTGGCGCTGTGGTGGGACGAGGTCGAGCGGCACCGCCGGCGTTTCAGCGCAGCGGCCGAGGAAATTCGGGTGGGGAAGATATCGGGCGCGGTGGGTACTTTCGCGCATATCGGCCCCGAAGCCGAAGAAAAAATCTGCGCGCGCCTGGGATTGAGAGCCGCGCCCGTCAGCTCGCAAGTGCTGTCGCGGGACCTGCATGCGCATTACATTGCGACGCTCGCGGGTATTGCGTCGACGTTGGATAAAATCGCGCTCGAAATTCGGCATTTGCAGCGCACGGAAATCCGTGAAGCAGAAGAGCCGTTCGCGGCCGGGCAAAAGGGATCCTCGGCCATGCCGCACAAGCGCAATCCCATCGTGTGCGAGCAGATCTGCGGCCTCGCTCGAGTAGTGCGCGCCAATGCGCAGGCTGCTTTCGAGAACGTTGCGCTGTGGCATGAGCGCGATATCTCTCATTCGTCGGTCGAGCGTGTCATTCTGCCGGATTCGACCATCCTGATCGACTATCTTCTGGCGAAAAGCGCAGGGGTTATTTCGGGACTCCGCGTCAATGCGGAGCGCATGCTGCGGAATATAAACGAAACTAAAGGACTGATTTTTTCAGGCCAATTATTGCTGGATTTGACCAGCGCGGGGATGTTGCGTGAAGAAGCTTACCGCCTGGTTCAGGCTCACGCGATGGAGGCATGGGAAAAAGAGGAGGATTTCCGCGCGGCGGTTCAAGCGGATACGCGAATTCAGAGCTATTTAGACGAACAGCAGCTCGACCAGGTGTTTTCGCTTTCCCGGCAGCTGAAAAACGTGGACTATATCTTTGAGCGCGTTTTCCCTAATTGATTGCCGAAAGATTTTGCATGGAATTTCGAGTGTTTTCGTTTAGACTGTAGTCGGGCTGGATTCGTAAACATGCAAAGCGACCCGCGAAAAGCGCCGGGGAAAGAACTGGAGCTGGCCAGAGTACTGCTGGTTGACGACGATCTTACTTCGCGCCTGACGCTGAAGGCGGTTCTCGAGGCTGGCGGTTACTTCGTGGATGCGGCCTCTTCCGCCGCGGAGGCGCTGAGTAAATTGGATGAGCGCCAATACGAGTTGGTGCTGAGCGATCTGGCAATGGAATCGCCTAAAGCGGGACTCAAGGTACTGGCGCACGCCCGGCTGATGGAGTACAAACCGGCGACGGCGATTCTGACCACCTACCAGAGCAAGCGTCCCGATCCGCGCAACCGAGTGCTGATCAGACCCGAGGCTCTACCGGAGCTGCTCGGCCAAGTAGCCGATTTGATCAGCCGGCGCGCCGCCCGCCTCGTTGCCCACCTGGTCGAGGGCCAGCTCAGGCAAGTCTAGCCGGCCGATCGGGCGGCCGTTCCTGCCCAATGCGCGCAATGGCGGATTCAAAGGCATCGAGCGCGCCTCCGAAGAAGTGATCTTCGGCGTCGATCCATTCGAGGTGTTTGGGTTCGGGCACGGATTGGAAGAAGTCCGCGAACTCGGCGACGGGGCCGAATTCATCCCGCGTGCTTTGCACAAAGTACTTGGATATCCTGACTTGGTTGACGAAGGAGCGCTCGGCCACCTTGGTCGGGAACCCGGCGGCGATGACGCGGCGAGGCGCGGTCTCTTCGGAGGCGAGGCGCACGGCGATTCTAGCTCCGAAAGAAAAGCCCGCAATCGCGAGCGGTAATTCCGGGTAGCGCTGGCGCAGCTCGTTCAGCCCCGCCCGCGCATCTTCAGTTTCTCCAACGCCCCCATCGTAACTGCCTTGACTCAGGTTCACTCCTCGATAATTGAAACGAAGCACCGCGCAACCCGATTTGCGAAGCCCTCGCGCGATACGGTAGACAACTTTGTTGTGCATCGTTCCGCCGTGCTGGGGATGAGGGTGGCAGACTAGAGCGGCCTCGATCAGAGTCATCTCCTCGGGTTCCTCCAGCATTGCCTCGAGCCTGCCGGCGGGACCGGCGAGAAACAGACGCTCGATGCGCCGCGCCATCAGTT
>JBAUUG010000413.1:0-7185 GCA_049582585.1 Bryobacteraceae bacterium | reverse complement strand
TGCCGCTGACCCCACAGTTTCCGAGCGTCCCGCGCGCGCTTGGCCTATTGTTTCCGAGGTCACGCGCCATGCCGGCATCAAGCCAGACAGGATGCTGGTCACTAGAGATAAGAAAAGGGCGAAAAGCATCACTGGTTCGTCTATTCCGATCCTTGCTTGCAGGGGTAAATGCCAAGCGTTCTGATGCGCAATTGCTTTCAGCACGAAGTGCGCGCTGAGCAGACCTACCGCAGCGGAGACAAGAGCGAGCGCGAAGCTCTCTGTAAGGAGTTGCCGAACAATTCGAATCCTTGGAGCCCCAAGCGCCCGCCGAACGTCCAACTCGCGTTGCCGTGATGAGCCTCGCGCGAGCAGCAGATTGGCAACATTCACACAGGCGATCACGAGTACGAACACCACCGATGCGGATAAAAGAAACAACAGCGGCCGAGCTTTCGCGCGTGATCTCATCGTGCAACAATCGCGCGGTGAAGTGCACTTTTGCCCCAGGTCCGCGGTCAAACGGGGAAGCCTGCCACCCGTTAGGGCCGGAATAGAAGGCTGGGTTCTCACGCTCGAATTGCGCCGCAAGAGTTTGCAGTTCAGCATTTGCTTGGTCGAGCGTAACGCCGCGTCTTAGCCGCGCAATGATCGCCACGCCGCGGTACGGAACGGTTGGGTCAATGCGATACGGAAACCAAATGTCGATCCGCTCCAGATCGGTAACGGAGGGCGGCAAAAAGAGACGAAATCCAGGAGGTAGCACACCCGCGATTTGCACCGCGACATCGTTGACGCGGATGCTCTTTCCAATTACGCCTGGGTCCGCGGCAAATTTGCGGCGCCACAACCGATCGCTGATTAGAATGGCCAGCGGTTGTTGCTCTCTCGCGTCGACGCTTGAATCGAGCATCCGTCCGAGTACAGGGCGTGCACCCAGCAGCGGCAGAAAGTTATCGGAGATGTTCGCCGCCGGAACGTATTCACTTACACCGGCATGATCAATATTCGCGTCAAGCTCATCTATCGTGGAAACCGCCTCGAAGGAGCGGCTGCGCTCTTCCAGGCTAAGCAGCTCCCGCCTTGTTGCGCCCGTGTTGGCCACATTCCGTGCGTCCACGCGAATCGTGACGATTCGGTTTGGCTCTGGATACGGCAGGGGACGCCACAGCACCGCGCGCATAAGGGTGAACATTGTGATATTGGTTCCAATCCCGAGCCCCAGTGTCGCGATGACGATGACTGTAAACCCAGGCGACCGTAGCAACGAGCGACATCCATAGCGGATGTCTTGATACATGGTCTCGATCTCTTGCACCCTACTGCGCCTTTCCCGCACCCACCCACAATTTCCTCTCTTTCTCCTGCTCCTCCTCCTGCCTCAATTCCGCCGCTCGCGCAAACGCCTGCTTCGCCCCCTCCGTATCGCCCTTCCTCTTCAGCAGCAGTCCCAACGTATTAAACGCGCCGGCGTCCTTATCGTCCAGCGCCACCGAATGACGCAGCGCGTCAATCGCCCCATCCACATCCTCCTGTTGCTTCAACAGCGTCCCTAGCCCGAACCACGCATCCGCGTAATCCCGGCGTTGCTCCACCGCCGCGCGCAGCTGCCCAACCGCCTTTCCCGTTTCGCCCAGATCCACATAAGTCATCGCCAGCATGTAATGCGCCTCTGCAAGCGAAGGCTCCAGTTTCACCGTCTCCTCGAGTTCCGCCCTGGCATGCACCAGGTCATCGCTCTGCTTGTAAGCGACGCCCAAATCATAATGCGCATCTGCCGCTTCCGGATGAGCCCGCGTCACTTGTATTAGCTGCTTGATTGCCTCCTGAAAATCCCCGGCGCCGATGTACGCGTACCCGACATTCACCTGAACGTGAACGTTGTTCGGATCTTGCGCCAAAATCCTTCGAAACTCCCGCAAGCCGCCGGTCGGATCGCCGGTATTCACCAGCACATATCCATAACTGTTGCGGACCGCAACATTCTTTGGATCCAAGGCCACCGCCTGCCGATAAGCCTCCCGCGCTTCTTTCAATCTGTTCTGCTGCTGGAAAGCCGTTGCCAGCGCCTCCCATACGGCCGCATTCTTCGGCAGCTGCTTTGCCGCTTTGGCTAATTCCGTTATCGCCGCCGCATACTGTCCCGTATCGTTATAAGCGGAACCCAGCCGGAACCGGTAATCGGCATCATTCGGCTTGAGCGCGACCGCCTTCTGCAAATCGCGAATGCCGGCTTCCGCTTGCCGATTCATCAGTTGCGCAGCTCCCAAATGAAACCACGCCACTGCCAGGTTGCCGTCCAGCTCGGTTGCACGCTCAAAGTGAGGAATCGCTTCTTCTGTTCGCTTCAGCGTGGCAAGCAGGAATCCGATCTGGTCCTGATAAATAGCCGAGCGCGGAACCAGCGCCGCCAATTTTTCGTACGCCGCCAGCGCTCCGCTCGCATTTCGAGCCGCCAGATCCTGTCGCGCTTCCGCTTCCAATTGCTGAACTGTTCCGGGCGATTGCGCCATCAGCGGCACGCACCCGAGCACCAGCCCGCACATGCATCCCAACCGCAACACGCCTCATTATATTCAGCGCTGAACGGTCACTCTGAAGCCAGCCAATGCGTCGCAGCCGGCGGTTTCCCCCCGCGATGAAACTGCTTCGCGCGCTCCTCGATTTCTCGATCCGCCAACGTAATCCGGTCATGCTGCCGCAAATGCTCTGCCCAGTTCTCGACGAGAAAACTCTCGACGTGCCGGTTGGGCGTCGCGGCATCCTGAAAAATGCCCCACCGGATTGCCCCATCGCGAAGCCGAATCCGTCCCAGTTCGCGCATTGCCTCCGCGAATTTCATGCGGTCACTCGGATCGATATCGTATTCAATCATCACCAGCACGGGCCCGCGCTCGGGATCGGGCGGCGTTTTGAAGACCGGCTCTGGCCAATGGCCGGAGAGCGTAGTATCGCGTTCCTCGCCTAATCGGATCGGAAATCGGTCCACCAGCACCAGCGTCGCAAGGCAGGTAATGCCCGCTGCGTAAAGGCTCGCCCGATTGCCAAAACGCTCGGCGATTACTCCCCACAGCATGCTGGACAACGCCATTCCTCCCTGGAAGACCAGCAGATAAGCGGCCAACGCTCGTGCCCTGACCCAAGCCGGCAATGCGGTTTGCGCCGCAACGTTGAAGCTCGACATTTCGCCTACCCATGCAACACCCGCCGCCACCATGGCGACCGCTGCGATGTTGAAATTGTCAAGCCAGCCCAGCAGTATAGTCACGATTCCCCACGCCGCGCCTGCGGAAACAATCAATTGGTCGGGTGTAAACCGCAGCCGGAATTTCGCCAACAGCAAAGCGGCGATCACGGAACCCACCCCCAGGCATCCCAACAGGATTCCGTAACTTGTAGCGGTGCCTTTCAGTTCGGTCTTAGTGACGATGGGAAGAATCGCCCAAATCGCGCTTCCACCAATGATGAACGCGCCGGACCGTATGAGCACCGATCGAATTCCAGGCGAGTACCGCACGTATCGCAGCCCTGCCCAGGTTGCCGAAACGATGCTTTCGTTTACGGTCGAGCTTTGCTCTTGAGGCGCTCGTTTCCAGAAATAAAGCACCACGATCACGCCCAGGAAAGAGAGCGCGTTCAAGATGAACACCGCACCGGGATTGATGGCAGCCACCATGAAACCGCCGATCGCCGGCCCGACCGCTCGGGCGAGGTTGAATCCAACCGAGTTCAGTGAAATCGCTTGCGGCAAATCTTTGCGCGGGACAATCTCCGGCACAATCGCCTGCCACGCCGGATTGTTGAGCGTTGACCCGATCCCCAGCGCGAAGGTTGCGAGCAGTAAACCAATCGGAGACGCTCTTCCGATCACCGTCAGCCAGCCCAGCACGCCTGCCGCGAACGCCATGAACGCTTGAGTAAAGATGAGCAGCCTGCGCCTGTCGAAAAGATCCGCCGCGGCTCCGGCCGGAATTCCCAGCAAGAAGACAGGAAGGCTGGTCGCCGTCTGAACCAGAGAAACGTAAAGCGGAGAACCGTTGAGCTCCGTCATGAGCCAGCCGGCACCTACGTTCTGCATCCACGTGCCGATGTTTGAAGCTATAGACGCGATCCAAAGAGCCCGAAAAATCGAGTTGGCGAGCGGCGCAAACGGATGGTCCGTCTCTTCAGCGGTAACTAACCGGGCAGGAAGCGTAAGCGACCTTTCGGCGCACTCACGCCCGTGCGTCCGCCGATTTTTTACGCGGGATGCTCAGCGATTTCCATTGCTCATGCTGGAAATGTTTGGCCAAAAACACGATCTGTCCGCAATGGCAGGCGTAATGCGCAATTTGCCGCGTAATCGCCTGCATCACCGAATGCGGCTCGCCCCGAATGGTGATGGTGCGGCCCAGGTCTGCCTCCGAAAGCGGCTCCAACGCGGCAAAAACGCATTGCCAACCCTGCTCCCAGCGCCCTATCAAAGCCTCGCGGCTCTCAGGTGGTTCCACGAACTCGCCATCGCGGTTGCGATCCGGCTTCTCGCCATCGCTCGACAGAAAATTGGTCCAGCGCGAACGCATATTCCCGGTCATGTGCTTGACTATGATGGCGATTGAATTCATCTCTTCATCCAGCACCGCGAACAGTTGCTCGTCCGTGACCTGCGCCATGGCGGCCTCGCCCATTTTCTTGTACTGACGAAGCACTGAAAGCGAATCTTCCACAAAAGATGTCGTGAATTTGTGAGCCATTCCTTCATGTTCTCAGGCGCCATCCGCCCACCGCTAGAAGCGTCGCAAAGAAGATGGCGATAATTCCAGGCTTCCGCCGCGCCGGCATCACTGCGTGAAAACCGAGGAACAGAAAACCTCCGGCAATAATCGCTAGGACGATTGCCGTCCACCCCGCGCCAAATCTTGCCTCGCCGGCTTGATTCGCTCCAGGCTCGAGAAATGCTCCGAGTAATGTCACAGCTTCCACGCTCGCGCTCGCGATTGCCGCTCTCACCGGCGACGATAAATATTGGCGGGTGACCCAGCCGAGCGCCAGCCCTTCCGGAATCTTGTGGAGTCCGAGTCCAATTGGCACCGCTATGTCAGTCAACGGCTGCGCCGAGAAAGCGCGCACGCTCCAGCCATCCAGAAAACTATGAGCGGCCGCGGCAACCAACAGCGGCCAAATTACTCCGTGCCGAGGCGAATGAGCGGTATGAGCCAGAAATTGATCGAGCACCGCCAGCATGCAGCATCCCGCCGCAGCCAAAACGGCCGCCCAAATCCACCCTGCAACATTTGCGATTTCCGGCAGTATCCAAAACAGCGCAATCCCGAAGAGCAAACCCCCACCCGCCGCCGCGAAATGAGAGGAAAGCGCGCGCGATTGACCAGCCCAGAGCCCGATAACCACGCCGCCGAGCGCCAGCAGCGTCAACAGCCACGCGGCAGTCACCGCTTCATTGTCCAGTCACCTTCACAACAAAATACGTGAACGTTTTCCCTTTGCCGATCAGAAGTTGATGCGGAGTGCCCGCCGGGATGTGAATAATGTCCCCCGCCGCAATCTGGCGACGGTCTCCGCCATCGATTGATGTCCCCCGAATCTCACCCGCTTTCTGAATGTGTGGGTTCACCATCTTGCCTCCCGTCACAATGGTCGCCTCTCCGCTCTCAATCACGAAGATATCGGCTTCGTGCTCATGCACCTCAGACGAGCCAGTCGCCTCGCGGCGTGCAAGCAGGGTGTAATGGTTCCCGTATCGAGCCAAATCCTCCGAAGCGAATTGGGTTCGTTTTTGCGAAAGTTTCTGACTCATCGCCTGCAGTTCCTTCGCCGAGTAGACGTCTACGCCCGGCACAGCCGCAACCAACGCCGTCCCAAGCAGGGCAAAAGTCAATCTTTTCATATACGTAACCTCCCTTTCTAGACTGGATTTGCGAAACGAACCCAACGGAGGAGTTCGTTTGGCAAAATCATATAGAATAACTGAAATGCGCCTTTCAAACCCGTTGAAAATCGCGATACTCGCAGCTTGTTCTCTGGCATGCCTTGGCCAGACTAACGTACTTACCTACCATAACGATAACGCTCGGACCGGGCAAAATTTGACGGAGAGTATCCTGACTCCCGCAAACGTTAAATCGTCGACTTTCGGCAAGCTTTTTGCTGTCTCGGTGGATGGAAAAGTGGATGCGGAACCTCTGTATGTATCCCGACTGAATATGCCGGGCAAGGGCGTTCGTTCAGTCGTTTTCGCGGCCACTGAACACGATAGCGTGTATGCGTTTGACGCCGGCACTGGCGCCGCTTATTGGCGCGTTTCGTTGCTGCCGAGCGGTGAAACAACCTCGGACACCAGAAGTTGCGACCAGGTCTCACCCGAAATTGGTATCACCGGAACTCCTGCCGTCGACCTTAACGTAGGACCGCATGGCACCCTCTACGTCGTTGCGATGAGCAAGGACGCGAGCGGCAACTATTATCAGCGCCTCCATGCCCTCGACCTCACCACCGGAGCCGAGCAGTTTGGAGGGCCGGTGAATATTCAGGCCGGCTACCCGGGAACCGGCGA
Organism: Bryobacteraceae bacterium; assembly: GCA_049582585.1. Classification (GTDB taxonomy): domain Bacteria; phylum Acidobacteriota; class Terriglobia; order Bryobacterales; family Bryobacteraceae; genus Bog-105. The sequence goes on along the minus strand of JBAUUG010000413.1, from coordinate 656 downwards.
CAACAGCAGCGGCGGGAAGGTTATCTTCGATCCCAAGCAGTACAAGGGCCGGCCAGGCCTGCTCCTCGCGAACGGGACCGTTTACGCGTCTTTCGGATCGCACTGCGATATCCGGCCATACAACGGCTGGACCATTGGGTATACCGAGTCCAGTCTGGCGCAGAACAGCGTGTTCAATTTCGCGTCGAACGGCGAGGGGGCTGCTATTTGGGGCGCTGGCGGCGGCATTGCGGCTGATGCGAATGGGAACCTCTTTTTTTCAGTTGCGAATGGAACTTTCGACACGGCATTGAACGCGCAAGGCTTCCCGGATCGGGGAGATTACGGAAATGCCTTTGTGAAGCTGACCCTATCGGGCGGAAAACTGACCGCGGCGGATTACTGGACCATGGACAACACCACCAGCGAATCCGACGACGATGAAGATCTGGGCTCGGGCGGCCTCATGCTTTTGCCCGATCTAGTGGACGCCAACGGCAAAACTCGCCACTTGGGGACGGGCGCGGGTAAAGATGCAAACGTCTATGTCTTTGATCGCGATAACATGGGGAAATTCGATTCCAGCAATAACAGCACCCTCTACCAGGAGTTAGCGGGCGGATTGGGTGGCGGCGAATATGCCTCGCCGGCTTGGTTCAACCAGACCGTGTACTACT
>JBAUUG010000412.1:0-2254 GCA_049582585.1 Bryobacteraceae bacterium | reverse complement strand
TCTTATGTGGATCAGGATCGGAATTGCGGCGTTATTGGTCCTGAGGCAATGGGATCCCGGACGTCTCAGCTTTTGGCCATGCCGTCGTGAGTGGAGGATTGGCATTCTCTACTACTTGTTGTTCATTGTTCCAATCGGTGCTTTGGCGCTCGGACTTCATGATGTCCGTTTCGCGCCGGTCCATGGCGCATGGTGGCGCATTGCGGGAATCGGGATCGGCACTTTTTTTGGCATTCTGTGGGTGGTTGCTCTCGGCGAGGAGTTGTTTTTTCGCGGCTTCATCGAACGCGCGCTGCTCGACTGGAGTTCGCCTGTCGCAGCCGTGCCGGTCTCGGCGCTGCTCTTTGGCGCCGCGCATTTGTGGTTCCATCAATTTCCGGATTGGCCCCGCGCATTGGTGGCCACAGTGTTAGGCGTGGCTTGCGGCCTGGCATATCTGCGCACGGGAAGTGTTCGAGCGCCGATGGTGACGCACGCGTTCGTGGTGGCGACTTGGCGAATGTTTTTTAAGTGAGCTGTCTTGGCTGCTACGCCCAGATTTTCTCGACAGGCACGCCCTTTTTGCAAAGATCGCAAGAGGAAGAATCCTTGTAATAAGCTGCGTCCATCTTTGCGATGTAAAACAGCGGTAGATTTGGAAACTTGGCTACAGTCGGATTCGGCTGGTAGACCGCGACCGCGAGCCCCACTATCTCCGCGCCTTTCGATTCCACTAGTGAGCGTAGTTCCGTAAGTCTCCGCCCGGAGCGTAGAATGTCGTCTACCAGCAACACCTTCTCGCCCTTCGCGGGCTCCACGAATTGACGAAAACGCATTGGCGAAGAATCGGTGTCTTGTTCCGCCCAGTAGACTTGATGCGCTCGAAGAGCTTCGCAAACGCCATACGCGATCGGAAGGCCGCCCGTGTTCGGGCAGACGATAGATAATTCCTTGATCATGGCCCGGATCTCTGTGTCGGCGCGCAGGCGGCGGCTCAGGCCCACGCTCAGCATTTTTGCGTATTGAAAGTACCGGAAGGCAAGTGCAACCTGCAGATATTCGTCGGTATGCATGCCGTTCGGATATTCGAAATGCCCGTCCCGCAGAGCGCCGGTCTCCCGCAGCATGGTGATGACTTCTTCGTTTGTGGGTACCAAATGCATATTTTCAGTGGGCGCCTCGACCCGCTAACACCTGTGGAATGGTCCTTATGATAATTGACCAGTCGAGTTTCAGCGACCAGTTCTCGATGTAAGAGATATCAAGCCGCATCCAGGCGTTAAAGTCGATGTGATCCCTGCCCTGGACCGCCCAAAGGCAGGTAAGGCCGGGGCGCATCCGAAGCCTGCGTCTCTGCCAACGCTCATATTGATCAACCTCTTCCGGTAGCGGCGGCCGCGGACCCACAATGGACATATCGCCGCGAAGAACGTTGTACAACTGCGGCAGCTCATCGATCGAGAATTTCCGGAGCCAGCGCCCGACGGAAGTAACTCGAGGATCGTCAGAGAGCTTGAAAGCGACTTCCCGCTCGCTCAGATGCTCCAGATCCCGTTTCATCTGGTCTGCGTTGTCGATCATCGAGCGGAACTTGTAAAAGGTGAAACGACGGCCGTTCAGCCCGCAGCGCGTCTGGCTAAAAATCACAGGTCCGGACGACGTGAGTTTTACTAACAGCGCGGCAAGGCCAATGAGAGGCGACAACACAATCAGCCCGGCGACCGCAACGGCGATGTCGAAAAATCGCTTGAGAACCAGCCGGGCGTCATCCAATGGAGCGGCGGAAAATGTCAGAAGCGGCGCATCCCCGACGCGGTCGAGCGTAACGTCGCTGTTCACGTGCGGGAAAAAGTCGATGGCGACGCGCGTGCGCACGCCTTCTTCGTCGCAGCGGAGAAACACATCTTCCAGCGCCGGAAGCTTGCTGGTCTCGACATCAAAAATAACCTCATCTACAACCTGCAACGAAAGCAGCTTTGGAAGCGCTTCGGCGCACTCTTCCGCGGTGATCTCAGCGGAGATCCGGATGCGGAAAGGCGATCCTTCGCATAGCAGGCGAGAGAGAGAGGAGGCTTTCTCCCGATCGGCGACGATAACCACATGGTATGGGCTTCCAAAGCCGCGTTGAAATGCGCCGACCAGACGTGGCGAATTCCAGCGGAATGCGACCAGCAGAATGAAATTGTAAGCGAAAAAAAGTGCGATGAAACTGCGGCTGAGAGGCGGATCCAGCCGCAGCAGATATTGAAAAAGAATCAATAGCACGGTTCCAAAC
>JBAUUG010000411.1:0-4260 GCA_049582585.1 Bryobacteraceae bacterium | reverse complement strand
TCGTCGAGCCCCTCAAGCTCCGCTTCCCGCTTGCCGGTGACAATCTTCTTCCATGACAGTTTAAGTCCGGCGTCGGTGAGGGCCTTCGCGTCGGCTTTCGCGGCAACTTCAAGCCGCTGCTCCGTATCCTGAAAAATATCGATATCGACCGAAAAGCGCGGACCTTCGCGATTGATGGCGACACCGCCCGCTATGTAGCTGTCGGGGCTGCGTTCCGCCGCAAGCACACGCAACACATGCGATTGCAGTTTAGTGAGCGGCACAGACGCTTTCAATCTGTTCCGCCAAGCGCCGCCCTTCAATGCCACCATGCGTCCGCAGGGCCTTGGTGATCGCCAAGGCGTCCGCAGGACTAGGGTCTTTGATGGGCCGCATGTTCCAAAGCGCCCGCGTCCCGTATTGCGCGAACGCGCGGCGGTACAGGCTTGTAAAATCATCCGGTTCTTGCGGCGTATCGTTCATGCTTCCCGTTTTTAGCACGAGCGCAGGGAAGGTGCAAACGCGAGCGTTGAGAACCTGCATCGTCTTCAGCAATGGCATTCTAAGAACAATGCATTTACCCCAGTTTTCCATGGCCCTGCTCATTCTGACCGCGGTTTCTCTATCCACTCAGGTTCCGACCTCTCCTGATGAGCTCCACCAATGGGCGCACGAGTATTATCAGTGGCTCGCTAAAAACTATCCCGTTCTGGCGAGCGACGAAGGCCTGCATGCCTGGGATGATCGCTTGGCCGATTACTCGCAACCCGCTATCGCCGAGCGCCGCCGTTACGTCCACGAGCTGCTGAGCCGCGTCCGGGCGCTGGACACGAAAAGCTGGTCCAAGGACGACCAGATCGACGCGATTCTCTTTCGCGCTCAGCTGGAGCGCCCCGATTTTGACGCTCGAGTCCTGCATTCCGAAGAGGCCAATCCGCTGGTCTACACCGGCGAATGCAGCAACGCCATTTTCTCGCTCCTCAAGAAAGATTACGCGCCGCATCGAGATCGGGCTGTCGCGGCAACCGCGCGTCTGCGTGCCATGCCCGCAATGCTCGAGCAGGCGCAAACCAACCTCACGCAGCCCGTCCGCCTCTACGCCCAGCTTGCCATCGAATCTGCGCGGTCGATAGATCCGCTGTTCACTCAGAGCCTCGGGACGCTTACTGATGGCCTCAACGCGAATGAAAGCGCCGCTCTGGACCAAGCTCGGGATTCCGCTCTACGCGCTATTCACTCATTTGCGGATTCACTCGAGTCGCGCCTCAACTCCATGCCCGCGTTTCAGCCGATGGGCGTCGAAAACTACGAAGATCTGCTTCGCCACGTCTATCTGCTGCCTATTACCGCGACCCAGCTCGACATGCTCGGCCAAGCCGAGCTCGCTCGGTATCGCGGGCTCGAAGCGCTGCTCCCGAATCCCGAAATGGCGAATCCGAATCCGGCTCGGAGCCGCTCGATTCCGCGCAATCAGCAAGAGTTCCTCAGCGCCTACGAAAGCCGCCTCCGCGATATCCTCCAATTCCTCAAACAACAGGACCTGATCACCATCCCGCCGTACATCGGAGCCTTCCAGATCCGCCAGCTTCCCGACGCTTTCAAGCCCACCAGCCCCGGCGGATTCATGAACCCGCCCGGAGTCTACGACCGCGACAACGGCGGCTTCTATTTCATTCCCACGTATTCACCCGATAGCCCCAACTTCTATATCCGCGCCGCCATCGAGGAGCCCCGCCCCATTCTCGGCCATGAAGGAATACCCGGTCACTTCCTGCAGATCTCCATTGCCAATCACTTGCAAGATGAGATCCGCCGTCACCACGATGATGGCGTTTTCATTGAAGGCTGGGCGCTATACACCGAAGAGATGCTGCTTCGCCGAGGATTTTACGCGTCCGGCTCCGCCGCCGAGGGCCAGATCCTGCGCCTCTCGCGCTATCGCGCCGCGCGCGTCGGCGTTGATGTCAATCTGCACACCGGCCGCTGGTCCTTCGATCAAGCTGTCGATTACTTCATGAACGCCGGTGGTCTCGACCGCGAATCCGCAACCGGTGAAGCCGCCGGCGCTGCCAGCGAGCCCACGCAAAAAATAACTTACATCACCGGCAAGTTTGAAATCATGCGCCTGCTCGGCCGATACCGCGATCGCCAAGGTTCGAAGTTTAGCCTGAAGCAATTCCATAACGATCTGCTGAGTAACGGCAGCTTGCCCCTCTCGATTCAGGCCTGGATCTTACTCGATGACCGTACCGATCTAGACCGCGCGCTAGGCGATTGAACCCGCGCGCCGCTGTCTCATTCGCCTGTGTGTGTCAGCCGTCCTTCCACGTTCGAAGCGCGCCGTGCGTGCGGAGCCCATTCATTGGAATCTACTTGGTACAAGCATAACGACGCACGCAGCGTGCGTCAGACAGCTAGTCCGGCAGCCGCACCCATCTGGAGCGGCTTCTCGCGGCAGCAAGAGCTAACGGTGTCTCGGTGGATGCGTTGAGGCTATTTTCCGCAGACAGAAGCCCGGAAGATCGGCATTCCATCTGTTCGGCGTGCATCCCTCGGAACAGGCAATTCCCGAATAAAAAACTGCCTCTCTGTGGAGATCTTATATTCCGCGAGAGGAATCGAGCACTGTTTCACGGGCTCCTCCACCCGTGCAAGATCGAGAGCCTGCGCCGCAAAGCTGGGCGGCTTCACCGATTTCTGTTGGAGCCCATATCCAGTTACCATCCGCTGGATTGCTGACGAGAGCGGGGTTGGCAGCGTGTCGGGCACAGTTTTCCCAATGGTGGGTGATGGCCTATTCGTGTTCACAGGCTGCTGTTCAGCAGCACCAACCGCAAACCCGGACGTGATGGCAGCAAACAGGACAAGACGCACCAACATGATTCATGACCTCTCCCGCATTCTATAAAATTGCGAAAATCTGGTAGCGAACTACTTCGTATTTGTGAAGCTGTCTCGCAACGCATGGCATCGCCGCACCCAAAGTGAATCAGCTCCTCTGGCGCGCTCTAGAACCGCGCCGGAATTCTTGCCAGATGCGCGCTGTAATTTCCGCTCCCACGGCGATGCGACAACCATCGGAAAGCACAAGCGCAATGGGTTCTGCTCGATCATGCCGGATGAATCATCAGGCATAGAGCTTCACCCCGGCGCTGCTCGCGGCGTAACGCATCTGCGTGTCGAGCGTCGCGAGCGGCAATCCCTCGCGCAGCGCAAGCTCCAGATAGGAAGCGTCGTAAGAGCTGAGCTTATGCGCCCGTGCTAGGAGCAGCGTAGCGTCAAACGCCTGTAAGCTCGACGGCCGGTCCACCCGAATCGCAAGCTCGTTGAGTAACGTGACAGCGCGGGCCGTATCGACCGGGGTGATGCGCTTGCGCCGTTCGTTTACCAGCAGCACGTTGACCATCTCGAGCGGCCAGATAGCGGGAACGATAAGGTAAATATTCTTCGCGCCCCTCAGAATATCGCGGGCATATTTGGTTGCTTCGTCCTCAAAGCACCAGGCAGCCGTGAGTGAGGCATCGACTACAAGCCCGCCTGTCAAAAGCGCCGGCCTTCTTCAATCATCGAGCGAATGCTCCGGCCTTTCAGTTTCCTGCCCTTGCCGAAATCGAGCAAATCCCGGATAACGTCCTCACGGTTGCGCTTTTGCGCGCGCGGCGTGGGAACCAGTTGCGCCACGGGTTTGCCGTGCCGGGTGATAGTGACGGATTCGCCGCGTTCTACCCGATCGAGCAATTCCCCCAGATGGGTTTTGGCCTCAAATGCGCCTACGGTTTCCATTTCGCTTCTTTCAAACCAGTTTATCAGTCTGGTCTAAGAGAGGTCGGGCACAGCTCCAGCCGTTCGAGCCCGCGAGTGGCACAGTGGTGAGCCTCCAGCCGAAATCTGAAGCCTGCGAACTAGTCATCGGCGATCTATCGGCCGCCCTGTGGCAAGCACGGGGCGAGTCCGGTCGCCCAGCCGCAACCGCCATCGTCTGGGCAGCCTAGCCAAAGTCGTGTTCAAAAGGCAGTCAAGCAAAACTGACCAACGCCGAGCTTCAGAGACTAGCAGCGGCAGCTGGCTCCCTCAAGCATAAAGCCAAAGGCTGGTCGTGGATAGATTGAGTCACAACCCATATTCACCTTGTTTTCATCAACTTACCGGAAATGGCTAGGAACGCTGGTGTATACTGTCGTCAGAAACGCCGGTCAGGCCTTCGCGCCTCCCCGGCGTTTTCCATTTCAGGAGTCCTCAATGTCAACAGAAGCTCAAATCGCCGCCAATCAAGCCAATGCT
>JBAUUG010000410.1:0-11463 GCA_049582585.1 Bryobacteraceae bacterium | reverse complement strand
GAACAAAGCCCTCTATATCAGTGTCGTTATCGTTTTCGGGCCGCCGCGGCGGCAGCCCATACATCATAGTGACTGACGTGATGCCCGGCAGTTGATTTAGCCGCTCCTGAAGCCGCGTCCAGAAGCTTTTCATCCCGTCCGCATTTCTGTAGGTGGCATCCGGGAGACTCACGCTGAAGGTGAGCATGCCGCTTGGATTGAATCCGGGATTAATCTGCTGGAGTTTCGAGAAACCACGAATCATCAATCCCGCGCCGGCCACCAATAAGAACGCCATTGCCATCTGACTGATGGCCAAGAGCCGGCGAAAGCGATTAGACGCAATGTTTGAAGAAGCACGGCCGCTGGACGCCTTCAGCGTTTCGGTGACACGAATCGCGGAGACCTGAAGTAAGGGAGCGAGGCCGAAGAAAATGCCGGTAACCAGCGAGACTCCCAGAGTGAACGCAAATACCAGCCAATCCAAGCTGATTTCATCTGCTCTTGGAAGGCTGCCCGAATTGGTCGCCTGAATCAATCTCAGGCTTCCGGCCGCAAGCCACAGGCCGAGCGCCGCGCCGGTGAGCGAAAGTAAAGTGCTTTCGGCGATGAACTGTTTCAGTAATCGGCCGGTGGAGGCGCCGAGCGCCCGCCGCACGGCGATCTCGCGCTGGCGCGCCTCACTGCGGGCGAGCAGCAAATTCGCGACATTTACGCATGCGATCAGCAGCACGAATACTACAGCCCCGAGCAGCATCAGCATCGCCTTCCTGACACCGCCGGTGACCTCGTCGTAAAAGGGATACATCGTGACCGGATGGTGCGCCGGGCTGAATACGTGATTTTTGGGTGACTCGGCTTCACCCCACCGCGCGACCAATCTCGACATTTCATCGCGCGCCTGAGTCAGAGTGACACCTTCGCGGAGACGTCCGAGGACGTTGTAATTGTGCCCGCCGCGATTCGTGCTCTTCGGGTTCAACTGGAGAGCCGTCCAGGCTTCGCTCTCGTCAACTTCGCCTGGAGGAAATATAAACCCTTTGGGCATTACGGCAATCACCCTGGTCTTGGCATTGTTGACGTATGTGTCTTTCCCAATCATGTTGGGATTGCCGGCGAAAGCCTGCTTCCACAATCCGTACGACAAAATTACAACCGGCAGCGCGCCTGGAACATCATCCTGCGGCGTAATGAGATGCCCGAGAATAGGCTTCACGCCCAGAAGTTTGAACAGATCGGCGCTCAAGTATGTTGTTGTCACGCGCAAGGGCTGATTCAGCCCCGCGATGTTGACGCCGGTCGTGGCCCACGCCCCTACTAAATCGAACGACTTCGCAGACTTCAGATCGAAAACTTCGGGCTCCGACACCCAAAATTTGTGAAGCCCTCCGCCGGGAAAGGTGGGAAATTCCGTATAGATGCGAACCAGACGGCTCGAGCCAGGGTAGGGAAGAGGCCTCAGCACTACTGCGTTCACAATGCTGAAGATGGCCGACGTCGCTCCAATTCCGAGCGTGAGACAGATCAACCCCGCGATGGTAAAGCTCGGCGTCAGCAGCAGGCTTCGAATGGTGTGGCGGAGCGTCTGAAACATGCGGTCAGTTTATTACTGCACGATGAATGCCGATTGGAAACTCCTGAAATCGGCCTTTTTGTCGCGTCTCGAGAGTATCGCGTTCGGAAATGGGAATCGACATGCCGGGCGCGGACGCGAGCATTGAGAATCTCAGCGCTCTACTTTCGCCCCTGAGTTCGAAACGTGTACCTCGTCTCCGGTGTTCTTCACGCTCCACTGAGTGCCATTCGGGGATTCCAACTGCTCAAAGTGGATGTGGTTCTTGCCGGTGAAGACATTCGTGGTCCGGTAGTAGATCGTCGTGCCGCCTTGGTCCCAGGTGCTCGAATAGATCCAATGATCGCCTGAGATCTCCAGATCCTGCCGTCCAGTAGCCCGGCCCTGGGGCGTGATGGATTGCGTGTAGTATTGGCCGGGTTTGTTTCCCGGTATGAAGACGATCAGAGAGCCCTGCTCGCCATTCACTGTCTGCTGGCAGGCAAAATATTTCCCGATCAATGCGCACTGGTTGACCAGCTGATCCGGCTTCGCCCCAGGAGCAAGATCTTTTCGAGTGATCTGCCACGTGCCGTTATATAGCCATAAAGGAGCATACACGGCATCTCCAGATTTGTTCAAGCGAGATTTATTCACGGCAGCGGACTGAGCCGCTAACGCAACCGAAAGAAGCAACAGCGCTACACGCATAAGGGGGGCCTCCTTCAATGATGCCAAGCTACAATCGGCAGGGCGGCGATGCCTCCTGATTTATGTCGATCGATGTTCCCGAAACCATTAATATTCGAGACCAGCTGAGGCGCGTCTATGAAGGGCCTGCATGGCTCGGTCCGAGCCTGAAAGAAATTCTGTCGAACGTCGGCGAGGAACTTGCGCGGAGACGGCTTATCTCAGGCGCGCACACCGTCTGGGAACTGGTTCTGCATATCACAGCGTGGATGCGCATTGCTCGCGAACGATTGAGCTCGCTTCAAATCCGCGATCATACCGAGGAGGAAAACTGGCCGGCAGTTACCGGTTCGTGGCAAGAAACGCTCGACACGTTGGAGTGGGAAGAACGGGCACTGGAAGAAGCGGTCCGCTCATTTCCTTCTGAGCGCCTGCAAGAGCCCGCTCCGGCGAGCGAGCCGCAGAGTTTCTACATACTTCTACATGGAGTCGTGCAGCACACCGCCTATCATGCCGGCCAAATTGCGGTGCTGAAGAAATAGCGCATGAGAATTCCGACGTACCCGCACTTAGGCGCTTTTGAGAGCACCAATATTCACGGCAGTGGCTGCGACCTGCTGGCAACCACGCGACATTCCGAGTATTGGCGTCAAGATCTTGAAATGCTGGTCGAGGCCGGCATTCGAGAGTTGCGTTATCCCGCGCCATGGCACCGCATTGAGCCTGAGCCCGGCAAGTGGGATTGGGCCTGGATGGATGGGCCTATGCAAGCCATGTTCGAGCTGGGATTGCGCCCGATTCTGGATCCGCTCCATCACGTCTCGTTTCCTCATTGGATCGAGGGGGGATTTTCGCACGCCGATTTTCCGGCCCTCTATTGTCGCTTTATCAAAATGTTGGCCCAGCGCTACGAATGGGTAGACCGGTACACGGTCTTCAATGAGCCGTTACCCACCGTGCTGCTTTGCTCGCATTCGGGGGCGTGGTATCCGCATCAGCGCTCCGACTCGGATTTCGCCCGCATGGCCGCCAATGCCGCGCGTGCGATTTCGCTTGCCAGCTCCGAGCTTCGAGCCTTGCATTCCGGAGTGCAGCTTGTACACGTTGATACATGCGAATACCACCGCGCGCTTGATCGCCAGTCGGAAGAGTTGGTGGAACATGTCAATCAAAGGCGCTTTCTCTTCCATGATCTTGTCTTGGGTCGGATTGACGGCGCGCACGCCTTGCTTGGTTATCTTTCGGAGCACGGTTTCCGGGAAGACGAACGACTTTGGTTCCAGGATCATCCCGCTCCTTTCGATATTCTCGGCCTGGATTACTATCACCATTCGGAAATAGATTGGCGCTGGAGCAGCGAGGAAGACCGTCCAGTGATTGAATTCCCTTGCGAGCGACCGCGAGGTTTCGCCGACGTTGCAAACGATTATGTGGAACGCTATTCACTTCCGATACTACTGTCGGAGACCAACATTGGGGGCACTATCGAAGACCGCGTGACTTGGCTGAAATTCATGGAGGAGCAGTGCGAGCTTCTGGCGCAGAGAGTTGATTTCCAGGGCTTCTGCTGGTTCCCCTCTATTGACGCGACCGATTGGTGTTCGCTGTGCACCGTGGCCACGGGTGAGGTGAGTCCGATGGGCATCTGGTGTCTGGACGAAAATCGTCACGAGCGCCGCTGTTCGGAATTATCGTACTGGTATTCGCAACTGGCCCAGCACAAAGCCCATTCATGCGATTTGCCGGCCTACCGGTTCGCGCCGCCTTTGGATTCCGATCTGCGCGGTTATCTGCATCTGATGGCTCACTGGCCCGAGTGGCGGGACGTCGCCGCTTGAAACCACTGCATGTTATCGTGCAATTTCGAGCACGTGTTCTCCACGTGCGTCTATGTCTGCTTCAGCTTCAGCCGAAACTGCTTTTACCGTAGAGACTCAGCTCGTCACCTTTCCGTCGCTCACGCTCGATTGCGGCGCAACACTCCTAAACGTGGACGTCGCCTACGAGACATACGGCAGTTTGAACGCTGAACGCACCAACGCGATTCTGGTTCTGCACGCGTTTTCGGGTGACGCTCACGCAGCAGGCATCAGCAAGGAAACCGGTCAGCCGGGTTGGTGGTCCGCCATGGTCGGGCCGAGCCTCGCTTTCGATACCGATCGCTATTTCATCATTTCTTCCAATGTCCTGGGTGGGTGCCGCGGCACAACCGGTCCTGCTTCTATCGATCCCACGGCCGGCCGCCCCTATGCGATGCGCTTCCCCGTGATCACCATCGGCGACATGGTTCGCCTCCAAAAAATGCTCGTCGATCATCTCGGAGTCGGGCGCCTCCTGGCAGTCGCGGGCGGTTCCATGGGTGGCATGCAGGCTCTTGAATGGGCGGTTGCCTTTCCCAATTCGATAGCGGCCGCGATCCCGATTGCCGCTACCTCCCGTCACAGCCCCCAGCAGATCGCCTTCAATGAAGTAGGACGTCAAGCGATCATGGCTGATCCGGACTGGAACGAAGGCGATTACTACGATTTCAAACCTCCAGGTCGCGGCCTTTCCATTGCCCGCATGGTGGGCCATATCACCTATATGAGCGACGCTTCCATGCGCGAGAAATTTGGCAGACGCCTTCGCGACAAGGATGCTTTCGGTTTCGACTTCTCGGTCGATTTCGAAGTCGAAAGTTACCTGCGCTATCGCGGCAGCCAGTTCGTTACTCGCTTTGACGCTAATTCTTATCTGTACATCACCAAGGCGATGGATTATTTCGATCTTTCGGCTGCTCACGGGTCCTTGGCTGCGGCGTTTAACCGCGCTAGCGCCCGTTTTCTGGTTCTGAGCTTCACTTCCGACTGGCTCTATCCCACCTATCAATCGATCGAGACGGTCAGCGCGTTGCGCAGCCGGAACCTCGATGTCGCGTTCTCTGAACTTACGTCTACCTACGGCCATGACGCCTTCCTGGTGGAAACTAAAGAGCAGAGTGAAATGGTCGCAGGTTTCCTCGATAGCGTCCACCGCGACATTTCGCAGCCCGCCTTTAATGCCCCGCGGGGCGAGGCATCAACCCAGGTTCCCAGCCAGGAAATACTTGATCGTTTTGACTACGCCATGATCGCTGAAATCGTCGAGCCAGGTTCGCGCGTCTTGGATCTCGGTTGCGGCGAAGGTGAATTGTTGGCCTGGCTGCGCGAGCATAAACACGTCGACGCGCGCGGCGTCGAAATCGACCCGAACAAAGTCAGGCGCGCCGTTTCCCGCGGCGTCTCTGTGTATCAAAGCGATATTGAGCAAGGCCTCACCGATTATCCGGACGCCGCTTTCGATTACGTCATTCTCAGCCAGACTCTTCAAGAAATGCTTCGCCCGTTGCGGGTATTGCGGGAGATGCTTCGCGTCGGCCGCCACGCGATTGTCGCGTTCCCGAACTTCGGACATTGGACCACTCGTTTTTCGCACTTGATCAGCGGCCGCGCGCCTCAAACGAAATTATTTCCCTACGTTTGGCACGAGTCACCCAACCTCCATTTCCTGACCATCAATGACTTTATCTCGCTTTGCAGGGAACAGAAATGGGTGGTGGAGCGGCAGATCTTTGTCAGCGGAAACCGCGAAGTGCGCATGCTTCCAAACTTCTTCGCTGAGGTCGCGGTCTTCTCGATGAGACGCGGATCGTCACAGAGCACTAGCGCCGTTCCTATCGACTGATTCCAGCCAACGCTGCGGCCCCGCCTCCGGTAATAACTGTCAAATCGCCATCGTGCCAGAATCCGCCGTACAGGAACAATTCATGCACGTGCTGATCGCCGCCGATGTAATAATCCCTCACCGCGTTATTCCAGACCGGATCGAGTATGCCGGTCAACCCAGTTCCGCTCGATACGGCGACTCCTCCGGCAATCGACGTGAGATCTGCATCCTGCCAGGTATCCCCGGTGAGGAACAACTCATGCACATGCTGATCGGCTCCGACGTAGTCTGTGCGAACGCCGGTGTAATTAGGGTCGAAGAGAGTCGCGAGCGAACTGTTGGTTGCGGCGCTTTCGCCTCCCGTTATGTTGATTAAATCGCCATCCTGCCAGGTAGCGCCGGACAAGAACAACTCATGCACGTGCTGATCGGCTCCAATGTAGTAAGTCCGAACGCCATTGTAGTTCGGATCGAAAAGGCTGGCGAGCGAACTCCCGGTTGCCGCGCTGGGGCCTCCGGTCAGCATAGTTATATCGCCGTCCTGCCACAGGCCGTTATTCAAGAACAATTCATGCACGTGTTGGTCGGAGCCGGTATAGTAAGTTCTCACCGCATTGCTGTAAGCCGGATCGAGAATGGTGGCGAATCCAGTGCCGCTCGACACGCTTGTCGCGCCAGTAATCATAGTGAGATCCGCATCCTGCCAGGTTTCGCCAGAGAGGAAAAGCTCATGGACGTGTTGATCGGTGCCCGCGTAGTAAGTACGAACCCCGTTATAGTTGGGATCAAAAAGGCTCGCCAGCTTGCCGCCGGCCGCCGCAGTGCCTGCTCCTGTGATAGTGGTTAGATCCCCGTCACTCCAAAGAGCGTTGGACAAGAATAGCTCATGCACATGCTGGTCTGAGCCAATGTAGTAATCCCTAACCGCGTTCCCGTAAGCGGGGTCGACAACGCCGGCGAGGCCAGTCCCGCTGGATACGTCGCCGCCGTCGGTAATCGTCGTGAGATCCGCCTTCTGCCAGGTAGCGTCCGACAGAAATAGCTCGTGAACGTGCTGATCGCTGCCGACGTAATCTGTCCGGACGCCCGGGTAGATGGGGTTCGGGTCAAACAGACTACCGAGCTCCCTTGATGCCGAGGAATCGGAAACGGCCTGGTATACGCGTACATAATCGACCAGCATGTCAGCGGGATTCGGTGTCGTGCTGTCCGGCCCGGGAAACCAGTTCCCTCCAACCGCCTGGTTTAAGAGAATGAAGAACGGCGCATTGAACACCCATTGATCTCCGGAAGGGATCGACGATGGCGTAATGGTTAGAAACACGTGACTCGGATCGTCGCGGTAGTACTGGAGCAGGTTCGGCGACCACATCAGACCGTAGATGTGATAGCCCGGATCGTCGACGCGTCCGCCGTTCGGAAAGGTGTACTTGGCGCCGATTCCATTAGCGCCGGAGTACCCGGGTCCATGCGATGTGGAGGAAGTCGTGCTCGGACCGTATAAGTCCACCCACTCCATAATGTCGTCTTCGCCGCAATTTGGCCACGGGACCGGACCGAAGTCATTGCCTAGCATCCAGAACGCAGGCCACAAGCCGTCTCCAACCGTCAATTTGATACGCGCTTCGATCCGCCCATACTGAAAGGAGAACAAACCCTGCGTTTTCAGGCGTGCCGATGTCCAATTTCCGCTCGAATCCATTCTCGCCCGAATGACCAGATTTCCGTTCCCGTCCATGAAAGCGTTTGGATACGCCGAGTTACATGGTGCGTCATTGGAACCTGGAGCGCAGTATGTCTCTAGCTCATCGTTCCCCCAGCCCCCGCCTCCTACGTCGTAGGTCCATTTCGATGGATCCGGATAGGAATTCGCGGGGCCGTTGAACTCGTCGTGCCACATAAGTACCCAGGTTTGAGCAGACACCGGCTTAGCGATAGCGGCAAGCACGAACAGCGTTGCCGCGAAGAGAGTAGGGAAATAACTCCGACGGATTTTGAGCTGCATGCGGTTGGGACCTTCAGCTTTTTATTTAACTCCTTAGTCCCGGCAAATACAAGAGCGATATGCAGCTTTAATTCCAGTTCACATGGTCGCCGGGTAAGAGAGGCAGACGAAGTACTTTAGGATCGCGCGCCTCGAGTTTGACGGGAATCAGGCGGTCTTCATAAAGCCGCAACAACTCGATATGGCTCGGGTGCTCCGCGACACTCTCCAGACGGCTGCCCCAAAGCATATTTCGGGCAGCTCCGTTCACCACTATTTCCATTTCGATGGAGACCGAGCATGCTTCGGGGAACACCGTGCAATTCGTGGATCCCGCATGGCAAACAGAATCCGGGTCAGTCCCTAATTCAGCGGCAAGGTGATCCAGCGCGGCCTGATCATTCGCGCCCAGCAAGACGGAACCCTGATCCTCGCCGCTTCGCTTGAAGACGATTGCATAAAAAAACCGGTGATAACGAAAACGAGTCTGTGCAGGCCTTATGAGCTCCTGAACAGGCGGGTCATCTTTCGGCCTATCATTCATGGACTGAACCGAGAGAACCTGCAATCCATTTGATCGCACTATGTATCGCGCAACCTCCGTGCCGAGAAACCCGTTCAATCCCTTTCTTGGCATGCCGGGTTGATAGTAGGCATTTTCGATGCGTAGCTCCATTTTCGGGTGAAGATCCATCCAGCCGCGAGCGGCGTCGAAACCGTTGTAGCGCCGAAGCACCTCAGGGAAAGGCGTCTCGAGCGAATCCGGGGAGCGCACCAAATAATTTGGCGCGGCGGGCAGGACTCTGAATGAGCGCCCATGCCACGTCGCGCAGGAAGTTGATAACAGCAGACCGACGATGAGCGCGTTCCGATGACTCATCCGACCCGCAAAGCCGCCATCGGATCGGTCCGGGCTGCGCGCATAGCAGGGATGTAACTGGCTGCCAAGGCGGCCGTCACGAACAGCGGCGCGATAAAGACGAAGCTCGCCGGATCCGTGGCGCTGACGTGAAACAGCAAATTCTTCATGACCCGCGTCAGCGCGAACGCTCCCAAGACCCCAATCGCGACGCCCGCAATGGCCATAGTGAGGGCCTGGCTGATGACAAGTCGAAGGATATCGCGCTGCTGCGCTCCTAACGCTCGCCGGATAGACAGTTCTTGCGCTCGTTGTGCAACGGAATAAGCGATGACTCCGTAAATCCCAATCATCGCCAGCACAACTGCGAGGCCTGCGAACGATGCCAGCAGCAGCATCATCACCCTGCGTTGTCCCAGAGTGGATTCAAGCACCTGATCCATCGTTCTGATTTCTGAAAGGGGTTCATTCCGGTCAATGGCTTGCACCTGCCTTCGCACAGCATTCATGAAGCTATGCGGATCGCCTCCTGTGCGCACCGCCACGCTGTTTGCGGGGGATGAATGATACAAGGAACGTAAAATTCCGGTAATGCCTCCATCGCCAGGCCTCCTTCGTGAACATTGGCTGCGATGCCTATGATTTCCACCCAGCTCGTTTTGTCCGCGCCCTCGCGCACGTGCTGGCCGACCGGATTTTGTCCGAGCGGATAAGTTGGCCAGAATTGCCGGGCAAAGCTTTCGTTGATCATCATCACAGGGGGCGCGCCGAAGCTGTTATCGCGCCCCGTGAACTCCTGCCCGCGCTCGATAGAAATCCCGAGCGTCCGAAAGTAACCCGGCGTGACGCTCTGAATTTGTACGGATGGCCACTTGGCGGGGTCCTCTTCCCAAGGCTGTCCCTGGATCTGCATGTTCGTTCGAAGCCAGCTGGTAGTGGGAAGCGACATCGCGATTGCAGCGCTGCGCACTCCTGGAATCGTCTCCAGCCGCCGAGTGAGGTCGCCGAAGAACGACAGCTTTTTCTGGGCAGTGTCGTAGCGAAGGGGTGGCAAAACAACTTTTGCGGTGAGTAAGTTTGCGGGCTGAAATCCCGGATCGACGTTGCGCAAGCGCGCAAAACTCCTCATCAGAAGAGTCGCTCCGATCAGCAGGACAATCGAGAACGCAATCTGCGCTACTACCAGCAGCCCGCGCGTGCTCACGGCGAAGAGTCTTGGCCGCACCGTTGAACTGTGTCCCGCCGTAGCACCGCTTTCTCGCAGCTCGTCAGCCAAGTACGGTCGCGATATCTGCAGAGACGGAAACAAACCGAATAAAATGCCCGTTAGAATCGAGAGCGCCACCGTGAATGCCAGCACAGCGCCATCTAACCGGATCTCTCCGATTCCCGCCAGATTGAGCGCGCTGATGTTTTTCACAGCAGTGAGAGCCCATTTCGCGAGCAACAACCCCAGCGAGCCTCCTATCACAGAAAAAACAATGCTCTCAGCCAACAATTGGCGGATCAAGCGCCCTCGCGGTGCTCCAAGCGCCATGCGAACCGCAAACTCACGGGACCGCGAGCTCGCTCGCGCTAAGAGCAACCCCGCCACATTGGCGCATGCGATTAACAAAACGAACGCCACGACACCAAACAGTATCCAGAGCGTCAGGCGTACATTCGCAACCAATCGATCCTTCATCCACACCAACCGCATCCTCCCGCCTTCGTTCCTATCCGGATGAGAAATTGCGTATTGATGACTGACCACGTTCAGTTCGGCCGAAGCTCGTTCCAGGCTCACTCCTTGCTTCAGCCGTCCGAATCCGATCAGCCGGCCCACGATGTTCCAGTAGCGGGGTGGAGCGGCAGACCACTCCGACGGCTTCGTCACCCAAATGTCCATTCCACGTAATCGTTTTTCCTATGACCCGCGCGTCTCCTTCGAAACGGGTCTTCCAAAGTTTCGAGCTGACCATTGCGACGGCCGGCCCACCCGGTTTCTCCTCTTCCGGCAGAAAGCTGCGGCCCAAGAACGGTCGAATGCCCAGAATGTCGAGGAAATTGGCGGAAACGCGCGCGCCTTGTATGGCTTCCGGTTCCGCGCCGCCGGTCAAAGTCATATTTTCCGGCAGGTCAAGGTACGCGCCAAAACCCGCTGAAGGAGCGCAGCGCGGGCCTGATTTCATCGAATTGCCGCTGTGAGAAGGTGTTGTCCCTGGCGTGTTGGTGGGTACCGTCCGCCACCGCCTGCACCAGCCGGTTGGCATCGCGATATTGAAGCGGCTTCAAGAGTACTGCGTCGATGACCGTAAATATGGCAGTGTTAGCCCCGATGCCAAGCGCCAATGTGAGCACCGCGGTCAAGGTGAAAGCAGGACTCTTGCGCATGATTCGCAATGCATAGCGCGCATCCTGATATGTGGTCTCGAGCAGCCGCCAGTCCATGGTGTCTGTGTACCGCGATTCCATTCTATGTGATCGTCTAGCGCGGGGAAGCGCTCACGTCCGCGCCCGCTTCGCTCACGCGGTCTATCCATGATTATTTTGTCGCCAAGTCAATTGATCGGTTCGGCCTGGCGGTCTTATTGCGCTCATCACAAGCCTATATGCGCTCGATAGACAGAAGAGCGCCGTTTGGCAGTATCTTTTCTCCGAAGCCAATCTGATCGCTGCAGTCCGTCTTCGCAACACAATGTTCAGAGCGAACACGGGCACCAAAGTGACAACGGA
>JBAUUG010000409.1:0-4005 GCA_049582585.1 Bryobacteraceae bacterium | reverse complement strand
AGATAGGAGTTAGGCGCACCGTCCGCATCGACAGCCAAGCCTCGGGTCTTGAATGCGACGGCGTCATCAATTCGCCATGGCTGGTTTGCTACAGCAGGCGGTCTTCCGCAGCCCTCGGTCGACGATGCGAAGGCAGCAGCGGTCATGCCAATCAAAGCGAAGACTGTCCCCAGAATCGGGATGAGAAACGCAGATTGTCTGTTCATCGTGATGACGACTCCACTGATCGGGCAATTTTACCAAGGCACGGCTTTCCGGTTACGTGCCTTGTTTCAAACAGACCACGAGCAGAAATCGTCGGTCAGGGCCGAGGGTTTACGAATTGTGTCCAGACGGTCGGGCCGTCCGGAAACTGTCAGCCAGATACGGAACGAAAAGTCGGCCAGGATCCGCCGGAGCGGGGGGTCGAGCAATGGCATGATGCATGGCCGTTTCTCGAGACTAATCTAGACCCCTATGGCAAATGTTCCCTATGCGACTTGCAGCCCATCGCACTCGCTTTACACTCGGCGCTCCGTTAGCCAGCGGAAATCCGAGTTATTTCTTCCAGAGTGGAACGTTGCGGTTGGTCTAGTACCAAGTTGCGGAAGAAAGCGTATGCCTGCCGCTCTCTTACGTTCGCGGTTCTGTTGGGTTTGGACAAGCGAACGGCAGTACGCGAATTTCTGCAAGTAGGTAATAGAATGCGATTTACGGTCGGGCCTAAACGCACATGAAGCCTTCGCAAGCTCTCCTTCTCATCGGATGTTCTTTTGCGTCCTTCGCTGCCGACCGTCTGGACGTAAACAAAGTGAGTCCGGAAGCCGCTGCTATGAGCGCTGAGCGGTTGGCCGCTATTCCTATCCGCATGAAAGCTTATGTCGACGCGAACCAGGCCGCCGGCATGGTCACCATTCTCGGACGCCATGGCAGGGTAGCCAGTTTCGATGCAGTCGGCTATCAGGACGTCGAGAGCAAGAAGCCAATGCGTAAGGATTCGCTTTTTCGCATTGCTTCTCTGACGAAGCCGATCACCTGCGCGGCGATCATGGTGCTGGTCGATGAGGGCAACATTTCGGTCATCGATCCCGTCGAGAAATATCTGCCGGAATACAAAGGTTTGAAGGTGAGGGGCTGCGCAGGGAATGCGGGATACACATGCGAAGGCGCCGCACCTTCTCGACCAATCAATATTGAGGATCTGATGGTGCACACTTCGGGGCTGGAGAGCGATTCGAGTGTGCATGAAGGAACAGAGCCCACCACGCTCGCCGAACTCGCAGCGCTCGGCGCCAAAACGCAACTGCTCTTTGAACCGGGAACTAGTTGGAATTACAGCAATATCGGCTACAACGTGCTCGGCAGGATTATTGAAATTGTTTCAAAGCAGCCGTACGACGCGTTCTTGAAAGAGAAAATATTCGAGCCGCTGGGAATGAGAGATACCTATTTCTTTGTGCCGGAAGAAAAGATGGGGCGGGTTGCAACGCTTTACACATTATCCCGTTCAGCACTTACAAAATCGCCATTGGAACTGGGAGCGCGGCGTGGTCCCAAGATTCCTATGCCGGCGGGTGGAATCGTGAGTACGGCAGAAGACATCTTCCGCTTCAATATGATGATGCGGAACAAAGGAACGCTCGACGGTCACCGCGTCCTCTCGAGCGCAGCGGTTACTCTCATGACCACTTCACACACCGGCAGTCTCAAAGCCGGTTGGGTTCCCGGTGTAGGTCATGGTTACGGATACGAAGTGGTGCGAGACGCGGAAGGGATGTTCCGCTATAACTCGATAGGAAGCTATGTCAAAGGCGGTGCTTTCCGCACCTACGAGTGGGTTGACCCGGAGAAAGACTTAGTCGGGGTGTTCATGATGCAACTCACGAATGGCGGTGGAGATACGGCCGACGAGATCAACAGCTTCCTAGCCATGAGTGCGGCTGCGGTCGAGTAGATCTGAGCGTTGGGATTCCAATACACGATGGCCATCCGCCTCAACCCCTTAATTTCGGAATAATGGGCAGGATCACAGCGGATGGATACCCTCTCTCATGAAAGACGGTCTGGCGGGCTTTGGCGACCCTGGTCTCATCCGCGTTCGGCCGAACTGAGTTCAAGCTGCGATCAAAGCGTGGGAAGTTACTGCTCGAGATTTCCAGGCGGATTCGATGGGCGGCGGCGAAGACATAGCTGGTTACGCCGGCATCGATACTGATCTGATACGCCGTGTTTCGCTTGACGAAAAGCGGCTGAGTTAACGAGAGGCGGTAGCGCAATCGCTGGATGCCATCGGTGACCAGCAGCGGACGCCCTTCGGGCGAGAGATCAACCAGCTTCGCCGTGAAATCGGTGTCGTTAACCGAGGTAGCGACGTATAGGATGACGCGCACAGGCCCGGTCACCTCAATATCGCGTGACAGCGGCGCGGAGGTGTAGACCAGAACGTCGGATCTGGCTTCGACAGGAGTTTGATCGAGAGGCCCGGGCGGCATGAGCCTTGGATTACAGCAGACGGCTCCGCCCAGAGTCGGCACCGGGTTCTTGGGATCGTAAGTAAATGTGTCGCGCGGCGCCTGGGCAATGGGTTCCCAACGCAATGAGCCGTCTCCCGAGGAGGAGTTCGCGTGGCCGTTGCTGTCCACATACAGCGGCGTGTAGTGAGTGCGCGCGAGAGGCCATTCGTGCTCGTCGCGCCAGACATCGGGACCCATGACGAAGATGTGGAGCAGGGGACGGGAGGCGTCGGCGGACTCGGGGCGAGGAGGGTTCTTGAGCCATCGATCAAACCAGTCAGCCTGCTTCTGCCGTATGGGGATATGCGCTTTCGGCCCAAAATCTCGCGTGGGGAATTTCAGATTCGGATTATGCGCCCAGGGCCCAATCCAGGTCTCGATGAATTGATGCCGGCGCGAGAGGCGCGAAAAGACATCGAGATCGCTTTCTGCATAATTGTCGAACCAGCCTCCGAAGGAGAGAACCGGTATGGCGATGCGGTTGAGGTGCTCCCGAATACTGAAACCCTTCCAGTAGGCGTCGTAAGAGGGATGATCGAGCGCGGTTCTCCAGAGAGGCAATTTTACGCCCGTGGCGGCGAGATCAGCGTTGCGCAACGGCAGGTGCGTGATGTAGCTGCTGAAGAGCGGCCGGACATCCAACGGAGGGGTAAGATTTTCGGCGAGCCATAACAGGCGGTGGCCAATTTGAAGCGCTCCGCCGGTGGAATAGAACCGATCGAGGTAATCGTCGTCTCCGGAATTCATGGGAGAGATGGTCAGCAGGTGCGGATTGTCTTCCACCGCGGCCCACCATTGAGCCACGCCAAGGTAAGAGCTTCCGGCCATGGCGACGCGGCCATTGCACCAGAGTTGAGTGCAGATCCAGGAAACGGTGTCATAGCCATCGGGGCCTTCCTCTCCGGCAGGGCCAAATAATCCCTGCGAGGCAGACCGTCCTCGAACATCTTCGATCAGCACGGCGTAACCATGCTGAACGAAGAAGCGATAGCTGCGCATGGGTGCGGCCTGGCGGCCGTATGGCGTACGGATGAGGATGGTGGGCCGGCGGCCGGCGCCGGGTAGAAAAAGGTCCGCCGCGAGATGAATGCCGTCGCGCATGGGAACCATAAGCTCGAGGGGCGACTGCTCGGCAGTGGCTGCCACTGCGGCAACCGAAAGCCCAAGCGCGAGAATGCCCCAGCACTTCAGGCGTCTATTCATGAGGCTTGGGCCGTCGGCCAAACAGAGCCGTGCCCACGCGAATGACTGTCGCGCCCTCCTCAATCGCCACCTCGAGATCGCCCGACATGCCCATCGAAAGCTCGCGCAATCCGTGTTGGCGCGCCAGATCCGCTAATTGCCGGAAGTACGGTCTCGACTGCTCCGGGTCATCGGACCAGGGCGGCATGGTCATCAGGCCTGAAACGTTCAAGTGCGTGCAATCGGCGGCAGCGTTCAGCAGTTCCGGCAATTCTTCCGGACGGGCGCCAGTTTTCGCTTGTTCCGCTGAAAGCTTGACTTCAATGAGCAC
>JBAUUG010000408.1:0-15256 GCA_049582585.1 Bryobacteraceae bacterium | reverse complement strand
CCGTAAATGCGGCGCACGGCTTCACGGCTGTCTTCGATGATTTCAACGGCGACGGCAAGATCGATATCTTCGTCGCTAATGACTCAGACCCGAATTTTCTATTCCTGAATCAGGGCAATGGAACGTTTAAAGAATCCGCGCTGGATCGCGGTGTTGCGTTCAACGGAGACGGGCGGGCGCAATCGAACATGGGAGTCGCGGTCGGAGATTACGACAACCAAGGCCGCCTGGACTTGTTGACTACAACTTTTTACGAGGATTATTTCCCACTTTTCAAGCAAGACAAGCCGGGCCTTTTTGACGATGTTTCGTCCGAGACAGGGCTTCATAAGCTGACCATGCCTTACCTGGGTTGGGCGTGCGGCTTTACGGATTTCGACAACGACGGACAGAAGGAGCTTTGGACCGCAAACGGGCACGTATATCCTACTCACGCGCATTATCTCGAGCCCTTCACCGTATTTCGAAATCATGGCGGGAAATTTGCGTTGAGTTACAGCTACCCCGCAATTCCGAACAACTCTTATCGCGGCGGATGCGCCGGCGACTTCAATAACGACGGCAAAGTCGATGTGGTTATCCTGCCGATTGCCGGCTCCCCCATACTGCTTCAAAACGAGACATCAAATCAGAACTCCTGGATTGGGCTCTCGCTCCGCGGGACTCGCAGTAACCGTGATGCCATTGGATCGAGCGTCCGCATTGAAAGCTGCGGCAAAACGCAGTTTGATACGGTTCGAAACGGCGGCAGCTATATCTCGCGGAACGATCCGCGCCTGCATTTCGGGCTGGGCTCCTGCGCTGCCGTCGATCGCGTCACCATCAGGTGGCCACGCGGCGCCGTCGAGGTGTTGAAGGATTTGCCCGTGAACCGCTATACGACTATCGGAGAGCCTCGTTGAGCCGCAAGAAAACTGAGCCAATTTTCCATGCCTACGCCCGTTTTTGTCGAGACTGCGATTACCGGCATGCCTGGCCGCACTGCTTGGATGTTGTTATTTGCAGCCGTCCAGTCGAATTCAACAGCTTCGGCCAGATCCATTTTCGTGACGATCGCCACATCGGCGCTGTTGAAGATGGTGGGGTATTTCAGCGGCTTGTCCTCTCCTTCGGTTACCGAAAGCAGCACCAGGCGCAGATCTTCGCCAAGATCGTATGAAGACGGGCAGACAAGATTGCCGACGTTTTCGATAAACAGAAAATCTAAACTTTGAAGGCTCCAATCCTCGACCGCCTTCTCGACCATCGCTGCCTCCAGGTGACAAAGTGTGCCGGTCGTGATTTGCTTCACAGGAGCCTGACTGCGCGCCAGGCGAGCAGCGTCATTATCTGTCGCGAGATCTCCCACTAACGCGGCCGGACGGTACTGCTTCTTCAGCAGCGTCAGCGTCTTTTCAAGAAACGCGGTTTTGCCGGATCCGGGGCTGGATACCAAGCTGACGACGAAGACACCCGCATCATGAAAACGCTCCCGGAGGCCGCGAGCAACCTGGTCGTTGTGCTTCAAGATGTTCTGCCGGACTTCAATGATGCGCGGCGCGGTAGTCATTCGGACAACTCCATTGCCGAGATCTGCAGCTCCTTGCCCTGCACTACTTTCAACGCGGGTGTATCGCATTCTTCGCAGGCGAACCATTGCGGTGAGCGGATTGCGCGCGTGCCGTTGCATTTAGAGCAGTGGATCATGACCGGGATCTCCTCGATTTCGAGGCGGCAATCGGCGAATGCAGTTTCTTGGGACGCGAGCTGATAGGAGAATAGCAGGACATCCTTGACCACACCCGAAAGCGCGCCGATCTTGAGGTGAATCGCCTCCACCCGGACACCGCCGCGCCGCTCCGACTCTTCCCTCGCAACATCGAGGATGCTCATCGCGATAGAGAGCTCATGCATGGCATTCCTCCCCGGCCGCGAATGCAGCTAAGGCGGATTGTCCCAAGCTGATGCCACCGTCGTTCGGCGGCACGGCGGAATTGGTCCATATCTCAATGGGCTCAGCTGCGAGCTCCGATTTCACGTTTTCCAGCAGCAGCTCGTTCTGAAAAACTCCGCCGGAGAGGACTACGGTATCGAGCGAATTTGCCTCGCAAAGAATTTTTGCGGCCTCGGATACCGCCCGGGCAATCGCTGCGTGGAATGCTCGCGCGATTTCGCCCGGGTCGCGTCCGCGCAAACGATCGTCCAAGACGGCCCGCAGCAGCGGGCGGAAATCCAACTCTGTTTCGATCACAGGGAAAGCGTACGCCTCGCAAGCAGGCGCGGATCGAGCGATATGCTCGAGCCACATTGCCGCTTGCCCTTCAAAGCTGATCTCGCGAGTGAAGCCAACTAGGGCCGCGGCCGTATCGAAAAGACGGCCTACGGAAGTTGTCTTGAAAGTTCGTACCTCTTTTTCAAGTAACTGCACGGAACGCCGGTAACGTGGCGGAAATAGCCCGAATAAGTCGCGCGAGGTATCTATTTGGGTCAGGAAACCGGCAGCGCATTGTACCGGAGAACGCGCCGCTGCATCTCCGCCCGGCAGACTTGCTTGCCGCAGGTGCATGGCCCGTTTCAGCCCTTCAGTGATGCTGCCCAGAAAGAACTCGCCGCCCCAGATCGTTTCATCGTCACCGAAGCCGGTTCCATCAAAGCTGACGCCCACCACTCGTTTGTCCCAGGCCTGCTTTTCCGCCAGCACGGATGCAATGTGCGCGCGATGGTGCTGAACGGCGTATCTTTGCGCGCAGGCGAGATCGACCGCATGATGCGTCGACGCATATTGAGGATGAAGATCATGGACAATCAGCAGATCGTCATAATCCAATTCGTACATCGAGACCAAATCGCGAATCGTTTCCTGAAATGATTTGAGCGCTTCGTAGTGATCGAGATCGCCAATGTGCTGGCTGACAAATGCTTGTCCCTTGACGACTAACGTGATCGTGTTCTTCAGGTCAGCGCCCACGGCCAGGATCGGGCGGTCAATCGGCAGCGTAGTCACAGCGCCGGGCGCATAACCGCGAGCGCGTCGCAGTATCGCTGGCCCGAAAATTCCGGAGCGAGCTACTGAATCATCCACGCGCCGCGCTATCGGGCGCTCGCCGATCAGAAATGCGTCAGCGACCCCGGAGAGGCGCAGCCGCGCGTCTTCATCCGTGTAAGCAATGGGCTCGCTCGAGCGGTTGGCACTGGTCATCACCAGAATTTCCGGAGCGCCCGCGTCGAAAAGCAGATGATGTATGGGCGTGTAGGGCAGCATCAATCCGAGTTCATGATTGTCAGGCGCAACTCCCTCCAGCTCAACCTTGGCAGGCGCGAGAACGATGGGACGAGCAATCGAGGTGAGCAGCGCTTCACCGTCTGGAGAGAGCTCTACCAGGGCGCGGGCAAGCTCAATATTCCGAACCATCACGGCAAACGGTTTCTCTTTTCGGAACTTGCGTTCGCGCAGGGTGCGAACCGCATCGGCATTTCGCGCGTCGCAAGCGAGATGATAGCCGCCGATTCCTTTGATCGCGACAATCAGTCCGCTGTTCAGCATTTGCGCCACCCGCTCAATACTCGGAAAATAGCGCGGTCCACAAGCAGGGCAGGCTAACGGTTGAGCGTGGAAGCGGCGATCCGACGGATCGTCATACTGGGTGGCGCAGAGCGAATCCATGGGCCAATCCTTCATCGTGGTGTTCGCACGATCATAGGGAAGGCTTTCAATCACGGTGTAGCGGGGACCGCAATTCGTGCAATTGATATAAGGATACAGATAGCGCGGGTCCTCCGGATTGCGAACCTCGCAAAGGCAATCTTCGCAGACCGGAAGGTCGGGAGAGATGCGGACGGAAGGATGCCCGTTGCGGCGGCTCTCGAGGATGCTGAAATCCTTCAGGCCCGAGGCTTCAGAGTGGCGCACGTCAATGGCTGTGATGCTCGCGGCGAGAGGCGCTTGCGCCGAAAGATCGTGAAGAAATGCCTCAAGTGCCGGCTCGCCGCCTTCGAGATGAATGTCGACACCGCCCTCCTCATTCAGCACCCAGCCAGCCAATGAATTGGCGCGTGCGAGGCGAAAGACGAACGGCCGAAAGCCGACCCCTTGCACAACGCCGCGCACGCGGATGGAGCGAGCCTCTATCATCCACTTGGCCCCGGCGTGACGAAACAACCTCGTCCACGCCATCCAATCTCGACTACTTTCCCGTCTTCCACCAACACTGGCACGGTATTCTGGCCATCCGTGAGAGCGTGCATCCGCGTCAGAGCCTCGGGATCAATCTCAACGTCGTACTCGACGAAATCGCGCCCTTTCCACTCGAGCGATTCCCGCATCTCCTGGGTGTACGGGCAAGTTCGAGTTCCGTAGAGTTCAATTACAGGCATGATCGAATCACATGATAAATCGAAGCCTGCACTTCCTGGATGCGCGGTATGTAATCGGAGTGAACCACAAGAGGGTGATCCGCCAGGCCTCGCCGCAAAATCTCGCCGCCGTCATATCCCAGGAGCGCCACAGTGAGCAGGCTGCGTTTCCGGGCTTCTTCCAGAGCCATGATGATGTTTCGCGATCCGCCGCTGGTCGAGATGCCGATGGCCACGTCGTTCGGCTTAGCCTGCGCAATCAGCTGCCGAAGGAAAATCACCTCGGTCCCAACATCATTCGCAAGCGCCGTGATGTTGGCGGGTTCAAGAGACAGCGAAACCGCCGGAACTTGTTGGCAGCCATCCGGAGGAAGAATGCAGTCGAGCGCCCAATCGTTGGCATCGGTGGCCGAACCGCCGTTACCGAAAAGAATCAGCTTGCCGCCCCGGTCCAGCCGTTCCCGAATTGCTGAAGCCGCGTTCGCGATGTGCTCAGATTCCTCGCGAGCAACTTGCGCGCGCAGAGCGGCGTCGTCGTCCACTTTCATCTTGATCGAGGATGCGGCCTCTTCGAGAATGCCTGCGGTCTGCTGTTTCTGATTACCGAGGAACGGATAGAGAAAACTCGATTCACCGGCGTCATGGCCCAGTTCGCGATGCTCGAAAAAGACGTGCACTGTCTCCCAAAGCGTGTGATAGAGGATCTCAATCATCTCCTGATGCATGAACGCGTCGCGTGCGACGGATCTGAATGCGTACGAGCCTTTCTCGCCGGGCAACGCGAAGGTCATCGCTCCTCGCGCCTGCGCCCGGTCGAGACTCGCTTCGACTTCAGCGTCACCCTCAGGAGGGCCAAAACCCATTACGATGTCTTCCGGTTGAACGAGGGCTTTGAGCCACTGGGCGAACGCGATGGATAGATCGAGCGCCGGCAGAGCGCGCTTTCCGACGATGACCGGGTGAACGAATTCAACCGAAACGTGCTGAGCGTCCGTTGCATACGGCCCTCGTCCGAAGGCAAGCAAGCGGCCGCCTTGCAGAAAGCGCTCGGACATATCCCGGCAGGCCGATGCCAGGCGGTCCGCCTCCTTCGAGAAGAAGTCTCCAAACAGCTCGTTGCGTTCGAGCAGCGCCTCTTCCACGCGTGTTGCGAGTGTGGAATGGCTAGTCGGCATAGGGTTAGCAGATACGCGGCAAAGGATCACCCACCAGCATGTCGATCACTCGCGTGCCTCCATAATTGGTCGCGCCAAGCACGGTCGCCGACGGCTGATCCTTGATCTCGCCAATGATTACTGCTTCCCGGCCCCCGGCAGTCTCATGCAGGATTGCCAGGGCGGCATCGGCGTATTCCGGCGCGATCACGGCCAGAAATTGGCCTTCGTTCGCGATGTGCAGCGGATCGAGGCCAAGCAACTCACACGCTCCTCGAACAGTGTCACGAATAGGCACGCGGTCTTCGAAAACTAAGACACCGAGATCACAATCGCGCGCCAGCTCGTTCAGCGAGGTTGCCACGCCTCCTCGAGTAGGATCGCGCATCCAGCGAATGCCCGGCCCAGCGATCCGAGTCAAGGCTTCAATGAGCGGGAGCACCGAGCGTGTGTCGGAACAGAGATCGGCCTCTAAATCAAGCTCGCCGCGCGCGAGCAAAATCGTGATGCCGTGATCGCCGATGGGTCCGCTGAGCAATACTTTGTCGCCGGGCCGGACTGATGCGGCGGAAATTGTCACTCCCGGAATCGGCCGGCCAATCCCCGCCGTGGTGATATACATGCAGTCGGCTTTACCGTGTTCAACCACTTTGGTATCGCCGCCGACGATCGCGACTCCGGCACTGGATGCCGCTTTCGCCATCGCGCGAACTTCTGCTTCGAGAATGCCCGTTGGGAGTCCGGCTTCGAGGACGTACGTCACAACCAAGGCTTCAGCTCTTGCACCGGAAACGGCGAGATCGTTGACCGTGCCGTTTACAGCGAGTTCTCCGATGGATCCCCCCGGAAAACTCAGCGGCTTGACGACGAAACTATCGGTAGTAATGGCGATGCGAGTTCCGTCGATGCGGAGAAAAGCCGCGTCGCCCAACGGCTCCGAAGAAGAATCAAACAGCAGTGGAGCGAAAAGCCCTTCCACCAGTCGCCGGCTGGCCTTGCCCCCGGCTCCGTGCGCCATCTCGATTTGAGGGTCGCGGAACCGGATTTTCGCAGCCGCCGAGGCCATTCGCGGTTTGCCGTTAAGCAGGGATGCCAATGTTGGTCAGAACCTCACGCTTGCGGTGCTCGTAATTGAAGTAAGCGGCGCACGACCCTTCGGAAGAAACCATCAGCGCGCCCACAGGGTGTTCCGGCGTGCATTCTTTCCCGAATAGTTTGCACTCGACCGGCTTCAGCACTCCCTTCAGCACCTCGCCGCACTGCGCTGCTTTAGGATCTGTTACTCGCACGCCCGGCACGCTGAAGCGCCGCTCGGAATCCCACGTCGCGTAGCTATCTTTGATGCGCAGAGCCGATTGCGAAATGAAGCCCATGCCGCGCCACTCGAAATAGGGGCGCAATTCGAAAACTTCCGCCATCGCCCTCAGCGCCGCGCGATTTCCTTCCCAGGGAACCACTCGCTTATATTGATTTTCGACCTTCGCCTCGCCTGCCCTGAGTTGTTGCAGAAGCATCACGATGGATTGCAGCACATCGACCGGCTCGAAGCCGGAGACGACGATGGGCTTTTTCTCATTCCGGGCAATCCACTCATAGGGCCGGCACCCGATCACGGTAGAGACGTGTCCGGGCCCTATGAACGCGTCAATGCGCATATCCGGAGAATCGAGAATCGCGCGGATCGCCGGGATGATGGTGACGTGATTACAGAAAACGCTGAAGTTTTGGAGTCCCAGGGCTCGCGCGCGCATGAGGATGAGGGCGGTAGAAGGCGCCGTGGTCTCAAACCCGATGGCGAAAAACATGACGTGCCGATCTGGATTCTTCTGGGCGATTTTCAGCGCGTCAGAAGGCGAATAAACAATGCGTACATCCATTCCGCGAGCTTTGTGCTCAAGAGGGCTGCCATCCCGACCCGGAACGCGCATCATGTCGCCGAACGCGGTGAAGATCACATCGGGATCTTTCGCAATCGATAACCCGTCGTCGATTCGCCCCATGGGCAAAACGCACACCGGGCAACCGGGGCCATGAACTAAATCGATATTCGGCGGAAGCAGATCTTTCAAGCCAAAGCGATAAATCGCGTGAGTGTGGCCGCCGCACACCTCCATAAAGCGATAGTGGCGCTGCGGGTCCATCAGGCGTCTGATCTCGTCCGATGCCTTCCCGATCACGCCGGGCTCGCGAAACTCGTCTACGAATCTCATATCGTTATGGACCGCTTTCGTACCCTCGCACTTCCTCAAAGGCCGCTTCACTCTCGCCCAGCATAGTCAGCATCCTCAATTGATCGAGAGCCTGCTCTTCGCTGATCTTGCTCATCGCGAAACCGACATGAATGAGCACCCAATCCCCGGTCTTGGGAGGATCATCCTGCAGAAGTCCGGTGTCTATGTGACGCCGCACTCCAACCACTTCAACGAGCGCGCGGCTTTGTTCATCCGGAAAAAGCTCGACGACCTTAGCCGGAATAGCCAAACACATTTATGAACCCTCCACAGCCAACATACGGCCTTTTTGCTCTCCCGACATCCCAGGTTGTCTTCGCGCAACGATATCGAAAGAACATTTCACTTCGTCCTTAATTTTGAGCGTACCTCCCGCGACAGAAACCAGTTTGATCTTATAGCTGGTCTGCAGCAGGGAAAACTCACCGTGAGCGCGCAAAGTATCGCCTGTTACCGCCACTTGAGCCGCTATGGGCTGACTGTTTGTCACCCCATGAAGCGAGAGCTCACCCACGAGATTAATCCAGTATTGACCATCACCCGCCTTACTGGCCGATACCTTGGAGCTCTCGAAAACGATGTCCGGATATTTTTCCGTCTCCAGCACGTCGCGATTCATGGTCTGCTCAATTTCGCTCCGGTCCTTGCCGCTGATCGTATCCACCACCCTGAGTGAGCCGGACCTGACTTTGACCTTGACGGAAGCATTCTCGAACGTGCCGGGAATAAAGCTCGCCTCGCCGGCGAACTCGCGAATGGCCAAGGTCGGGCTGTGGCCAAGAGCCGAAAGCAATCCGGCAGCGAAGGCCCGTACAGTAAGGCTGCTCTGACCGGCGTCGATTGCATAATGCTCAGCTTGCATAGCCTTATCTGAGCCGCGCGCGTCAGCAAGCGGTTTCCCCTCCTTCCAGCGCCTTTTCAATGAGCCTGACCGTAACTTTCAGGGCTTCCTCCACCGCCGCCGAAACCGGTTCGCTCAAACCCATGTAGCCTTCGTCCCCGCCAAGCTCGGCAGGCTCACATGCAACCAGCAAGATGCGCTTCGATATAGGACCCATGCCTTGCGCCAATCGAAGTACATTGACGGGGTTCATCGTGTGGGCATCCAGCGCCACCGGCTGGGGAGCCTTTTCAATCGCGCTGAGATCCGGTTCGATCACGTAGACCGTCCCCGGAACCTCGCCTCGAGGTGACGCATCGATCAGGATGGCGAGATCGTAACCGTCCAGCAGAGAGTACGCGAGATCATAACCGCGAATCCCAAAATCACGAATGCGCACGCTCTCCGGAAATTGATAAGCGGAAAGCCGGCGCACCACTTCGACGCCGAATCCATCATCGCCAAGAAAAATATTGCCAATCCCCGCAACCAGAATCTTAGGCTGACGGGGCGCACAAGGTTCAATCTCCTGGGGCGTGAAGAAAAACCGGTGTCCGGGTTGCCGCAACAGCCCTAAATCCTTGCCGGGGTCGTCCTCGAGAATCACTGCGACATGCAGTTTGCCTTCGTAATCCTGCTCAATCGATTCAATGGCCGCGATTTGCCCGGTCAGCGCCAAGTCAAATATATCTCCGCCCTTTCTCGGACGCAAAACAACGCGATCCCCTTTGCGCACATCGACCCCGCCCACGGAGACGGATTCCGCCGGGGTCTTCTCTTCGAGCAACTGCCACTCCCATTCGTTCATCGAGTATTCCGCAGCACTCCGTGCATCTTCATCAGCTGCTCCGGCGGCATTTCTTCGGTTCTCTGCAGGATCTGCCGTGCGCGCTCGTCGGTTTGGCCCATTTCGCGTTTTTCTTCGTCCGTTAAAGTCATGATGCGCAGCGTAAGAATCTCGTCAATTTCAGTGCCGTCGAAAAGAGCGCCGGCGCTCTCAGGCGCGATTTGCGGGTAATCGTAAAGAATAATCGGCGATGAGAGCATAGCGTCGCGCTCTCCCGCTTCCCCGGCCAGCACCGGCCACGTTCCAACGTTCTTGCATTGCGCTGCAAGGTCGCGCAAATCCTCGGGCGGATCGAGCAACGATATGAACTCGCCGTCATTGATCTCGAGTATCGTGTGCGCGGAGGCCAAAGATCGCAAAAGAGCACGGTCGCGGCTCCCGCGATCCGCTTCATCCAGCGAACCGGTGTTGAACACGCTCACACAAATTTTGAATAAGTTGTTTCCAAGATCCTCCGTCTCGATTTTTACAGTGCCGTTGATCTCTTCGCATTTTCGTGATACATTGCCGTCTGTTTCGATCCCCGGTGGAAACCAAAAGACCCGCTGGACCGTCTGCCCCCATCTCAAAGCAGAAATTTTGACATCGCGCTCCATGCCTTCTTGCCACGCCTGGCCCTCCCCGGTCCGTTCAATCAGCTGCAAAAATCGGACGCGGACGTTGAAATCCGCGTTTGTACCGGTCACTTGAGCGAGACACTCGGTCCGCATGCTCCAGGCATCCGAACCTTTTTGCGCTTCTGCAAAATCGCGCGGATACAACACGCCGAAATTCCAGCGCTGCCGGTTTTTCACCGCCGACGCACGGTAAGGGTAAAGCATGTACCCTTCATACAGCACGGCGTTGGCGATCTCTTCCACCAGCTTAGAGTTCATTGGATCGCCGGCTCCTCTTCGGCTGCAAGAAGACTCTCGAGCGCTTGCTCCCAGGTAGGAATCCCGCGTTGTGTCTTGTACTGGTATAGACGATCAAACACATCGCGGCGCACCGAAAGCCAAGCGCTGTTGGGATAGTAGAGGTCCATCATTTCTCTCCAAATTCGCGCCGGCAAGCGAAACCGCGCCTCTTTGTCCCATGGCACCGGCGCAACCTGCAAGCTCCCACCCCCGCCCGCATGGAACACGGTTCCACTGAACAGCAAATCGAGCGGAATGTCACCGTCCGACACTGCGTAAAAGTATTTGGTTGCAGCGATGTTGAAGTCGAACGTGCAAGGCACATTCAGATTTACAGAGATCGCTCCCGTAAAGGATGGAATGACGACGCTCGCGTGCGTCCAGAGAATCGGCTTAAGCGTTTTGCTCCAGCGATCCGGCTGGCCAAAAAGATCGAGCAAGCTCTTCTTCTCCTCCGGCCCATATTGCCGGCGCTGCGCCTCAATCTGAATCTGCGCCCGAAGCGCAATCGTGTGAATGGTCTCTTCCCGATTCGCGTTCTCCACCCGCAATTTCAGAGCCAGCAGCGGCTCAGCCGCGAACGGTACCGCTTCAGCGCCATCCACCTGAAACTTCAGATCAGGCATTCGACCGCTCCGGGGCAGCGTTTTCTTTCAACTCGTCAAAAAACCGCTTGATCTTTTCCCAAACTTCAGTCCCTCCGGAAAGGCCGCGCCAATTCGATCGTATGAGGCCCACCAGCTCATAGCACTTGTCAATCGGCGCGAGGTAGTACTCGCTTCCGCCCCGCGCATGGTCGATGCGATTCACCAGGAATGCTTCCACGTCGGATTGCATCTCGTTCAGAACCGGGTTGCCCTGCACGATGTCATTCCAGCATTCCAGCGGCAGCAGGGATTCAGTCGAACCCGCCGGCCCCGGGTAGAACGCAAGAATTTTCTCTTCCGCGCTGCTCTTCAGGAAGAAGGCCATGCCGATGGGAATCAGAAGGCTCTCCCACTGGCCGTCCGTCATCTCAAAGTCTCTGAGAAAACGTACGCGCCTGGGCACCCGCCGGTATTTGGTTTGGCCGGTCGAAGAGAATAGAATCGAGCAGGCGTCGCATACGCATACCAGCTTGCGCGCGTTCGGCTCGATCAGATGCTGATGATAGAGGCCCAACCCCGCGGCGCATAGCTCGCAGTGCTCCTGCGTTTGCCGCGGGCGAATCAGGCTCTTCAGCGCCGTAAAAGCGCTGTACTGTGGCTCAGACATGGCTGCCATTCGCCGGCTGCAAGCTGGCTAACGGCACGAATCGGGATGCGGCTTGCTCTTGCGGCGCTTCGATCAGCACATCCAGTGCATCCGGCGCGCTTTCGTACAAAGCGTCGCGTACAGTTGATTGCAGCTCATTGGTCGTTGAACCGCAAGTATGACCGTTCACTTGGACGCGTACATGAACGGTCTGCTCGCTCATCTCGAGCACTTCGAGGCTGGCGCTGTGACGAGACAGCTTCTTCCTCGCCTTTTCCAATCCGCGATTCACGCGAGTCTCAAAGCTATCGGGATGGAGATCGTACAAAACCAAAAGGGCGCTCACCAACTCGTCCCGGCCAAGCGATTTCAGAATGCCCTCGCCCGCCTCTCCCGCCCTTGATACCACCTCCAGCATTCGGCTGACTGCCGCGCCGTGCAGGTCCATAAGCGATTGAACCAACTCGCGCGTGCTCGCCCGCAGGGCCGGGTCGGCGACGGATTCTATTTCGCGAACCAGTTCGTCAATCCGTCCGACCCGTTCACGGAACTCCTGGCTGTCCGCCTTCGGCAGGTCCGTCATGGCGCTCCGCTATCGAAGGCCAAACATCGGTGAATGCACCGTCTCCAGAGTCTTGCCTTCGCCCAGGTACATGTGAACGCCGCACGGCAGGCAGGGATCGAAGCTGCGTACGGTACGCATGATATCGATGCCCTTAAAGTTTTCCGGTCCGTTCTCCTCGAACAGAGGACAACCCTGCACGGCGTCTTCATAGGGCCCAGGGGTTCCGTAAATATCGCGGGGATTGGCATTCCAGGGCGTCGGCGGGTAGGGATGATAGTTCGCGATTTTGCCCTCTCGAATCACCACATGGTGCGACAATACACCGCGAACCGCTTCATGGAAGCCGCAGCCAATTGCTTCTTCGGGCACCTTGAAATCAGTCCAGGTCTTGGTCTTGCCGGCATGCAATTCTTGCATCGCCTTTTCGGCAAAGTGAAGAGCGGCCGCTGCAGCATAAGCCTGAAAATAAGTCCGCGCGCGGTCTCGCTCGATCGTGTTGCTCCACTTCGGAATCTTCCATTCGAACTCTACTTCAGGCATCGTAGCTGTTTTCGGCAGATAAATCTTGACGCTGTGTCCGGTCGCTTTGACATAACCGATGTCGACCAGCCCCGATAGCGCCGTTGACCAGAATCGCGCAAGAGGCCCGCCGCCGGTATCGAGCGCCAGGTAATCGCCAGTGCGTTTGTCATACCAGCGCGGGCACATCACCCAGCTGTAGTTTCCGTTGAAGTCGCGTTTCTGAGGGCGCGGAATCGTGGTCTGGTTCCACGGATGCCGCTGATCCACCGGATTGCCCAGCGGATCCCGCTTTACGAATGTCTGCTCATTCTGCCAATCGTCGTAATAGGAGCTGCCGAGCAGAATCCGAATGTTGAGATTGATATCGACCAAGTCATTGGTCACCAACTCGCCATCCACCACCACACCGGGCGTGACGTACATCGCACGTCCCCACTCGGCCATGTTCTCGTATTTGTAATCGCAAACATGCGGATTGTTCCAGGAGCCCCAGCAACCGAGCAGAGTGCGACGCAGCCCCACCTTCTCGTATCCAGGCAAGGCGTCGTAGAAGAAGTCAAATAAATCATCATGCAGCGGGACTACCTTCTTCATGAATTCGACATACTTCATCAGTCGAACCATGTAGTCGGT
The DNA here is from genome assembly GCA_049582585.1 of Bryobacteraceae bacterium. Classification (GTDB taxonomy): domain Bacteria; phylum Acidobacteriota; class Terriglobia; order Bryobacterales; family Bryobacteraceae; genus Bog-105. The sequence goes on along the minus strand of JBAUUG010000408.1, from coordinate 1,963 downwards.
GAATAGCTGAACGGTGGGAACAGTTCCCACGCCGCCCGGATAAAGAGTGGACGGGTGGACGTGCCGCCCTTCCATCAGGCAGAACATCTCGCGAGTCAAGCGGCTCATCTGCAGGGCCTCGCGATAGAACGAGCCGGTGAATGGATTCAGCGCGCGCATGATGTCGGCGATGGTTTTGAAGCCATGCAGATTCGCGTGCTCAGCCGCAGTAGTCTCTGCTTTCGCCAGAACTTTCGGATTAGTCTCTCTCACCATCTGCTCGCAGAAATCCACGCCGACGAGATTGTCTTGGAAAATGTTGTGGTCGAACATGTACTCGGCCGCTTCACCTAGGTTGGTGATCCACTCCGCCATATCCGGCGGCCGGATTCCAAATGCCATGTTCTGGGCATACACCGCGCAGGTCGCGTGATTGTCGCCGCAGATGCCGCAAATACGGCTGGTAATGAAATGCGCGTCGCGCGGGTCCTTCCCCTGCATGAAGATGCTGTAGCCGCGAAAGATGGAAGACGTGCTGTGGCATTCGACAACTTCACGGTTATCGAAATCGATCTTGGTGAAAATTCCAAGACTGCCCACAATCCGAGTGATCGGATCCCAGTTCATCTCGACCAGATTGCGTGATTTTCTTTCGACGTCTACGTCGGGTGCGGTAATTGTAGCCATGATGATTCCTTTCCTAAGAACGCGCTCTCAATAAGCTCTGGGGTTGTACCCGGTCGTCAGCTGCCTGCCGGTATGCCGCCACTTCGGTTCCTTGTTCACTGTGTCATTCGTGATTTTCCTGAGTGCGGTAATCGCCTTCCCATAAATTCCGATCACGCCCGAGGAAATTCTGGCGCCCGGCGGCTCATCCATGAACGGCATGAATTTGTCTGGAAAACCCGGCATGGTGCATCCAATGCAAATCCCGCCGACGTTCGGGCAGCCCCCAATCCCCGCCATCCAGCCTCGCTTCGGGACATTGCAATTCACTACCGGTCCCCAGCAGCCCATTTTCACCAGGCATTCCACTTGCCCGTATGCATCCGCGAACTCGCCTTGCTCGTAATAGCTGCCGCGATCGCAGCCATCGTGAACTGTCGCGCCAAACAACCACTTCGGCCGGTTTTCCTGGTCCAGCGGAATCATGGGCGCGAGGCCCGCGACCTGATACAGCAGATAGAGCAGCGTCTCCATGAAATTATCCGGTTGCACGGGGCAGCCGGGAACATTGACAATCGGCAGTCCCGCTTTCGATTTCCAATTGCGGCCGAGATAATCCTGAAGGCCCATTGCGCCAGTCGGGTTGCCCGCCATGGCGTGAATACCGCCGTTAGTCGCGCAGGTGCCGGCCCCGACAACCGCCAACGCTTTCGGCGCCAATCGATCGATCCAGGTATTGGTGGTGATCGGCTGTCCGGTTCCAGGATCGGTTCCCAGGGCCGCCCAATACCCTTCCGCCTTGATTCTTTCGTTCGGTATCGACCCTTCCATAACCAGAACAAAGGGGTCCAGTTTTCCCTCCCAAGCCATATACCAGTACTTGAGGAAATCGTCGCCCACTTCGTAGGAAATAACCGGATTGTGCACATGCACCTTGGGAAGGCCCGGAATCGCCCCGAGTACAACATCCTCGATGCTCGGCTGCATTGCGGCCGTTATAGATACGGAATCGCCATCGCAGCTCAAGCCGCTGGTCATCCATATAATGTGGATATCGGATACCGGAGAAGGCCGCTGAGTCGACCGGCCATAGGGAACATCGTCTGCCATTCTGATAAATCCCCTTTCAGAGAGACGGAGGAAAAGTTGCGCTCCTTGTCCATTGACGCATCTTCTGTGGGAAGATTAACAGCGGTTCATCCGGTTTTTTACCAAGGGAAATTCGCCATTGCATCCATCGGGGAAACCCTCAGGCGGGCTGGCTTTCACGCCGTCTCGGTGACCGCCCACTGTACGGCGTATTGCACCAGTTCCCGTG
>JBAUUG010000407.1:0-3199 GCA_049582585.1 Bryobacteraceae bacterium | reverse complement strand
GAGTAGGCGCCAGCAGTCAGCTCTTCATTCCAATCGAGAACATCGACCAGGTGGTGCGGAATGCCGCGCCTTTCCGGCTCCGGAACTTTGGCCGAGCCGATATTAAGTCCACGATAGACCTGAATGGAATCGCAACTGATGATTTCACCGCTGAATTCCTGGGCGAGACTCAGGCCGAGCTCGCTTTTCCCCGCCCCGGTAGGCCCGAGCACAACGATGAGAGGTGAAGGATTTTGGTGGAGAGTGGAAACGCGATCAGGCGTGGGCACATCCTCAATATGAGCGTTATACTAAGGGCAACAACTCGTTTCCCGAGTTGGAATGCCACCTATTCCCCGAAGCGGTCGAATGTCTCACTTTCACTCTAACCCTCTCTTTTCTTCTTGTGTCCTTACAGCCGCGCTGGTTGCGATGCCGGCGCTATCGACCGCAAAAGCTGGCGCGGCTCAAACGCCCGCAGACACATCGGGGAACGGATTGGGAAACCAAAGCTCCACTCTACCGTCGACGACAAAGCAGGCAAGCTCACCGAAGGCGGCGGCCTATTATCACTACTCGCTCGGGCATCTTTATGAAGAGCTTGCCGCCACTTACGGCAACCGAAGCGACTATGTGAACAAGGCGATTGATAATTACCGCCTGGCGATGAAAGAGGATCCGAGCGCCACGTTTCTGGTGGAAGATATAGCCGAACTGTATCGCGTGTCGGGACGAATCCGGGAGGCGGTGGAAGAGGCGCAGAACGCTCTGAAGGCGAACCCGGACGATTTGAGCGCGCGGCGCGTGCTTGCGCACATCTACACGCAGCAGATCGGCGACGCGCAAACCAATCATATCGATGAAGGCATGGCGAAACGGGCGGTGGAGCAATACAAAATCATTACGGAGAAAGACCCGAAGGATACAGACAGCCTGGTGATGCTGGGGCGTCTGGATAGGGTGTTGACCGATTCCGTGGATGCCGAAGCAGCTTTCAAGAAAGCGCTAGGAGTCGACCCCGAGAACGAGGATGCGATCACAGGTTTGGCCAGCGTTTATTCAGACCGGGGCGACGCGCGGACGGCTTCGGCTCTGCTGGAGAAGCTGAGCAAAAAGAATCCGTCGCCGCGCGCTCTGATGATGCTGGCGAACAGTTATGAATCGATGCACGAGTATGGGCTTGCGGCGGACGCGTACAAACAGGCGCTGGAACTGGATCCGAGCCGGTTGGAATTGAAGGCCGAGCTGGCGCAAGATCAAACTCTGGCGGGCCAATACGATGACGCGCTGAAGACCTACCAGGAACTCGCCGAGGCCAATGCCCAGGATGTCCAGCCGTATCTCGGGATGGCGCAAATCTATCGGCAGCAGAAGAATTTCGCCGAGGCTCACAAGATGATGGACAAGGCGAAGGATCTGGATCCGGACAATCTGGACGTGCGCGACTACGAAGTGGGTCTCTTAGAAGATGAAGGAAAAACGAGCGAGGCGATTACCACCTTGAAGGGCCTTCTGGATAGCACGGCGCGCCGGACCTATGATACGCAGCAGCGTGCTTTCCGCGCACGAATGCTGGAGCAGCTTGGGCTGCTCTACCGGAGTACCGAGCAGTACGAGCAATCGGTAGAGGCGTTTCGTCAGATTGCAGTTCTCGATCCGGAGCTCGCCGCGCGGGCCGAAGCGCAGGTAATGGATACGTATCGGCTGTCGAAGGACTACGCGAAGGCTCAGCAGGAGAGCGATGCCGCGGAAAAGAAATTTCCGACCGATCGCACGGTGCGAGAAGTGCGCGCGCAGTTGTTCGCGGATGAGGGCAAAACCGACCAGGCCATTGCGGAGTTGAACAAGCTGCTGGATGGAAAAAACGATCGCGAGACTTACCTGGCGATGGTTGATGTTTACGAAAAGGGCCGGAATTACAGCGCGATGGGTAAGGCGTTGGATGCCGCGGACAAGTTGTCCGAAACCAAGGAAGAGAAAACGAATGTGCTGTTCATGCGCGGCGCCATGTATGAGCGGCAGAAGAAGTATGACCTGGCGGAGAAGGAATTCCGGCAGGTGCTGGAGATGGACCCGACAAACGCATCCGCCCTGAACTACCTGGGCTATATGCTGGCGGATCAGAATGTGCGGCTGCAGGAGGCGCAGGATTTGATCAAGCGCGCGGTTAGCCTGGATCCAGACAACTATGCGTTTTTGGATAGCCTCGGCTGGGTTTACTATCGCTTAAACCGGCTGGATGATGCCGAGCAGCAGCTTACGCGATCATTGCAGGCAATTTCGAAAGACCCGAGACTTCACGAAGACCCGACGATTCACGATCATCTCGGCGATGTTTACTTCAAGCAAGGCAAGATCAAGGAAGCGATAGGGCAATGGCAGACGTCGCTGAAAGCATTCAGCACAAGCGCACCGGCGGAAGTGGAGCCGGACGAAGTTGCGAAAGTACAGAAGAAACTGGACGGCGCGCGGGTGCGGCTGGCTAAGGAACAGGCGCCCGGGCAGAGCAATCAGTAAGGTCTTGAAAGCGTTCGGCGGTTTCTCCTCCAGCCTGTTTGCCGTTGCGTTGGGCGCGGGCTCACTTCTCGCCTTCACCGGGCAGAGCGGCGATCCCTCACAGTGGAGCAGCGACGAGATATACCGGATTTTGCACGACTCGCCGTGGACGAAAACCGCGAAGTTAAATCTTTCCGAACAAGGGACATTGGATACCAGCAGTGCGCCCAATGTGGGCACCGGAACCGCTCCAAGCAGCGCGGGACAGATGCCGGGACGAATGGGAGGGATGGGCCGGCGCGGGACGGCTGGAGGTACTTATAGCAGCGGATCGGGCAATAGAGGCGCAGACACTGGGAGCTCACGGCCGCAGGCGACGGAAGTGACGATACAGTGGCAAAGCGCACTGCCGGTTCGATTAGCGGCTGCGAAGGACGCGGGCCAAGCGGCCGAGAGGGAGTCTCTGAAATCGGGCGGCGAATATGTGGTCGCTGTCATCGGGTTGCCTTTGGGGGATTTCGGCGCGCGTGGCGCGTCGGCCGATTCCGAGGCTACCATCGACCAGGAGCAGACGGAACGCGTCGAGAATGCTCTTAAGGGCTCGACCTCGCTGCTTCGCTCCGGCCATGATCCATTGAGCCCTATGAAGGTTGAGCTGGACCAGGGCAGGGACGGAAGAGTGCTCTTTCACTTTCCCAAGACAGACCCCATCACGGTGAAAGAC
>JBAUUG010000406.1:0-2283 GCA_049582585.1 Bryobacteraceae bacterium | reverse complement strand
ACTTACCGCTGCGATGCACAGAGGTACATGTACAAAATCTTTCTCGTCCCATGATTGCGGATAAGCCCCACAAAACCCAGCAGATAGCCAGATCTCAGGCATAAGTGCAGCTGACGTAACCTCTCTTTGGTTACGCGACATTCCTCCGAACACCGTGTTTCCTATTACCGTGAAGAAAATCGCGGCTCCCCCCGGAAACAACTTCACACAAACTTTGACCTCGGAGTCAGCTATGAAAAAGTTCTTCGCGTTTGCCTTACTGCTCGGGCTCAGCATGATGGGGATGAGTTGCGGAGTGTCGAACTCCTCGTCACAGAACTCGAACTCTAACGCCAAAACTGCCAGCGTGTTTGTGACGGGTGAAGATGCCCCGTCCTCGTCGGTTGTGGGCTTCAATGTGACCATTGACAGCCTCACTCTGAACAATGGCACCACGACAGTGACCGCGATTTCGTCACCTGAGGCGGTGGACTTTGCGCGGCTGATTGGCCTGCGCACGCTACTCGGATTCAACACGATTCCGCAGGGAACTTATAACAGCGTGACCTTCACATTCGAAAACAAGAATCCAGCGCCGATCATCAGCTATGTGCAGATGAACCCAACGCCGACTGTCCAGACTCTGACCGGATCATTTTCTCAGACCACGGTCACCGTGCCGTTCCCGACGGGAGCGCCGCTGGTGGTAGGCAACAATGGACTCGCCGGCCTGCACATCGATTTCGACATCGATGATTCACTGGCGACGAATGCCGGACAGATTACCGGCGTGATCAACCCCGTCATCAACGTGGCCGCAGTCTCGGCCTCTGAAGAGATGGGTGAGATTACCGACTTCACCGGAAATGTGGTTTCGACCTCGACCTCGACCTCGACGAATTCGTTCTTGATGCAGGGTCCGTACGGCATGCCGCGGACGATCGACGTGAATTCCAGCACCCTGTACAACGGCAGCAACAGCCTGGGTACGCTGACGACGAACGCGATCGTTTCGGTGATCGGAACGGTGCAAGCCGATGGCAGCATTCTGGCAAAATATGTCGAACTGATCACAACCGATCAGGCGTTCATTTCCGGGCGCGTTCTGGCGATCAATCCGAGTTCCGGTCCCGTCACGTCGGTGACGATGTGGGTCGGCGAGGAACTGGGAACGTCTGGCGTGATTCCCGTGGATACGGTTCAGACGATCGATCTGAGCGGAATCACTAACTACGAAGTCTGCTTCTTCGACAACTGGCTCACGCAGCAAGTGTTCGGGCCTTCGTCTCTGGTAATTGGCCAGCGGATCTTCATTGGTGGAACGGTATCTGGCGGGGTGTTCACTCCGGATATGGTTTCTCTGCGACGCCAGGGCGTTGTAGGGGCGCTGGTGGCGAACAGCGTGACTGTCACAGGCGGCTCGGGAAGCAATCTGGGTTACTTCCAGATGCAGAACGACGCACTGATGAGCTATTCGGCGGGCGGGCCATTTAACGTCTTCACCGGCGACGCGACGATCTTCGAGAATATCGATGGACTGTCGGGTCTGGCATCCGCAGGAACGCCGAACCTGATCGCGCGCGGGCTCGTGTTCAAGAGCATGCTTACCGGTAAGCCGATCGTGGTGGCGGGCCGGGTTCGGGTACTGCCAGTTGGACAATAGTCACTAAGCAGGAGCAATGGAGCCGGGCGGCGGAAGCTGCCCGGTTTCTTTTTGATGGGACAAACGCGGCGAGAGCTTTGGCTGGAAACGAAGTGCCCAACTTACCGGAGAACTGGGCGAAACGCCGTGTATTTCACCTGAAGCAATCGGTACGCCTCATCCATTGTGCGAACCATCTGCAATTCGCAGTAATTCCCATTGGCCTCTGTGAGTATCTGAAACATGCGGGCGAGGCCGTAGATGACATCTTTCTGAATCACTAAGACCAACAATTTTCCGGCCGACATGAGCGGCGGTGGAGCGGCTGCCACTCGCCTGATGGCATCACTGGAGACGGCAAACTCCGTTACCGGCGAGAGGTCAAGAATGACGCGACACGGCGGGTGAGCTGCCAGGAAATTTGTGGCTGTGGCATGAAAATTCAGCAAAATCTCGCTTGTGACTTGGCCTTCTATCGTTGCGCGTAAGATGTTGTTGGTCGCGTCGAAATCCAAAATAACGTTCGCCACTTAAGTCTTCCAGTCTCGTTCTCCTGACACTTCTAACGTCCGTTTCTATTCAGGCGGTGATGTCAGGCCTTCCTGCTGAACCTGCTGCTCATCAAATAAGAGCGACGTTTTCGAGCATGTTCCCTCATTAAC
>JBAUUG010000405.1:0-7782 GCA_049582585.1 Bryobacteraceae bacterium | reverse complement strand
TCGCAGAATCCCGGCGGCGCTGTACTAATTCCATTTCCCGCAAAAGGACCTGAAATTTACGCCGTTCGGATCGAGTATCGCTCGCCGGTTTCCATCTCGATCGGAGCGTGGGACGTGGACGAGCATCTTGGTAAGCTTGACGATCTCACACTGTTCAATGACACTGCCGCCGAATCGGCCGGCACGTTTGCGGAGTTTCGAAATTCGTTCGTTGTACCGTCGATTCGCGGGACGGGCGGCGCACTGGTCCTCTCCTTGGGGGAATTTTCAAAACAGAAAACAGGAATGCCCAAGCCGACCCTGGAGCTGCGAAGCGTTCAACTGTTTCGTATACCCACTCGCCGCGAACCCTATCACCGGCTGAAAATGGACCATCCCGAAGAGAAGACCGTTTTCCTCTTCGTCGATACCCGTGTTCCGGATACCCGGCGCGGCTACCGCCTGGCGAGCCAACTTCATCTTGCCGATGCATTGGGATTTCAAGGGGGTGAAACCGAGAAAGTGCTGTACGCCGATCTGATGATGCTTTGCTGGAATGCAGAGCTCGAGGATTTTCGACCTATGTTAGCGCCGAGTATCTGGTACTCCGCAGCGGGCGAAATGTACCTGCGGGATAGTTTTTTTGCGCTGAACGGGGTTCACAATCGCGAACTCAATGAGAGAGTCTTTCAGCTATGGGCCGAGAATCAGGGATCGGACGGAGCAATCAACACGTTGGTTGAGCCGAACTTTGCCAATTTGGAGCGGAAAACGAACGACTCTACACCTCTGTGGCTGATCTGGGCACTCCTCAACCGCCGCCGCTTCAGCACAAAATTGCCCGAACAAAAAGTGCGCAAAGCAGCGGAGTACTGTCTCCATAACTACGATCCAAAGCGCGAGGGCATCTGCTCCGCTCAGTTCGTTATGGGGCAGCTCGATGTCATCCGATATCCCAACGGCACGAAAATCCTATGCGAAAACCAGGGCCTGTTGGCCGTCCTGCTGAGAGTAATTCGCGAGCTGCATATTCCGGGGATCAGCTCCAGTATTTCAGACGACTACATAGCGAGAGCTGAAGAACAATATCGAAGTTACTACGACCCGGAGCTCCACTTCATGCGGCCCGCCCGGGACATACCCGACGCGATTGGATTTGCGGATATCTTTCCCGAGTTTCTCTCGCTTTGGCTCTTTGGGCGCAAGATTCTTACGGATGAAATGGTGCTGAATCAGCTTGATCGCATTCCGGTTCTGTTACCCAGAACCGATTGCCCGTATCCCGATGCCGGGGGAACGGTCCGCCCCATTTTCATCGGACTTCCAAAGGGAGGGAAAGAGTGGGGGTATTTTACTGAGACATGGCACCCGATGGTCAGCGATACGTACGCAATTCAATACGCGAATCGAAAGATGGACGGTGTCTACTACAACGGCGGAAGCTGGATGCGAATTGAGGTCTGCGGATACGTTACGGGGAAGTTGCATGGATGGAAAAAAGCGGACCAGGCAATCGCAAATCGCTTGTGGGCTGAGATCCATACGGCGCCCGACTACCCCACGAGCCAGGAATATTTGCCCACCGACATAAACAACCCGTTCTATGGATATCATCGCGTTTTCGCCTGGAACGCATTTGTGCTGCAAGCGCTGGAGCTTGCGGGAATGCGGGCGCCATCCATGGACCCGGAATATAAGGGCAGTTAATTCACGTAGTGGGGTCGCCGTGCACCTCGACAGGTTCCTGGTCCCCGGCTAATCGCGGCTCTGGAAGACGGCCAGTCCAATTGGCCCATCCCCAGAAGATGGCGGTGGATGAGCTGAGCAGGCCCGAAACGGCGCCGATGGCCCGAATGGGGAAATGCTGCGAGGCGATGCCGGCGGCCAGCATGGAAAGCATCATGGTCGACCAGGTCATGGTTTCTATGGTTGAGAAGACGCGGCCGCGGAAACGATCGTCGACATGCTTCAGCAGGTTCGACCAGTTCAATACGGAACTGACCGCGACGCTGGCGCGAGAAAGCGCCATGAAGGAGAGCGCCCATCCCCAGCTCCGCATTTGGCTGAAGACGATGTAAGCGCCGCCATGCAGCAGATAGACGACGAATACGACTCGCTTGTAATTCTCGAAACGAATTGTCTTGCCGAGCCGATTCGCAGTGATTCCACCGAGGACGAGACCAACGCCCGCGACGCCCCAAAGTTGTCCGAGCCCTTGAGCCCCCCTTTTGAACACCATCTCGCTGAAGAGCGTGAAGAGCACTTGCGCAGCTCCGCCGCCGCTGGCCCAACCTACCGCGATTAAACCGATCCCCAGGATCAGGGGAGTCTTGACCATATACCCGAGTCCTTCGCGGTATTCGTGCCAGGGGCGTGCGACCGCCGCCTCGTTCAGGCCTCGGTTTTCCGCGCGGAAATTCCCGCGTACGGAGCGCAAATTGGCAATGCAGAATGCGGAGAAGAAGAAAGAGAGCGAATTGAAAACGAAGGCGATCTGATAGCCGAACTTCGCGACTGCGGTACCGCCGAAAAAAGCGCCAATCGCGACCGTGACCCAGCTTGTGGTCTGAGTCAGTGAATTCGCGGTGTGCAACTCATCTTCCGTGGCAATCGAGGGCAGAATCGCGGATCGGCCGCTGGTGAAAAAGGGTGAAGCCAGCATAAGCAGCGCGCTCAACACGTACAATAGCCAGATCTGCTTGTAGCCGATCGCCAGGATGAAGCCGAGCGCAATTACCCCGCGCGCAAGGTCGCTAGCGATCATGATTCTCCGGCGATCGAAACGATCGAGCAGAATGCCCGCGAGCGGACCGGCCATAATCGCCGGGATAGCGCGAGACAGCATCAGGGCCGCGATGACCGTTCCGCTATGGGTCTCCTGGATGGCAAGACTCAAGACCGAGACATTGTTGAAGTGGTCGCCCACTTCGCTGACAATCTGCCCCAGCCAGGTGTACCGATAATTGCGATTACGCTGGAGGAGTTGACTGAAATTCGCCATCAACTCTTAGGGCCGCGGCTAACGCATGTTTCCGGTATGGCCGAGCGAATACCGCCCGGGCTGAGGGAAAACGCACATCCCATGCGGGCCCTGACCAACCTTGATTCGCGCGCGCAAATTCCCGTTGGAAGTGTCGAATACGTACACTTCGCTGTTGTAGCGGCCGGATAGCCAGAGCGATTTGCCATCCGCCGAAACGCCGCCCATGTCCGGGCTTCCTCCACCTGGAATGCGCCATTTGGCTGACACTTTGCGTGTCGTCAAATCGACCAGCGATACCGAGCCTTCTCCGCGGTTGGAGACGTAGAGGTGTTTGGCGTCGCGGCTGAAATATAGACCGTGCGCGCCCTTGCCGGTGGGAATAAATCCGATTTGCTTGAAAGCCTCTCCATCAATGACGTGCACGCCATCGGAATCCATGTTGGCGACATAGAACACCTTTCCGTCGGGCGAAATTCTGCAATCCTGCGGCATGCCTTTCGGCTCCAGCCTCAGATGGGCAAGCACCTTCTCAGCTGCCACGTCAACCTTGATGAGCTCGCTTGAGAATTCACAGGTTGCGATCATGTACCGGCCATCGATGGAAAAATCGGCGTGGTTGACGCCTTCGCACCCGACCGGCACGCGATTGACGACGTTCATCGTCTGAGCATCCCGAAAATCAATCCGCTTCTCACGCTCCGCCATCACCACCGCGTACTTGCCGTCAGGCGTGTAGTACATGTTGTAGGGATCGTCGACATGGATGGTTTCGCCCTCTTTGCCGGTTGCGGGATCGATCATGGTCAGCTGATCGCCCAAATCCTGGGCGACCCAAAGCTTCTTCAAGTCCCAGGACGGTATTACATGCTGCGGCTCCAGCAGGCGCTTGGAATGTTTGGGAAGAGCAAAGTGGTCGATGATTTTGTAGGTGTCGGGATCAATGACGTCGACGGTATCGCTTTTCGAATTGGGAACATAAACTCGCGGCGGGAAATTCTTCACCACCGGGCTCAGCATGCCCGAGCCATCGGCTGAGTAAAGGTTGTTCGGATCTAATACCGGCGGCATGCCCGGAAGGAGATTGAGTGTTGACGGCGCATTTGCCGCGCTATAGGGAAGCGCAGCGGCGAGAGCGCATATCCCGCCAATCGTCACGATCTGATAAAAGGAACGCATGGCTTACCTGTAGGGTAACGCGACGAAATTCGTGTTCAGCAGCTCAAAACTCAAGTACAATTCTAAGTAGAAATGTTGCGGACCAGTGAAAGTGAAACCGAGATTTTGCTTGGCAATAAGCAGCTCGCCGGAATATTCTTCGTGATGGCGGTTCTGCTCGGCATTGCCTTCACGGGCGGCTATATGGTTGGCCGCGGCTCAACACCGAAGAAGGCAGCCGCTGAAACGCCGGCCGCAAACGGCAGTGCTGTGAGCGCGAATCCCACAGGAGGCGAGACGCATTCGGTTCCGGGAGATTCTACCGATACCGCAGCGGCCCAGGAACCTGCCGCAACGAAGCAAGCCGCGAAGGCAAATCCAGCCGACCAGAATCCAGAGCCGCCGCTTGGGTCGCCGGATCGCAAAAAATTTCAACAGACGCATCCGGCGCCGCCTGAGCCGGCGCCCGCCACGAACGTGGCGGAAGGATTCGTGCCGCAGCCAGGGCAAGAGTTCTTGCAGGTAGGCGCTGTCGCCCACGATGAGGCCGAAGCAACCGCCCGCGTGCTGCGGAAGGAAGGCTTCCATGCGCACGCCGTTATTAGGCCGGGGAATCCTAAGCTTTATCGCGTGCTTATCGGTCCTATTCAGGACGCCGCTGATTTATCGTCGACTCGCGATTCACTGCGCAAGACGGGATTCCGCGAAGTGATCGTGCAGAAGTATTGAGCGGAAGGCTACCAGTTCACCGGCTCGCCTGGCTTGAGCGTCCAGACCTCGATCGAATTCTTCTTCAGCTTGTCGGCCAATTCTTCGGGCCGGCCTGTCAGCGCGGGGAAGGTCCCGTAGTGCATGGGGATGACTTTTTTCACTTTCAACAATCGCGCGGCGTGCGCTGCCTCATGAGTGCCCATGGTGAAGTGGTCGCCTATCGGCAAGAAGGCCAGCTCCGGCTCGTAGATTTCCTGGATTAGAGCCATGTCCGAGAATACGGCCGTATCGCCCGCGAAATAGGCGCGCCGTCCGTCCCTGAGCGTCAGAACGTAGCCTGCCGCTTCACCGCCATAGATCAGTTCATCGCCGTCTTTTATCGCGCAGCTATGTATGGCGTGAGTCATGGTAAGTGTTACGAATCCGAGATCGACACTGCCGCCCTTATTGATCCCGACGGTATTCTTGACGCCCTTCTTTTCGAGCCACGTAGTGGTCTCGAAAATTCCAACCACTTTGGGCTGAAATTTTTTGGCTAGCGGTATCACGTCATTGATGTGGTCGAAGTGCGCGTGCGAGATGGCAATCGCGTCCACCTTTTTTATCTTATGGCCCTCCGGATACTTCGGGTTGCCCTCGATCCAGGGATCCATAACCAGAACTTCGCCGGAATCGAAGCGGAGCTCGAAAGTAGCATGGCCAAGCCAGGTGATTTCTATCATTCCGCCCGGTTAGACGCAATCTTCGATTTAGCCGCTACATCGAGACCATCGCCGATTTTCGCAAGCCCTGGGATGGAGACGGGCAGCTTGCCATGAATGGGGATCTCGCCCACGATGGCCCGGGCGGCCGCGCTTTCCGAGGTAGTTGAGGTGCTGAATGTTGCCGCATAACTTCCAACATCGGGGAAATCGCGAAGCAGATAGGGATTGCCGAGCGCAATCAGTGCGACCGGGACGGTTCCATTCACGAGCGTTTTCATGAAGGTATTCAGACCCCCTTCGAGAGCGACGCTCCCCCGGTTGGCGGCGACGGTCACAAAAGCCGCCGCGTAGATTTGTTTGCATTGCGATGCGCTGGTTGCGATGGCGGTAAGAACATCGTCCGCCACGGCAGGGTTAACGGTGTAAACTTTCAGGTCGCGCACACTGCGGCGCAGCTCGGAGGCCAGCACTTCTCCACGTTGGGAAAATTGTCCTTCCGCCATAATCACCAGGCAGGATCCGTCCTCAGTGGGCATCGGGAATAGATGCTTATCGTCTTTCACCAGCGTAATCGCCTGGTCGGCGACGCGCTGCGCCAGCTGATCGATGGCTGGATCTTCTATTTCTTCGCTGATTGCGTCGAGGTTTACAAGACGGCTGTGAAACAAGCCAACACGTTGCTTTGCAGCCATGATTTTCCCTGCGCTCGCATCAATTCTTTGACGCGAGATGCGGCCGCTTTTCACTGCCGCCATGAGAGCGCGGATGCAAGCTTCCGGATCGCTTGGCATGAGAAGCGCGTCGGCTCCTGCTTCAACGGCGCGGACCGCCGCTTCACCTTGGGAATACAAAGAAGCGATCCCCTGCATCTCGAGAGCGTCGGTGACGATGATGCCTTTGAACCCCAGCTCGTCCCGCAACAATCCGGTGAGCACGTTGCGTGAAACGGTGGCAGGCATCTCGCCGGGTTCGAACGCGGGGACGGCCATGTGCGCGGTCATGATGGAATCCACGCCATGCTCGATGGCTGCGCGGAACGGCACCAATTCGACGGATTCGATCCGCTCCTTCGATTGATCGAGTTTCGCGAGCTGCATGTGGCTGTCCTCGGCAGTATCGCCATGCCCGGGAAAATGCTTCGCAGTCACAAGAACATAATCTTTCGCGCCGGAATGCGCGCCCTCGATAAAAGCTGAAACGCCTGCGGCGACGGCTTGCGGATCCTCGCCATACGACCGTACATTGATGATCGGATTGTCGGGGTTGTTATTCACGTCTGCATCCGGAGCAAATACCCAGGTCACTCCAATGGCGCGGGCTTCTCTTGCAGTCGCGGCGCCCAACTCTCTGGTCGCGGAGAGATCATGAGCCGCGCCAAAGGCCATCAGGTATGGGAATCGGGCTGTCTCCGCTACGCGCATAGACGCCCCACGCTCAAAATCGGACGCCACCAGCAAAGGCGTTTTTGCGACGCGCTGCATATGATCGATGAACGCAGCCATTTCGAAAGGCTGGGCCGGGATGACGTTGCCGTTACGAATGCGCCCCGCAACGATGAAGCCGCCGACGTGATCTTCTCGAATCCAGCGAGTGAAATTTCGAAATTCGGCGTTGTCGCCGGGAGGATAGTCGCCGTATCCGCGAACGATGATCAGCTGCGCGATGCGGTCATGAAGCGAGAGAGGACGCAGAAAGCGCGACCCGGTCGAGGGCGCAGTTTTGGTTGAGGGGGCTCGATGAACGGATTTAGCTTCGGCGGCCGGATTGGGAAAAGACAATGCGATGATCGATGAAAAGATTAGGAGGGCCCTGCTGATAGCCATTCTCCTCACTATAGAGGGCGATCAGCTTTCACCCGGTTTCAGGATTTACTGATAGGCTCAACGTTGAGCAAGTCTTTGACTGACGCACCGAACGAACCTGGGAGGAACGGACGCTCTCCGGGTAGATCGATCCTTCGTTACACGGCTATTGGCATAATCATCGCGGCGCTCTACGTCGCTTGGACGTTTTACTCGCGATATGACAGCAATCGCAGAGCGCAGCAGGCCATTGAAGCGAAACGGAGAGAAGCAAGAAAACGCGTAGTGGATGAGATCTACGGTTCTGGAGCGGTCAGCTTCTCACTCTTCAGTGCCGATAGCGGAATTCTCAAGCGCGGTGAAAGCACCGAGCTTTGTTACGGCGTGGTCAACGCTAAGACAGTCAAGATCGATCCGCCTCTGGGAGAACTTAAGCCCTCTTATCACC
>JBAUUG010000404.1:0-15462 GCA_049582585.1 Bryobacteraceae bacterium | reverse complement strand
GAGTGGTCTGTCCCTCAGTTCGTAAGATGACCAACAGCTTCCATCGCGTTAGTCAGTCGCTTCGAGCAGATAACGGAATCACCTCGATCAGCGGCCTGCTGATCGCGGGTGTGCTGGTGGGGGCGTGGCTCGGCTGGGCGTTCCGAGCGCGGGTGACGCAGTATGAAGTTTCGGACACGGCGCGACTCGAGGTGAATGGGGCGGCGTATCCGATACAGGCGAATATCGCAGGACGGCTGATTGCGTCGCAGCTGGTGCTGGGCCGGGAAGTGCGGGCCGGTGATGTGCTCGCGGAGCTCGATAGCAATGACGAGCGACTCAGCCTTCAGGAAGAGCGGACTCGCCTGGCCAGCATGGGACCGGAACTGGAAGCGTTGCGGTCGCAGATGCGATCCGAGCAAGCGGGACAAGGAGACGAGCGCCGTGTTCTTGGGATCTCGACTGAGGGAGCGCAGGCGCAATATCAGGAGGCGGAAGCTCAAGCGACGTTGGCCGAGCAGGATAGCCGACGCGCCATTCAGCTGCGAGCGGAGGGAATCACCTCAGATGCGGAATTGCAACGTGCAAAGGCGGACGCTCTGAGCAAGCGGGCAGCCGCCGAAAGTTTAAAAGTTGCGATTTCGCGGCTCGAGCCGGAACTAGACGTACGGGAGCGGGATCGGGAAGTGCGTCAGAAGCAGGTTCTTGGAGACGTGGCAAAGCTGGAGGCCGGGATGGCGACATCCTCGGCAACGATCCAGCGGCTGCAATACGACATTGATCGCCGAAGCATTCGCGCGCCCATCGCGGGCCGTCTAGGCGAGTGCGCGGCGTTACGGCCTGGATCGCATATCAGCGAGGGGCAGCAGCTGGGCGTGATTCTTCCGGCGGGCAAACTGGAGGTGATTGCAGAATTCCAGCCATCGGCCGCGTTGGGCAGAGTTCATCCGGGGCAACCGGCGGTTTTGAGGCTGCAAGGTTTTCCCTGGGCGCAATACGGAACTGTCTCGGCGCGAGTGTCGCGCGTGGCGGGTGAAATCCGCGACGGCAAGGTGCGGGTGGAACTTGCGCTGAACCCCGCGGTGCGGTCTAAAATTCCCGTCCAGCACGGGCTGCCAGGCTCCGTCGAAGTGGAGGTGGAGCGTATCTCGCCGGCGGCGCTGATTCTAAGATCAGCCGGCGATCTGGCGGGTGCGCGTTGAGAAAGTTCTTTGCTCCCGAGGTGGTGCAGACCTCGAATATGGATTGCGGACCCGCCTCGCTGAAATGCCTGCTGGAAGGTTTTGGAACCGGCGCAAGTTATGGACGTTTGCGCGAGGCCTGCCAAACCGGGATCGACGGCACATCCATAGACACCATGGAAACGGTGGCCACTCAGCTAGGCCTCGAGGCCGAGCAGATTATGCTTCCGGTGGATCACCTGCTGCTTTCCGGATCGAACGCGCTTCCCGCGATCGTGGTGGTCACATTGCCGAACGGGATGACGCATTTTGTGGTTGCCTGGCGGCGTCATGGGCGGACGCTTCAAGTGATGGATCCCGCGGTGGGCCGCCGCTGGATGAGCTGCTCGCAATTCGAGCGCGAAGTCTACAGCCATAGCATGGCTGCGCCGGCGAATGATTGGCGGGATTTTGCCGCATCGGAAGATTTTCAAGCCGCGCTTCGAGACCGCTTGGGCAGGATGGGAATTCCGGGGTCTGAGCGGGAGCGGTTCACGCGGCGGGCACTCGACGAAGAAGGCTGGCGGGGGCTGGCCGCTCTGGATGCGGGAGCGCGGCTCATGACATCGCTGGTCAGCTCGGGTGCGGTTCGGTGGCCTCAAGAACGCGCTCGCTTGCTGGAACGGCTTTGCGCAAAGCCCGAGCTGATTCCGGCGCGGTACTGGTCGGTTCGGGGGGGCGGGGAAGTCCCCAAAGAGACTCCCGAGGGCGAGGAACAGGTTCTGATGCGCGGCGCGGTGCTCGTTCGCGTGCGCCGCAAGCGGGAGGCGGCGGCATCTGAACAGCTTGGACCGGAACTCACGGCTGCGATTGAGGAACGCCCGATTACTCCAGGACGTGAACTGGCGCGGTTGATATGGCAAAGCGGATTTTCAGCTTCCGGTATTTTGATCCTGGCGCTGGTGGCCGCAGCCGGCGGCCTGGTGTTGGAAGCACTGCTATTCCGAGGCTTGTTCGATATAACTAACGAACTCAGCCTGGCGGGCCAACGCATGGGCGCGATAGCTGCAATCGTAGTCTTCAGCCTGGCTCTTCTGCTCATTGAAATTGCGACTTTCTCCGGCGCACTGAGATTGGGGCGGCAGATTGAAAACCGGCTGCGACAGGCTTTTCTCGAGAAAATTCCGAAGTTGGGCGACCGGTATTTCCACAGCCGGCTTACGTCGGATATGGCCGAGAGAAGTCATGCGACGCAACGCCTTCGGCACTTGCCGGACATGGCGCGGCAACTGCTGCGAGCGATTTGCGAGCTATGCGCAACAGCGGGAGCGATTATTTGGCTGGAGCCTTTCGCTGCGCCTTTTGTTCTGCTGACAGTGGCGGCGGCTTTGACGCCTGCGTTCACAACGCAATCGTTGCTTGCGGAGCGCGACTTGCGCGTGCGCAGCCATGCCGCGGGACTGACCCGTTTCTATCTGGACGCGATGCTGGGCTTGCTGGCCATTCGAGCTCACGGCGCAGAACGCAGCGTGCGGCGGGAGCACGAAAAGCTGCTTGGCGAATGGGGGCACGCGGCATTGCGATTGCAACGGACAGTGGTCACGGTTGAGGCCGTGCAACTTACGGCGATGTTCGCGCTTGTTGCATGCCTGTTGCTGACTCATCCGCTTCACGGAGCAGCCATTGGACGAGTATTGCTGGTTGCGTATTGGGCGCTGAAGCTTCCGGCATTGGGGCAGGAGGCGGGAACGCTGGCGCGCCAGTATCCCTATTACCGGAATCTGACACTGCGCCTGCTGGATCCGCTGGGGGCGCCGGAAGAAGTCACGGCCCAACAAGAAGCTGCCACCAAGGAGGTTGACGATTCAGCAGCCGCCAGCCTCGCTTTCCATGAAGTTTCAGTCGAGGCGTCAGGCCACAAGATTTTGCAACAGGTCAGCGTGGATATCGCACCGGGGACTCACGTCGCTATAGTGGGGCCTTCCGGAGCGGGCAAATCCAGTTTTGTGGGTATATTGCTCGGATGGCTGAAGCCGATTGCAGGCGAAGTGCTGGTGGATGGAGCGCCGCTGGGAGTTGAAAGCCTGCGGCGCTCGACTGCGTGGGTTGATCCGGCGATTCAGCTTTGGAACCGGTCCTTGTTTTCAAATCTCTCCTACGGGTCGGAGCCGGAGCCTCTTGCGGTGGGCAGAGCGATTGACGGCGCGTTACTTCGCACGGTATTGGAATCTCTTCCGCAAGGACTACAGACCAAGCTCGGCGAAGGAGGAGCGCTGGTTTCGGGCGGCGAAGGACAGCGCGTGCGGCTAGGCCGGGCGATGCTTCGCCGAGACGCGCGGCTGGTGATACTCGATGAGCCTTTTCGCGGACTGGATCGGGAGAAGCGGCGCGAGCTGCTGGCTCGGGCTCGCGAGTTGTGGCGCCATTCGACGATGCTATGCATTACGCACGATGTTCAAGAGACACAAGAGTTCGACCGCGTGCTGGTGCTCGAGCGCGGGCGGCTAGTCGAAGACGGCGCACCGGAGGATTTGCGCCGCTTGCCGGAATCGCGTTACGCGCATCTGCTTGAGGCCGAAGCACAGACGCGATCGGGGCTGTGGTGCGCGAACCTGTGGAGAAGAATTCATATCCACGCGGGAAGGATCGTCGAGCAATTACCCAGGCCGGTCGAAGAAAACAGGCGTGAGAGCGAGGTCGCTTAGTGAACCTGGCCGAATTGGAGGCGCTGGGCTGGCCCGCTTCGCGGCTGGGTGACGCTATGGCCGCGCTGGCGCGGGAAGCGGGTCTGGCAGCCCGGACGGTGGAGGCGGTTAATCGCAGAGACCTTGCATCCGAGACGAGCCCGGGAAGGTGGATCGAGTGGGCGGCGAAGCGTCTGGGATGCGAGGCCGAAGGGATTGAGAGCACATTTGGAGACCTCGAGAGCGATCTTCGAAGCGCACATCCGGCGCTGCTCAGGATCTCGGATTCCATTTATCTTGCGATTTCAGACGTGAAGAAGGGAATGCTGCGCGTCGTGACGCAGGCGTCAGCGGTGCGGCGCGTTTCCGGACGCGAGGTTTGCCAAGCCATTCGCGAGCCGGTAGAACGTGACAGCCGCGCTGAGCTGCAGGGATTGCTTGAAAATACCAACATTCCGCGGAAGCGCCAAGCCAAAACGGTAGATGTCTTGGTCGACGAGCAGCTCGGAGACCGGCGCTTCGATCAGTGCTGGATTTTGCGCGTGCCGCCCGGCGCGAAGACGGCTCGATGGCTGCGCGAGGCGAATGCGATGCCGAATGCAACCGTGCTGATTGCGGCGCATACCGGTCAATATCTGCTGTGGCTCGCGTCCTGGGCCATTCTAGGCAAGTTGTCGTTTGAAGGGCGCATGGATCGCGGGTGGCTTCTTGCGTGGGCGCTGCTGCTGATGACGCTAATTCCGTTTCGAGTGCTCACGACATGGTTGCAGGGGATGCTGGCAATCGGCATCGGGGGATTTCTCAAGCGGCGCCTCCTATGCGGGGCCATGCGGCTGGGACCCGAGGAAATGCGGCACCTCGGTATCGGCAGTTTTCTGGGCCAGGCTCTCGAGGCGGAAGCAGTGGAAAGTCTCGCTTTGAGCGGGGGAATCGCGGGTCTGCTGGCGGCAATTGAACTGGCGGTTTCGGCATTCGTGCTGGGCCGTTTCGCTCTTCTGCTGATGGCGTGGTGCGCCCTCACGCTCCTCCTGGCCTGGATCTTTCTCCGCCGGTACGCGCAATGGACGGATACGCGCATGGAGATGACTCAGGATCTGGTGGAAGCGATGGTCGGGCAAAGAACGCGGGTGGCGCAGCAAAGTCGGGAGCAATGGCACGAATCGGAAGATCAGGCCTTGGATAACTATCTAAGGGTTTCCCGTTCGCTCGATGGAAGTGGATCGTTTTTAATCGGCTGGATTCCACGCGGATGGTTAGTGGCGGGGCTGGCTGCACTTGCGCCATCCATTGTGTCCGGGCAAAGCTCGGCAACGGCTACCGCCATTGTGCTGGGAGGCGTTTTGCTCGCGTACACGGCATTTAGCCGCTTGACTGGATCGTTCGCAGATATTGCGGCCGCGTGGGTGGCGTGGAAACGGATCTCGCCTTTGTTTCGTGCTGCCGCGCGTCCGGAACTCTTGGGAGAAGTACTTGCGGGGAACAGAAGCGCCGAATTTGTTCAAAAGGTGATCGAGGCGGATCGCTTGACGTACCGTTATCGCAAGGAGGGCAATGCCGCTCTTCAGGCATGCAGCCTGGTTATCCGAAAGGGCGATCGAATCCTGGTAGAAGGGCCGTCGGGAGGAGGGAAGACCACTTTCGCTTCTCTCTTATCGGGGATCCGGCAGCCCGAATCGGGCCTGCTGCTTGTAAACGGTCTGGATAGGCACACGGTGGGCGAAGAACGTTGGCGGGAAAGAATTGCGGCGGCTCCGCAATTTCATGAGAACCACGTGCTAACTGAGACGCTCGCATTTAACGTGTTGATGGGACGGCGCTGGCCGCCCACTGCGGTGGATATGGAAGAAGCGGAATCGCTGTGCCGCGAGTTGGGATTAGGCGATCTGCTGGAGAAGATGCCGAGCGGGCTCTTGCAGATGGTGGGAGAAGGAGGCTGGCAACTTTCCCATGGCGAGAGAAGCCGGGTTTACATCGCACGGGCGCTATTGCAAGGCGCGGACCTGGTGATATTGGACGAGAGCTTTGCGGCGCTGGATCCGGGGAATTTAAGGAAGGCGCTGGAGTGCACGATGGAGCGTGCGGAGACGCTGATGGTGATTGCTCACCCGTGAAGGAGCATGGCGCGCGAATTTTGCGTGGCGCGGTCCCAAGCCGCTGCTCACGCGCGCGTCGTACGATGATCGTCAGAGTGTCGGTATGCGACTGCTGTTGATCGAAGACGAAGAGGACGCGGCGCTGATGATCGCCAAGGGATTGCGGCAGGAATCGCATGCGGTCGACGTGGCAAGCGACGGCCAATCCGGGCTCGAAAAGGCTCTGTCAAATCTGTACGACCTGATCATCCTTGACATTCGGCTGCCTATAAAGGACGGCTGGAGGGTCTGCCGCGAACTGCGTGACGCTAACCTGCAAACGCCCATCCTGATGCTGACTGCAAGCGGGGCCTACGAGGACCGTGTCAAGGGACTCGATCTTGGAGCAGACGACTACCTCGTCAAGCCATTCGATATTAATGAGCTCCTGGCGAGGGTGCGAGCGCTGATGCGCAGGAAACCCCTGCTGCAAGATCCTGTCATTCGCGTGGATACGCTCGAGATCGATACTCGGTCAAGAACCGTGACAAGGGGAGGACAATTCATTCGCCTCACAGCGAAGGAGTACGCGTTGCTCGAGTGTCTCGCCCGCGACGCCGATACTCTGCTCGGCCGCGAAGCTATCTCAGAACGAGTCTGGAATGAGCCTTACGACCCGTTCTCAAATCTCATTGAAGAATACATCAAACGGCTACGTAAGAAAATCGATATCGAAGGAGAGAAAGCGCTGATTCACGCGCGGCGCGGCGAAGGCTACATCCTCACGGCCAAAGAATTTGCGTGATCGCCTTCCGGACCCGTTTCGTCCTCTAAAACTGAGATTGCAATCTCGAAGGTAGTCCGCCCAGGACGGGACTCGACCAATGTTAGCGTACCGGCGTGGCTCTCCAATGATAGATTTTGCGATAGCCAATCCAGTCCCGTTCCTGCAACGGCCCCCTTAGCCTGCTGGCTCTCACGAAAGAAGCGGTCGAAGATCCGCGGCTGCGCCGCTTCCGAAATACCGAAGCCGTTATCTGTTACGGAACAAACCCAATGCTCTCCACGCCTGAAGAGAGTGACATCGATGTGTCCTTCGCGGGGTGTGAACTTCACTGCATTATCGAGCAAAATGAGAACCGCCTGTTTGAGGAGATCTCCATCCCCCCGGCACTTGGCTTCCGGCAGAGTTCCTAGCTTCAACGTCTGCTGTTTTTCGCTTGCAAGCGTTTTCGCCGCGCGGACAGCGTCGGTAACGGCATCGTCCAGATACATTTCTTTACGGTCGGACTTCAACGTGCCTGTATCGGCTTGAGACAGGAAGAACATGTCTTCAACAGTTCTTCGAAGCTGCAACATTTGATGCTCGACGATCTGCAACGCATCTTTGCAATCGCGCAGGCTCGCATTCGAATCGCGGGTGGTGACTTGTGCAGCCGCAAGCGCGACCGTCACCGGAGTCCTGATCTGGTGAGAAGCGTCCGCCATGAAGCGCCGCTGAAGCTGGAATGCCTGCTCAAGCCGCTCCAAGAGAGAATTGAAATGCCGGCCAAGCTTGCCGATCTCGTCGCCTTTGTTGTGCAGCTTCACTCGGGCGCTGAGATCGGACGACGTGACCGCATCGACAGTGTGCGCGAACTCCTGAAGAGGCTGCAAAGATCTTCTCGCAAGCAAATATCCTAAGGCGCCCGCCAGGCCGAGCCCAATCGGAACGAAAACAAACAGCCCTGCGCGAACTCGACTGAGCCGGACCAGCGCCGGGGCAATCGGTTTGGCGGCATAGATTCGGTACGCTGTGTTGAATTTCGGGGCGTGGAAGGTGCGGGTTGCAATCTGAAACCCATGAACAGTTGCTCCATTGCGCAGCCCGTCGGGCGAAACGCTGCGCAAATCGAACCCTTGTTGCGTTCCCGGTGTATAGGCTGCATCTCGGCTTTCTTCGCGAACCAGAATCTGGGTATCCGTGAGCCCCGAGCTTGCAGCTTCATCGAGCACTAATTGCAAATCCTTTTCGCCGGCCGCCATCGTCGAATGCTCGTTCAATTCGTGTTCGGCTGACATGGCGGTGGCGCCAGTTGCGACCTGCAACGCAGCATTGAGCTTGAGATATGCGTCATTCCTCACCAGAGCGTAGGCAGCGATGGAAAGTGCAATCACAATCGCGCCAAAGAGTGCAGTGAAGGAAATCGTCAATCGAGCTCGTGCAGACATTCCGGTTCAGCCCAAGTCAGAAGCGATGCGGGTCAAACATTAGCGCAAGGAGAGATAAATAGACGGTAAATCGAGCCCGAAGGCACTTCGGCTACACTTCATTTACCTTGATCTTATACTTTTGCGGCACGTAAGATGAAATTTAGAATGCTGCTGCTTGCGAAGGCCGATAAGCTGCCACTGCAGGTTCGGAGCGCCCTTGAGCACGAATTAGCGCGTTCCCAAAATTCATATTTATCACCCGTTTAGGAACCCATCCAATTCAGAAGCACGTCGAAATTGATTGAGGCATCGATGCTCTGAACCTGCGCACCCAGGAGAATAAGCCTTAACCATGTCCGCAACCGCCCAGATAGAAGATCGCTTCGGTCCCGATGCGAAGGGAAGACGCTCGGAACAACAATATGCAAATGCTGTGAATCCTCAATGGACGCGCTTGCTGAAACTGTTGCAGATGAACGTTCATTACGAGCGCTGTCTCGGAGCCAAGCTGTTCACGGCCGAAGGGAATCGCATATTGGATTTCCTGTCCGGCTGTTGCGTTCACAATCTCGGCCACAATCATCCTGCGATCATTGAGGCGATTGAAGACGAGCTGGAACGGCGCGGTCCGGCAATGCTTCAAAGCCACGTGCCGGAGCGCGCCGGCGAACTGGCCGAACGCTTGCGCTCGCTGGCGGGTGGCAACGTCAACAAGGCGTTCTTTTGCAGCTCGGGCAGTGAAGGCGTGGAAGCGGCAATCAAGTTCGCGAAGGCTCATACGAAGCGGGCCGGCCTTCTTTATGCCGAAGGCGCGTTTCATGGCCTTACTTGCGGCGCACTTTCCCTGATGGGTGATTCCTTTTGGAAGCAGGGATTCGGCACTCTATTAACCGACACGCAGCAGATCCCCTTCGATGATCTAAGTGCGTTAGAGCAGGAACTGCGCACCAAAAGGTACGCGGCGCTTTTTCTCGATCCGATACAGGGTGAGGGCGGTATCCGGGTTCCGGCATCCGATTTTTTGGCGAAGGCTAACCAATTGTGCAAGCGATACGGAACCTTGCTTGTATTGGATGAAGTGCAGACCGGATTTTTCAGGACGGGGAAATTCCTGGCAGCTCACCACTTCTCGGTTGAGCCGGACATGATTGTGCTCGCCAAAGCGATGAGCGGCGGCCTGATTCCGAGTGGCGCCGTGCTGATGACGGATGCGATCTATGATTCCGTATACGGATCGTTGAAACGATCCCTGATCCATACTTCAACGTTCTCGGAGAACGGCCTCGCCATGCGAGTAGGGCTTGCAGTGCTCGACACTCTCGAACGGGAAGATGCCGGCGTCCATTCCGCCGTGTTGGGTACGTACATGCGCCGCCGCCTTCGAGAGTTGCTTGGCGACTTTGAAATGGTGCACGAGATACGCGGTGAAGGGCTCTTCTCTGGAATCGTTTTCCGTGCTCCACGCAAGCTCTCTTTGCGCCTCGCTTATGAGACTTTCGCGAAGATTCATCCCGCGATGTTCGGACAGGTTCTAGTCATGCGTCTGTTCCGCGATCACGGCATTCTTGCGCAGATCTGCGGCAACAATTTTATGGTGTTGAAGCTGGTTCCCCCTCTGATCATCAGCAAAGACGAAATCGATGAAGCACTCGAAGCGATTTACCAAGTCGTGAAACTGGCCCACTCGCCCACCGTGTTCTGGAGTGAAGCGCTTGGCTTGGCGCGAAGAGTTGTGAATGTTTAGCTCCCATCGCAAAGTATGCATCGTAGGCGGCGGACCTGCTGGTCTGGCGGCCGCCATCGCGCTGCGGCGCGAGAACTGTGATGTGACTGTGCTGGACTGCGGTGTTCCCCCCATGGACAAGGCTTGTGGGGAAGGTCTTATGCCGGATAGCATCGCGGCATTGAGCGAACTGGGCATTGAAATTCCGAGTAGCGTAGGATTCCCATTCCTCGGTATTCGCTTGGCAGATCGCCGTTCGTCCGTTTTCGCCGAGTTCCCAAATGGCGTTGCAAAAGGTGTGCGGAGAACAGTTCTTCACGAACTCCTTTTCCGGCATGCGATCGGGCAGGGCGTCTCAGTCCTTTGGAATGCTAAACAGGTCCGCTTAGCGACAGACGGGATCTCGATCGACGGATGCTTCATCGCGGCCGACCTTGTAGTAGGCGCTGACGGTCAGAACTCGCACATCAGGCGTCAGGCATCGCTCAACCAAATTAAGCGTGAAACGCGGCGATATGGATTCCGCCGCCATTATCGGATCAGGCCGTGGTCATCCTACATGGAACTGCATTGGGGACGGCGTTCGCAAATTTATGTCACGCCGATTGCAGAGGATGAGATATGCGTGGCGGTCATTTCGCGTGATCCACAATTGCGCTTAGATCAGGGGTTGGGCGACTGTCCGGAACTGACGCGGCGGCTGAGAGATGCTGTGGCAGTGTCACCGGAAATGGGTGCGGTATCGGTGTCACGCACTCTGCGATGCGTAGAACGTAATAGTGTCGTGTTGATCGGCGACGCTTCCGGTTCCGTCGATGCAATCACCGGGGAGGGAATGTGCCTGGGATTTAAGCAGGCGCTCGCGCTTGCCGCGGCCCTCAAGTCGGGCAATCTGCGATGTTATCGGCGGCTGCATCAGGACCTGATGAAACGCCCGCAGGCAATGGCCTCGCTGATGTTGGCGTTGGAGCGCAATGGCCAGTTCCGACGGCGGGCTCTGGCTGGTTTAGCGCAGCGTCCGGATGTTTTCAAATCCTTGCTCGCCGTTCACATGGGGGCTTCCTCTTTCCTTGATCTCTGTTCGTGGCGCCTGCTGGGTTTTGGTCGAGCCTTTCTCGCTGCTTGAAACTATTCGCGTGAAACAAGCCGTGCGTTATTTCCGAGCAATATGGCTGGCAGCTGCCTTATTCGTGCCCACGCTGAGGGCCGGAGAACTTACGGTTGATTTGGACCCCGCGAAGACACAAATCGCCTTCGTCTTAACCGATGTTCTGCACACAGTTCATGGAACCTTTCAGTTGAAGCAGGGGCATATCTCGGTCGGCCCCGCCGCCGGCGCGATTGGTGGTGAGATTGTCGTCGATGCGGCGAGCGGCGCTAGCGGCAGCGCGGCTCGCGATAGGCGCATGACGAGGGAGATCCTTGAGGCACAGCGTTACCCGGAGATTCGTTTCACACTGACGAGGTTCGCTGGATCACTCTCGTTTTCCAATGCGTCAACTCTCCGGGTCACCGGATCATTTCTGATTCATGGTCAGGCGCACGAGATCACAATCCCGATGCAGATCCAAATGTCTGAAGGTGAGATCAGGGCGATCGGCAAATTCATTGTTCCCTACGTGCAGTGGGGCATGAGGAACCCGAGCGACTTTATCCTGAAGGTGAACGACAAGGTTGAAATCGAAGTCACCGCCGTCGGGCACGTAAGCGGCTCGTCTACGCCTGGAACCTAATCCCGGGCGGGTATAATTTATCGTCGTTTAGAATCGCCGCCATCAGCGGTGACGCAAGACATGGCTACTTCCGGCAGTCGAACGAGCCGACCTTAAAGAATCACTGGGTTGGATTCCACGATCTGGGGCGATCAGCAGCGCGCAACACGGCAGAGCGAACTTAACTATTGTTTTCATGGTGCTGGAGGTGGGGGTCGAACCCACATGACCAGTGAAGGTCGCGGGATTTTGAGTCCCGTGCGTCTGCCAGTTCCGCCACTCCAGCACGGTACAGAATCAACCCGAGTATAACAATCAAAACGCCCGAACTATTTCCCGGATATCTTCATATCGTCGCGGCAAAAAATAGTGCCTATGAGGCGCACGCTCCTGCATCTCTGTCTCGCCTTTCGTTTCGAGTGGCCGGTCGCTTACCCTGAATCCGGTTGCGGACTCGTTTCCTCTCCACATCGGCGACAGGTGGATCTATGAACACGATACCCGTGACGATAACGGCGGAGGCATCGCGCATCTTGAAACCCGGCCTCGCTGAGGCCGATGAATCGCCCGGCTAACCCGGTATTGTCGTCAATCCTTGTATGGATCGAATTCGTTTGCTCGGGCCATCGCCACGCCTAAAGGGCGAAGCGTATGAAGGATCCGAATCGTTCCTTCGTGTTCGGCTAATACTTCGGGCAAACGCTTGTAGCAGTGCGGAGATTCATCCAGACCGGCGCCGCGGAGTTCCACCTTTTCCCGCGACACCCATGCCTGCATCATCTCCGGAGTGACCTTTCCAGCGCGAACGCATTCGCCTGTTTTGGTGTATTTGCCTTTCGCTTCCATGCGCCCCATCACCCGCCCGGCGCCGTGAACCGTTGAGTAAAGCGTCTCCTTGCCGAGTGGATGCTCAACTCCTTCAAGAATTACAGACAGATCGCCCATGGATCCGCCAACAAAGCCTTTCTGTCCGGGAAACGCCGGAGTAGCGCCTTTGCGAACCACCCACAGCTTTCTTCCGCCATGCTCTTCCAGCCACGCGAAGTTGTGGTGGTTGTGGACCTCTTCAAGAATCGAGGCTCCTAGTAGCGAGACGACGCGAGCGCATACCCAATCGCGGCCCGCATAAGCGTATTCGCCCGCGAGCTTCATCGCTTCCAGATACTGCGCTCCAAGATCTGAATCCACCCGCAGAACGCAGGGTTCGACATCCATGCCGTCTTTCGCGCCCGCCGCTTTCAAAAAGTGCGTGGCTGTTTTGTGCCCCAGTCCGCGAGAGCCGAAGTGAACACCCACCCAGATTCGATTCTTTTCGTCCTCAAAGATATCGACATAGTGGTTACCTGAGCCAACCGTGCCGAGCTGATTTTCTGCAGTTCGTTTCAGATTCTTGGCCGGTTGGGTGTGCCAGCCAGGATGGTCCGCGTCGAAAAGGGGGTGTTCGACTTTCTCATTGTTATTGCGCCCGACTCCAAAGCTGATCGTCCGCCAAATATCACCCATAATGGTTTTGATCTTGCGCCGCACTTCATCAGCCGGAGCGTCCGTTAAGACCGCCTTGTTGCCGCACGCGATGTCATAGCCAACTCCCGATGGCGAGATCGCGTCTTCGTAAGCGACGACGCCGCCGATCGGGACCGCGTAACCTTTGTGATGATCGGCCATCAGCGCCACTTTGCTGGCCGTGAGCGCACAGGTGCGAATCTGCGAAAGCGCGCCCTGGTCAACGGGCGAACCGAAGATCGGAATGCGATCTATGATCTGCATCTCAGCTCCAAATTTTATTGTGTTTCATGAGCTGTGGATGTCATGCTGGTCAATGCCTGAAACGTATGCCTGAAAAAAGCGGAATCGTGCATCTCGAGAATTTGTGGGATGAAGCGCAAGCGACCGCGCTGGAGGGCAATCCTTTGGGCCTGCTTCGCTATCGTTCCAATTTGCTCGGCGCCGATTTGCGCATCACCAACTTCGGAGGCGGCAATACAAGCTCCAAAATTGAGCTGCCGGATCCTTTTACCGGAAAACCGGCGCGAGTGCTGGCAGTCAAGGGAAGCGGAGGGGACCTCGGTTCCATCAAAGAATCCGGGTTTGCTTTGCTGTATCTCGATCGCCTCGAACAGTTGAGAAACCTTTATCGCGGAGAGGCGTATGAAGACGACATGGTGCGTTACTATCCGCTCTCTGCGTTCGGCGAAAATCGCGTGGCGGCTTCGATCGATACGCCGCTGCACGCGTTCCTTCCTTATCCGCACGTCGACCATCTGCATCCCGACTGGGCCATCGCTATTGCGGCGAGCGCGAATGGCAAAGAAAAACTGCAAGAATTCAACAGGCAGTTCGGCCGAAAGATCGTCTGGCTGCCGTGGCAGCGCCCCGGCTTTGAGTTGGCGCTTTTATTGCAGAAAGCGGTGGATGAAAATCCGGGCTGCGATGGCGCGCTGCTGGGGAGCCATGGCCTTTTCACCTGGGGCGAGACGCAGCACGAATGCTATCTGAACAGTATCCGAACTATCGATCAGATGGGCACATTCGTTCAGGAGCACCGGGCGAAAGCCGGTCCGCTCTTCGGCGGATTAGAGTACGCGGCGCTCGAAGATCGTAAACGCATCGCCGCGGCGATTCTTCCCACGCTCCGGGGGATGCTTTCTTCGAACCGGCGCGTAATTGCGCATTATGTCGACAACGAAGACGCGCTCGCCTTTGCCGGCTCGAAATGGGCGCGCGAGCTCGGTGCGTTGGGCACCAGTTGTCCCGATCATTTCCTGCGAACAAAAATATGTCCGATGTTTGTGGATTGGAAACCGGAAGACGAACGCTTGGATGTTCTGAAGTCCCGGATTCAAGAGCAGGCCGAAAAATACCGCGGCGAATACGGCGTATATTACAGCGCCTGGGCTACTCCGGAATCTCCGCCCCTTCGCGATTCCAATCCTTCCGTCGTCATCATTCCCGGCCTGGGACTCTTCGGGTTCGGCAAGAGCAAAAGAGAAGCGCAGATCACCACGGAATTCTTCATCAACGCGATTCACGTCATGGCCGGAGCGAATGCATTGGAGGCCGGAGAAGCGCAGCATCCGTTTCCACAAGCGCGCCATGCGGAACAATCGGATCAGTTCGTCAGTTTTCATAACTACGTCGCTCTCCCACGCTCGGAAGCCTTTCGAATTGAATATTGGGCGCTCGAAGAAGCCAAGCTGCAGCGCATGCCTGCGGAAGCCGAGTTCAGCAGAAAGATCGTCGTGGTGGTGGGAGCAGGCAGCGGCATCGGCCGCGAGGTCGCCTTGCTTCTGGCGCGGAAAGGAGCGCATATCGTGGTGGCGGATCAAAATCTCGAAGCTGCGAAGGATGTGGCTTCGGAATCGGCCGCAATCTCATCCCCCTCTGCGGTTTCACAAACGCGTGTCGACCTGGGTTCGTCAGAGAGTATCGCTGCCGCCGCGCGACATGCAATTTTACAGTTCGGCGGCATCGACGCAGTGATCAATACTGCCGCCATTTTTCCTGTTGCGGCGGGCGAGGACGGACAACTGTCCGAGGCTCAGTGGAGCAAGGTTTTTCAAGTCAATGTCACGGGGAACTTCCTGCTCGCGCACGAAACGGAGTGGATCTTCCGCGATCAAAAGCTTCCCGCTTCTCTGGTACTAGCAAGCTCAGCCAACGCGGTCGTCCCGAAGCGCGGCAGTGAAGCCTACGACGTGAGCAAAGCCGCAGCCAATCACCTCATTCGGGAACTTGCAATCGGGCTTGCGCCAATAGTCCGAGTGAATGGAATTGCTCCCGCTACGGTGGTCGCGGGCTCGACCATGTTTCCCCGCGAGCGCGTCATTCAGTCGCTGCGCAAATACAATATCGAGTTCTCCGAATCGGAATCGACCGAGGATCTCCGAACGAAACTGGCCGAATTCTATGCACAACGAACACTCACGCGCAAGCCTATCC
>JBAUUG010000403.1:0-8045 GCA_049582585.1 Bryobacteraceae bacterium | reverse complement strand
GACTGCCCTGTTACGCGCGCTCCAGTTCTTCCAGCGAATCGGCGCGGTAACGACGGCTCCAGTTCAGCTCCTTACCGTCCTTCAAGCGTATTTTTTGGTCCCCGTGAAACCATGGGCGTACTTCTGCGATGCGGTCAACGTTCACGATCTCCGATCGATTGATGCGCCGGAAAATAGCCGGATCCAGCTTCGCGCTAAGCGATTCAAGGCTGCTGCGAAGAATGTAGGTCCGCGCGCCCGAATGAATGCACGCGTAGTTACGAGCGGCTTCGATCCAATCGATGCGGCTTACTTCGAGGAAAACGGATCGAGCGTTTTCCTGGATGAGCAATCGTCGAACATAGGTTTGCTGCGAGCGCAGACTCGCCACAAGTTCATCGAGGCGGCTTGCCATATGATTGGCGCTAGCCGATTCCAGCACGCTGCGCAGGCGAGCCGCCGCCCGAGCGAAACGGCTCGGCTCAACAGGCTTCAACAGATAATCCAGGGCGTGAATTTCGAAGGCTTTCAGGGCAAAATCATCGTAGGCCGTGACGAAGATCACGTGCAGCCGATCTCGATTTTCAACTGATTCCAGCACGTCGAACCCGCTGCAATCGGGGAGCTGGACATCCAAAAAGGCCAAATCCGGCTGCAAACGGTTCAGAAGGTCAACCGCTTCTGCTCCGGAGCCGGCTTCTCCTACCACGGTAAAATTCGGTTCCGCGGAAATCAGATGTCGAAGCTTGCGACGGGCGGGTGGCTCATCGTCCACCACCACGGCGCGAATCATCCGGCGGTGTGCTCCGCAGCAAGGTGAAATGGAAGTTGCAGCTCCACGATCGCCCCTCCATCCTCGGCATCGCGAATCTCAAGCCTTTGCCGGTCGCCATACAGCCTGCGCAGGCGCTCTGCTGTATTACCCAGACCGATGCCGCTGCCCTCTGATCGGCCGCCGCGAATACCGGGCCCATGATCGCGTACAACCAGGCGGACACAACCATTTTCCCGATGCGCCGAAACCGCGATATCCACGCTGAACGTTCGTGGATCCATTCCGTGCTGAATCGCGTTCTCCACCAGAGGTTGAAGTATCAACTGCGGCACCAGAGCGTCTCTTGCCGCATCGTCGATTTGAAAAGCGAGCTTCAGCCGATGCTCCAGCCGAGCCTCCATAATGCGGGTGTACAGCTTGAGCAGTTCCATCTCTCGAGCGAGCGATATCTCCTGTGAGCGATCACTCTTCAGAAGCTGCCGCAGTAACTCGCTCAACCTGCCGATCATCTCGTCAGCCATTCGGGGGTTCTCATAGAGCGCCGCCGAAATGGCGTTGAGTGCGTTGAATAGAAAATGTGGCTCCAGTTGCAAGCGCAGGTTCTGCAGTTGCGCTTCGGAAAGAGTGGCCTCTAGTTTCGCTTCGCGGAGTTCGCGCTGCCGCGCGAAGCGGATTTCATGGAATAGATAGACCAGGCTGACGCCCGCCCAATAAAAGATGAACAAATGCGCGAATTCCATGGGGTAACGCCAGGGCAGGTAACCGTAGCTCACCTTCGCGAAACCAAGAACCGGAAAAAAGACCGCGCGTAACCCAGCTATTACGGTCGTGTGCACGATGGAAATAAGGCAGACAGCGACCAGATGCACCGCGAGGTTGCGCCGCCACATGTCCGAGAGCAGGGGAAAACGGATGGCCACCAAATAGGCTAGCGGGAACACAACGAATCCCGCGATTGCACCCACAGTTTCTTCTGAAAACGTGAGCAGCGGCGATCGATATTCGCCGTTGGCGAGATAGCCTAATTGCCGATAGAAGAATAAGCAGGTGGTGAGGGCAGCGAACACCCCGAGCACGGCGCGCCAGTTCAACTCCGGCAAGCCTAAGTACGTGCGTGGTTGATTTTCCACCGTGGGACTATACTAGCGGAATTCCGTGCTCTTCGAGAGTGCCGCGAACTTCGTCCGGCGAGAGGCGGGCGGCGTCATACTCGATGAACAGCTCGTCACCGGAGGGCAGCACGCGAACCGTGAACATGCCGTAGACGGCGTGAATGCGCGAGATGTTCTTCAGATCGGCATCATTAAGGCCGCGCGCAAGCTTGAACGTGAGGTCTACCTTCGTCACCGGGATTCAGAATAGCATCTGGCTCTTGTGAATCGTCTGACATCCAGGATCCTCTCTGCCTCACTGCTTTTCAATGCGGCCGGTTTCCTCGATTTTGTCCGGCATGCCAATTTCCGGCAGGCCTGTTTTCTCGGCCTGCTCCATGGACGGCGCATCTCTCATCTTTTCAGAAATCCGCCCTTCAAATACGGGCCGCGAAACCGGCTTGCCGCCTGTTAGTCCTTCGACAGACCGCTCCAAAGTCGTATAGCGCACTTCATCGCGTACGATCCGGCTGTATTTACTTCCGGGTTGTTCTTCGAAGCGCACGATGAACCAAGCGATGTCCGCATTTGAAATGTCTGAAACGTGGTCCATTTCTCCGATCGAATCGAAGAACGCGCGATCAACCACAACAGCCATTTTCCTGCCCCACCTGCGAAGAGTCGGCACTTTAATTTGAAGCTGTGGCATGAGGCGTTTCGGGCCGCTGCTCCGGTAATCTGGACGCCGCCGCCCCGCCGGGAAAACGACCCAACCAATGGATTCGTCAGCAAGAGCCTTGAATTCTCCGCGCATCGCGTCGCCGGAGAAGTAAACGGCCTGAACTTCCAAAGCGCACCACTCCATGGGCGCTCCGGGTACTGGCTTATTGCTTACGAGCACCATGTCGATGCGGCCAACGTCGTCGCCGCCTCTAGAATCGGTGGTGGGGCTGGCTTCCAGAAAACCGACTTCACCCACAAGTTTCGGGTTGTTATCGCCAAGAATGACCTGCCGACCCAGCGAAATACGGTTAGATCTTCGTGGAAGCGAAACGGGCATGTAGCTCGCAGCTCTCCTTGGGGACCCGCAATGGCTTGGCCCATCGCGCGGCCAGTCTTCTCCTCAGCCTGATATGAGTACAGGCGAAGTGAACACACGCCACCATCTTTTGTGCACTTCGCATCCTGCTTGCGCGGCTTGAACGGGCAGGGCTGTTCGTCGCGGAGTTTCTTCTCTTTGAGTACTTCCGAGGCGTAATAATGCCGCTCGGCTGCATCGGTTTGGGTCAGTACGTTTCCAAACCATTCGCCAATTCCGAAGCGCGGAGTGATGTCTTTTGGTTTCTTTACTATTGCCATCAGTTGCGGTTAGCCACGGTTCCTGCCTGCAACAAAGAATAACGTAGCCTTTTCCGCAGTGAAGGTCCACAACGGCCACTACTTCCGACGGCGAGCTCCCGCCGGACTTGGGCGCACGCCCAGAAATTGCTTAATGCGTTTCTTCAGAGTGCCGCCATCGCGCACTTCGCATTCCCAGATGACAAGAACCTGCCAGCCTTTCGCCTGCAGCGCTTCGACGTTCCGTTTATCTCGATTGGTGGTCCGTTGAAGCTTTGGTTGCCAGTAATCTCGGTTCGACTTCGGAACGTGAGCGATCGCGCAATCATGCGAATGCCAGAAGCACCCGTGAACAAAGACGACCTTGCGTCTAGGGGCGAACACCAGATCCGGTTTGCCTGGAAGATCCTTCCGGTGGAGTCGAAAACGATAGCCCAATCTGTGAATAAGACTTCGGACCCTGAGCTCGGGGAGCATGTCTTTGCTGCGGATTGCCCGCATGTTTGCGCTACGATCCATTGATACCGCTGAGCGGCCGCTGTGAAATGTTCTACACTGCGGGCGGAAGAAGAGTGCAGCAGCTAGCCATGCGCCGCTTCCGGAAAAGCCGCAGGAACCAAGCCCCGCGTTTCCAGATGTGCCCGAATCTGTAGCGCGATCGCCTTCGCCATCAGAACTGGGACTGCATTCCCGACTTGCTCATACTGAGACACGCGCGGACCTAAGAAGCGGTAGGCGTCCGGGAAAGATTGGAAACGTGCCGCTTCACGCACCGTCAAGGAGCGTTCCTGATCCGGCAAGAAAACCGTTCCCCAATGCGGGTCGCACTTGGTCATGACGGTACCCGCGAGACCGTCGTTATGCAGCCTGCCGTAGCGTTTCGTGTGGTCGGATTTCCGGGCTCTCTGCATACCTGCCGGCAATAACGCATGAGGAATATCTCGCCATGAACCACCAGGCTTGACGTGTTTCATTCGTTCGGCATTCTGTTTGGACAGCCTTGCGCCAAAGTGGTTAAACGTGACGCCTGCCGGATTCCGCATCTGGCACGCATACGCGCTATGAGGCGGGCTCGTGTATCCAACGATCTCCGCTCCTTCGCCCATTTGGAGGCGTGGAAGATCACCGATAGCTTCTCCGACAGTGACGGCGGGCCGCAACCGCTCCTTGTCGCCGAAGCCGAGCTGAAATGTCAATGTACGGCCGCTACGAAAGTTGGCGCGGCCTTTTGCATAATGCGTGGGCCTTGGATGGATGATTTCCCCCGACTGTGAGCCGAGTAGAATGAGACGCCATCGCTCTTGCGGTACGCCGTAATGAGCCGCGAACAAGATCCTGGCGCTCACCTGGTACCCGTGCTCTTCAAATTCCCGCAGAATCTGCCGGAAGACTTTCCCATCTCCGAGAGAAAGCAACCCAGGAACGTTTTCGAACAGGAACGCTTTAGGCTGAAATTCTTCCAAGAACCGCAGATAATCTTTGAAGAGCCTGTTGCGTTTGTCGCTAAGGAAGCGCTCCGGCGCGTTGATCGAGAAGCCTTGGCAGGGCGGCCCTCCGACGAGCACGTCCAAATCGCCTCTGCTCAGGCCCAGAGTTCTGCGAATTTCACCGGCATCCACCTCTTCAATTTCAGATGCCTCTGCCCAAGCGTCCCGATGATTGAAAGAAAACGTCTCAACAGCCTCAGGCATGCAATCGTTCGCATACAGGCACCGATACCCTCCTTGGCGGAACCCCTCAGTGATGCCCCCGGCACCACAGAAAAGATCAATAGTTGAGAGAGAATCGCACGAGGTTTCGATTGATGCTGCGGTCCTTGTCTTTGGGACGATCAGTTCCAGTTGAGCGCGCCCGCTTTTCATTTCTGCTCCACTGCTTTTCGACCAAACAAAGGCCATCTCTCGTCGATATACTGTTCCGTCGCTTCACGGACCACCCAAGCCAGCGAAACTCTCTTCTCTTTGGCGATCATCTCGAGGGTACGGTAGACATCCTTCGGGAAACTGATCGACGCGCGGACGGACGCCACATTCTCGGTCTTCATCTCGTCCACTCCCTCTTTTCGGCTGTCGTGAGATATACCTGAGCTTTCACCACATTACACCATAGCGGTGAAGAGAGTGTGGTTGGGTGCGAGTGTTGGTCGAATGGAAATACAGTCTTGAAACGGGACGACGGAAAGCTTGTGCCACGTGTGGCCGCGCTATGTTCCCGAAGTAGGCCCGGCGACGTCAAGGCCTACTCACACGAGTGTTATTTTCCAGAGGATCTGGCGCAGGATGCCGAGCCATGTTTCGGCATCTGATGCGGGTAGCGCAAGCCGGCGAACGAGGCGCCTGATCTTGAGCTCCGTTGATTTGTTATGTATGTATCCGGAGCGGGAGAGCAGATCCAGTAATAGCGCTGTGATGCGCTCGTACTCTTCCGCGGATGCGTTCCGCGGGGGCTCAAATCGCTTCTCGATCGCGCTGGCGTCACGGACCAGCTCATAGAGACAGATCGCAACAGCTTGCCCCAGGTTCATGGAACCGTGCTCTTCGCGCGTGGGGATGCGGAGGAGCCAATGACAATGGCTCAGATCTTCATTCGAGAGACCAAATTTTTCAGAGCCGAAAAGCAGGGCCACGGGAGAAGAATTTAAATGGTCCCTGATGAGCCGGCCCGCGGTTTCAAGCCGATACAGCGGTAGATGAAGATCGCGATGACCAACCGCCGTTGTGCCGACGACCAGCGCGCAATCGGCAACGGCGGGCCCGAGGCTGTCGAACACCTCGGCTTGCTCCAGAATGTAGCGTGAACGAATCGCGGAACGCGCTTCTTGGAAGGCGACATCGTAGGGATTGACGAGACGCAGCTCAGTGAATCCGAAGTTGCTCATCGCGCGCGCGACGGCGCCGATATTTAGCGGATTACGCGGCGAAACCAAAACGATCCGAAGACCGCCGATCACTACTGCTCCAGGTAGGTGTAGCCCTGCAGTCCTTCTTCGTAGAATTTCAGCAGGTGGCCGGATTCCTCGTATCCGATGCGCTGCTCGCGAACAGCCGTCTCCACGTCTTTGCGGAACTGATCGAGCAGTGTCTGTGTGTTGTATTGCACGTAATTCAGGACCTCGCGAACGGTGTCGCCCTGGACGACAGTCTCGAGCACCACTTCCCCATGCTCATCGAGACTGACATGCACGGCGTTGGTATCGCCGAAGAGATTATGAAGATCGCCCAAGATTTCCTGATACGCGCCTAATAAAAACGCGCCGAGAATATAAGAACCGTTGTTGAATGGATGCAGAGCCAACGTCTTTTTCACATCCCGTCGATCAATGAACTGATCTACTTTGCCGTCTGAATCGCACGAAATATCGCCGAGAACCGCATGGCGGGTGGGAGGCTCGTTCAGGCGATGAATCGGCATGATGGGAAAAAGCTGCTTCACCGCCCAGCTATCCGGCATGCTTTGAAAGATCGAGAAATTGCAGAAATAGGTGTCCGACAACATGCCGTCGAGTCCTTCGAGCTCCTCGGGAAAATATTCGAGCTCGCCGGCAAATTTGAGAATTTTCCGGCAAATCGCCCAATAGAAGTTCTCCGCGAGACTGCGCTGTCCAAGCGTCAGGTAACCGAGGCTAAATAGATTCAGCGCCGAGTCAAGCGCCTGCTGCGCATCGTGGTAGGTCTCGAGAAGATTCTTCTTATTGAGGGAGCGGTGTGTTTCGAACAGGTCAATCAGAGGTTGTTCGGAATCCTCGGGCACGCTGGAGGGCAAGTCTTCTTCGCCGAAACCGCTGACGCCCAGTACATTGAAAACCAGTACGCTGTGATACGCGGCGACAGCCCTTCCACTCTCCGTGATGATGTTGGGATGGGCCACTTCGGCTTCATCGCAGACGTTCTGAATGTGGTACACGACGTCACGGGCATATTCTTCGAGCGTGTAGTTGACGCTCGATTCGAAATCAGTCTGCGAGCCGTCGTAGTCGATGCCCAGGCCGCCGCCGACGTCCATGTAACATAGCCCCGCGCCCGCTCGCTTCAGCTCCACATACACACGCGATGCTTCCATCACCGCGGCCTTGATCTGCCGGATGTTGGTGATTTGGCTCCCCAGGTGGAAATGAAGTAACTGGAGACAGCTCTCCAGTCCCCGCTCCTTGAGAAATTCGACGGCCTTGAGGGCCTCACTTACGGTAAGGCCAAACTTAGAGCGATAGCCACCGGAAGATTTCCAGCGGCCGGAACCGCGGCTGGCAAGCTTTACGCGCAACCCGATATTGGGCTTGACGCCCACCTGTTCGGCACGCTTTGCGATGAGCTCCAGCTCGGTGAATTTCTCGACGACGGGTGTAATGCGTCGGCCGATTTTCTTGGCCAGCATCACCATCTCGATGTACTCGTCGTCTTTGAAGCCGTTGCAGATGATGGGTGTCTCGTTATCGGCGATCGCGAGCACGGCCAGCAACTCCGGTTTCGACCCAGCTTCGAGCCCGAAATGGTAGCCGCGGCCGAAATTGAAAACCTCTTCCACTACCTGGCGCTGCTGATTCACCTTAATGGGATAAACGCAGCAATATCCGCCCTGATAGCCGTGCTCCTTCATGGAGCTGTCGAACGCCTGATACATTTCGCCCAAGCGGTGCTTCAGGATATCGGCGAACCGGATCAGAATGGGAAGCGATATTCCACGCCATTGGAGAGTGTCGACGAGCTGCTTTAGATCGATGCTCCGCTTGGCTTCCTTGGTGGGATGGACGAAAAGGCTCCCGTTGTCGCCAACCGAGAAATAGCCCTTCCCCCAGCTCGCGACATCATAGAGCTCTGAAGCGTCCGTTGTGGTCCAGCGATCGGCAGGCTCACGAACCTGGGCGG
>JBAUUG010000402.1:0-6721 GCA_049582585.1 Bryobacteraceae bacterium | reverse complement strand
GTAGCACCCGCGTGGCTGATCTCCGCGAGTCCCTGGAAATCCTGAAGAAAGAGTCCGAAGCCATAACCGATCGACCGCCCATTACTCAAAGAGCTGGGCTTCTGCATCAGTTCAAAGACAGAAGGATGCAGTTTCCCGGTCGCGATATTGCTGTTCCATTTGAGCAGGTCGCCTGCCGTCGTCAGAAGTCCGGCGTTTCCGTAAATGTCTTCAAAGGGCATATCTTGGCGCCATTCTGAACCGCGCTCAGCATACGCGATTGCCCGGCCGGGCACGATCCGGCGGAAATCGTCCCGCCATTGCGTTGACGTCATCCCGAGCGGCTCGAAGAATTCCTTTCGACAGAATGCCTGCAGGGTGGTTCCGCTGACACGTTCGACCAGCATCGCCGCCAGATTGTAGCCGCTGTTTGTATATGACCACGCATCGCCCGGGGCATAATTCAGCGAGCGCTGGCGGCTGATAATTTCGAGAACGTGCGCGTGCGTGTACTCCCGCGTGCCGCGGGGCCAACCGGCGATATCCTCAACCTCGCCCCAGTCGCGGAGGCCGCTGGTGTGATTGAGAAGATTCCTGACGGTGATCGGCCGTTCATACGCCGGAATTTCAGGAAAGTATTTGCGGATGTCGTCATCGAGAGATATTTGCCCGCGTTCGACCAACAAAAGCACCGCTGCCGCAGTGAATTGCTTGCTCACGGAGCCGGCTTCAAAAACCGTGGCGGGCGTGTTGGCAACGGCGTGTTCCAAGTCGGCCATGCCGTACGCCGCGCTCAAGGTATCCCGTCCCGGCATATCGACACCCACAGCGCAACCCGGCGTGTTCGAGTGCTGGTATGCCTTGAAGATTCGCGCGATCTCCTGGGGGTTGGGCGATTGGGCGAATAATGCGGCGGCAAGCGCCAGGGCGATACCGAGTAATCGGGCCATACGTTGAACTGTAGCGCTTTGCAAATGCCGTACTATCGATAGTAGTACACACGTGATACCGTTCCGCCTCACTTTTCGGCCCGGAGTTTCGCTCTATGAACAGGTTGTTTATGCGGCCAAGCGGGCGATCATCTCCGGCGCGATGCGCACAGGAGATCCGTTTCCTTCTGTCCGGGCGCTGAGCAAAGAACTGAAGATTAACCCAAATACGGCCCACAAGGTCATCAACCAATTAGTGGTTGAAGGCATGCTCGAGGTCCGGGTCGGTATCGGGACCGTGGTCGCGCCGCTGGGCATATCCAGCGCAGCTGAGCGCTCGCGGTTGCTGAAGAGCGAACTGGAGCAACTGGTAGTCGAGGCAAAGAAGCTCGGTATGAAGGTTGATGACGTCGTTCATGCTTTGACTCAACACTGGCGCAGACTCGACGGCGCCAAGGACGGAACACATAGCAAACCGGGAGGCCGGGAATGAGTTCACCAATAACTTGCGAACGCCTATCGAAACGCTTCGGGCGAGCATTGGCTATTGACGGCCTGGAGTTAGAAGTACCTGAAGGAAGTATCTATGCGCTTATCGGCCCGAATGGCGCGGGCAAGACCACACTCATCAAGCTGCTGGTTAACGTCTTGCGGCCAAGCGCCGGCCGTTGCCTGGTTTTGGGTAAGGACACGCGAAGGCTTTCTCCAGATGAGTACGCGAAGATCGGCTACGTCTCGGAAAATCAGGAGCTGCCCGAATGGATGACCGTTGGTTATTTTTTGGATTTCTTAAAACCGTTTTACCCAAAGTGGGATGACGGCCTGTCGAGAGAGTTGATACGTGAATTCCAATTACCGCTTGACCGCCGCTTGGGCCGGCTTTCAAGAGGTATGAAGATGAAAGCCGCACTGGTTTCAGCGCTGGCATTCCATCCCTCATTGATTCTCCTGGATGAACCTTTCAGCG
Source organism: Bryobacteraceae bacterium (assembly GCA_049582585.1). GTDB lineage: Bacteria > Acidobacteriota > Terriglobia > Bryobacterales > Bryobacteraceae > Bog-105. The sequence goes on along the minus strand of JBAUUG010000402.1, from coordinate 4,846 downwards.
GCCTCGACGCGCTGGTGCGGGATGAGTTTATTGAAGGATTGCTGGAGCGAGCCGCCGATACGACGATTCTGGTTTCGTCGCACGACCTGGCCGAGGTAGAAACCTTTGCGAGTCACGTCGGCTATTTGGATTCGGGCCGATTGCAGTGTTCGGAGGAGACCACTACGCTATATGAACGCTATCGCGAGATAGAAGTCGCGCTTCCTGCGATGCCCAACCTACCCTCCGCTTGGCCGGAGAGTTGGTCGAAGCCGCGCATGTCGGATGCGATGGTGCGGTTCGTCGAAAGCCGGTTCGATGCCGATCGAACTCCGTCCGCAATTTCTCAATATTTTCCAGCAGCTGTAAATATTTCTATCAACCCCATGCCCTTGCGTGAGATTTTCGTGTCACTCGCGAGGGGAAGCCGCCGGGTTGCCGGTTAAGGGAGAAGAGAGATGGAGCAAGTTCTGCGCATTTTTCGCAAAGATGTACGACACCTATGGCCCATCATTTTGATGGTGCTGGCGTTGATGATCTTACACGCTGTATTCGATGTACTTAGTTGGCCGACGGGCCATGGGCCCGCGAGGATCGACAGCCTTTCGTTTCTCCTGAAAATACTCTTGCCGCTGGCGATCTGGTTCTTAATTGCCCAAGCGATTTTTCAAGAGGCTATTCCGGGCCAACGGCAATTCTGGGTAACTCGTCCCTACAGTTGGAGTAAGCTGCTTGCCTCGAAATTTCTCTTCGCCGTTGCATTTGTCAGCGTTCCGCTTTTCGTTTCCGATTGCTGCATTCTGGCGGTTCAGGGGCTGCCGGTTCTCGGAGACTTCAACCGGCTTTTACTCCGCCAGCTGATTGTAGCGGTGCTGTTTATCTTGCCGTCCTTTGCTATCGCTTCTCTGACGACCGGGCTAGCTCAGTTCCTGCTCGCATGGTTTCTTCTCCTGCTCGGGTTTGTTTCTACGGAAATGCTGGCAGCTGCGATGTCGCAGAACAGCGGAGTTTACGTAAGCGGACTCGAATCGCCATTTCTTGTCACAGCTTTGGCCGTCATTGCTTGTGGAGTCGTCACTTGGCAATACGCCACGCGTCACACCATAGCAGGAAGGCTGGTCTTGCTAATCATTACCTGCGCGTTCTTGCCGCTGTGGGGAGGCGTTTCGCTGGGAAATCACTTTCGCTCCGATTCGGACCGGCGGGAATCGCCAAACGGGTTCAATATTCGGATTGCATATGATCCTGAACCACGCATTCCGCCCGGTGGGCAAAGCTGGCAAGTTCCGGGAGCAGGCTACGTCCGATTGCGCATTCCCTTGACAGTAGCTGGTCTCACGCCTGAAACACTGCTGAGCGGATCGGCGCGCGTAAAAATCTATGCGGGTGGAAGAACCTGGCCTGATGCCGGCGGCTTCTTTGTTGGCGCAGTGGAGAAAAACGGCGGCTATTATTGGCAAGACTTGATTCTTGAAAAGAAGACTCTGGACCAGCTGAAACAGCAGCGCGCGAGCCTCCACGCTTCCTATAATCTCAATATTTCCAGAGACCAGCTTGAGACAAAGATTCGAGTCGCAAGGCCATGGTTCTTCTTCCCCGGCGTGGGGTTGTGCCGCTCTTTCCTGGATCCCGCTCTGTTTCAGCTTACGTGCCGCGCAGGATTGACGCCGAGGCCGGAGATAGTTGTCCGGCTCGAACCACCCGGCCCATCAGGCGACGTTGAGGCGTCTTTGCCGGGGTATTCCATGCCCTGGGGATTGAGCCCGACGACCGATCTTCCCGTTACGGCTTTTACCGTCAACCAAACGAGCGCGCGACTGGTGTTCTTTCAGCGCCGTAAAGTGGCTGCTTTGCGCTACACGCTAGACATAAAAAATATCCGGCTAGCCGACTACGTCCTGCGGCCCTAAACGGCGTTATGGCTCTTTTTTTTCCTGCTGCTTCCGCACTTGCTCCATGTACTCGCGTACGTACTGCTGATCCATCAACGGAATCTCATCGCGATTGATTTCTCCGCCGAGGTCCGAATGATGGCCCATCCGCTGCGAATATTCCGTCTTCAACTGCTGTTTGCCGGAAAGTGTCTCGACCATCATCTCGCCCGTGACGTTCGCTGAACGCTTGCCGATGATTTCCGCCAGTTTCCCCATCGTCTTCAGCTGCTCGGCTTCTTTGATGTCTTTGTCCCCATCCTGACGGCCAACCCCTGAATGAGCATCCGCCCCTTTCTGATCCGGCGACTGGTCCGAATTGCGGCCCTGTGCAGCCTGCCCTTTTTCTGTCGCTTCACCCTTGGCTTCGCCTTGGGAACTCTGCTGTTCGCCCGGTCGCTCACTGCGGGCGTTCTGCTGTTGCCGCCCTTGTTGATCTCTACTGGCCGCAGTCTGGTCGCCGCCTTTCTGATCGTCGGAAGATCGTCCGCTGTTCTGAAGCGATTTTTGCGAGCTTTCATTTGGCCGCAGCTTGGCCATCAAGCTGGAAAGCGCATCTTTCATCTTGTCCATGAGACCGGAAGAGCCTTCCTGATTACCGCCCTGCTGTTCTTTTTTTTCTGAGGCTTGTTGCAAGCCGGCCTGATTCCGGCTCGGCTCGGTTTTGTTCTCCGCAGCAGATTGCGGCGCGGACGGGCTGCCGTCCCGGTTCCCCGTCTGGCCGTTCTGATCCCGCTTACTTTCGCCGGAATCTGTCTTCTGCTTCGACTGGTTTGAGGACTGGGCTTCGCTCATTCCGTCCGGTTTACCCGATTGCAGTTGTTGAGAGGCGCGCAGTTCAGTCTGCTCGTCGCTTTGCCGCGATTCTGCGGGCTCCGAAGACTTCACTCCCGCGTGGTCAGGCGCGCTTGGCAATCCAACCGGCTGGCGATGGGCGGAAAGCGCCTGTTCGACGCGTTCAAATACCGCGCCAAAATGTACGGCAACCAGAGGTTCCCTCAAGCTCAAGCTGCTGATGACCAGATAACGAACCGCAAATAACCCGAACGCCACGGCAGCCAAGCCGGCTGCGATGACCCAGGTCCGCCGGCCAACGAAGGGAAATGCCTTTCTGGGATCGACCGAAGCCGCTACTTCATCGGCGCGCTCCAGTTGGAAACTGGCGACGAGATCGCGCGCCGGTTCCTCGGAAGAAAGCAAAAACCACGCCGTCGATAGCGAATCGCTCAGCTGAAGACGCCGATCCACAAGCTGTGCGACGCGATACCGGGTCACCATGCGAGACCGAATGCGCACACTCGCAAGCATCAGCCCGATCACGCCCAGAAACACGAGCCAATACCAATCCAGAATTTGCGTTCCCAGCAGCAGCAGCAGGATGCCGCCGGCTAATATAAGCGCGACTGCGAGCCCGAGATGCTCAACAGCTAGCACCAGAAATCTCTGCCGCGAAGCGGATCGGATAACCGCTTGAACCCGGTTTCCGTGCGGCATGGCCCGATTATCCCACGCAATCGTAGCCCGCCTGCTTAGGCGTCGAACGGACTTTTCCGATCGATCCATCTCTTCAGAGGCAGGAGCGCCCGTAATGTAAAAACATTCAGCAGCGAGAGTGTGACCGCAATCCCGTAGTGGTCCATCGCAACCGCCGCGCCGATCACGCCGGCGTTCCAGACGCTTGCAGCAGTTGCTGTGCCTCTTACATTCACTCCTTCTTTCAAAATCGCGCCGCCTCCGATGAATCCGATGCCCGTGATTAGCCCTTGAAGAACACGAGATTGTGCCGCGGGATCGAACGGATGTGAACTGACAAGCAGCAGATAGCCGCAGCTCGCCATGCCCACGATAGGAAACGTGCGAAGGCCTGCACTGTGCGCCTCGCGTTCGCTCTCCAACCCCAACACGGCGGTCAAAAGATACGCGATGCCCACATGCTCAAAGTTGTTCCAGACGTCTTGCCACTGACCCATTAAGTTAAGCAATTATGGCCCCCTTCGTTACCATAAGTCATTGAATGTTGCGTTTTGAGACGGCCGGGGAATCGCATGGAGAGTGTCTCGTCGCCACTTTGACAGGCTTACCGGCCGGGATCCCGATCTGTACCGAATACCTCGATCGCCAACTGTGGCGCAGGCAGCAGGGTTATGGCCGCGGCGGCCGGATGAAGATCGAGACCGACAAAGTGCATATTGTCTCGGGCGTGAGGCATTCGCACACCATCGGTTCTCCCATCGCCATTCTGATCGAAAATAAAGATTGGAAGAATTGGACAGGCGCCCTCCCGGTCGAGTCGAAGGATGGCGAAAGCGGGAAGGAGAAACCGGTTCAGCGGCCCCGGCCCGGTCACGCCGACCTTGCCGGAGCTATCAAGTATAACTTTAAGGAATCACGCTATGTGCTTGAAAGAGCTAGCGCTCGGGAAACTGCCGCGCGGGTAGCCGTCGGAGCGGTTGCCAAGACCTTCTTGCAGCAGTTCTGCATTGAGGTGCTCAGTCATGTCATCGGCGTAGGACCCGTTCGGCTCGAGCGCCCCGCGGCCTGGGAAGAGATTTTCGCCTTGAGCGAGCGTGACGAAGTACTGCTCGGCTGCGTCGACGAACAGACAGAAAAGAGGATGAAGGAAGCGGTAGATCATGCTTATCGCACCGGAGACACGGTAGGGGGCATCTTTGAGGTAGTGGCGCACGGGGTGCCTCCCGGTTTGGGTTCGCACATTGCGTGGGACACGCGGTTGGATGGGCGGCTGGCCCAAGCGATCGTCTCAATTCAGGCCGTGAAAGGCGTCGAAATCGGCTTCGCGGAAAAAGGCGCGCGGTCGTATGGGTCTTCCGTGCAGGACACGATCCATTACGACAACTCTCAGCGGCAGTTTCACCGCGGCTCGAACCGAGCGGGCGGCTTGGAAGGCGGCATGACCAACGGACAGGATGTAGTGA
>JBAUUG010000401.1:0-5539 GCA_049582585.1 Bryobacteraceae bacterium | reverse complement strand
CGTTTGCCCCACGTTGACGAACGACAGGTAAAGCAAGTAGATCGCCACCCAGACACTGATTGAGAGCCACGTAAAGCGCGAGGAGATGCCTGAAATCACCAAACAGGAAAGTATGATGCCCATCCACGAACCGATGGTGAAGGCAGTGTCGCGCGGGAACCAATAGAACAGGCTGGGCGATTCACGAAACGGTACCTGCCGGATAAATAATGGGACCGGCAGCAACCCGCGCTCGCCAAGCAGAGGCCGGAATTGATTCAAGGCGACCAGAAAGGCGATCAGGCAGATCACTCCGATGCTCCGCTCGAGCAATATCCGCGTCAGCCAGTAGCCCCGAACGTCCGTAGCGTCCATTTCCGTGAGATCGCGCCGAGCGAGCGCTAATCTCCAATTATTTTTACCAGAACCCGTTTGCGGCGGCGTCCGTCGAATTCGCCGTAGAAGATCTGTTCCCAGGGACCGAAATCCAGGCGTCCCGCAGTTATGGCAACCACGACTTCGCGTCCCATCACCTGTCTTTTTAGATGGGCATCGGCATTGTCTTCGCCGGTTTGGTTGTGCCGGTACTGCGAGATCGGCTCATGCGGCGCAAGCTGTTCCAGCCACTTTTCATAATCCCGGTGCAAGCCGGATTCATCGTCATTGATAAACACCGAAGCCGTGATATGCATCGCGTTCACCAGAACCAGTCCCTCAGAAACGCCGCTCTCGCGCAGGCATTTAGTCACTTCATTCGTAATGTTCACGAACCCGCGCCGGGACGGGATCTCAAACCACAGTTCTTTCCGGTAACTCTTCATTGCTCTGTCGCTACCGGAATCTTTTCCGATTTAGATTGGCGCCTCATCGGCATGCGCAACCTCAGCACTCGCTCGCGCGAGCGCTCTTCCTCGAGATTTCGGCTCCGGGCTCGAAGCAGATCGTGAAGTGAAACCATTCCCAGGAGCCGCTTCTCATTCTCCGGGTCTACGACCGGCAGCCGCGTGAGGCCCGTCTCCACCATCCTGTAGACCACTACGCGCAATGGCTCGTCGGCGCGCGCGACCACCGGAAATCCCGAGGCAATCTCGCGCAGCGGAATTGTGGTTTCGCCCGCCCGCGAGTCCTCAAACAGCTTGAGCAAGTGATTCCGGCTGACTACTCCGATCAGCTCTTTATCCTTTTCAACAATCGGAAACAGATGCTGGCCGTGTTCTTTTTGCGTCGGACGAACCGCCTCTCGAGCCTCCTCTAATGGAGCGTCGGCTGGCAGTGCCACCACGTTTGTTCGCATGACTTCTCGAACGAAGAGAATCTCGAGTGGATCGAGCGCGTATTCCCGGCTCAAGTGGTAACCACGCCGCGAAATCTTCTCCGTCAGAATCGATCGCTTCAACGTCAGCACCGTGAATGTGTGCGCCAGGAAGCAAGCGACCAGCAGCGGCAGCAGCATGTTCAAATCGTGCGTAAGCTCAATCGCGAACACGATTCCTGTAAATGGTGAGCGCATGGTGCCCCCGAGAATGGCCCCCATGCTGACCAGCGGCCAAAAGCCTTCACCGAAGTGCGGCAGAAACATCCCTCCGATCCCGCCTAGCGCCGCGCCCATCATCAGCAATGGCGCGAGCACGCCGCCCGAAGTTCCCGATCCAAGCGAGATCATCCAGATGGCTGATTTCACCAGCAGCACTCCCAAAAGAAAATGCAAGGCCACGTTGCCTTTGAGCAACAAGCCGATAGTGTCGTAACCCACTCCCAAAGCTTGCGGGAAGATCAGCCCGCCGATACCCACGAACAGTCCCCCTATCGCCGGCCACCACATCCAGTGAATGGGCAATTTTTGGAAAGCGTCCTCCGCTGCGTAAACGCCCACCGTGAGGAGAGCCGATAGCGCGCCTGCCGCGATTCCGATAATCACGCAGCCGACCAAACCTTCCGGCCCGATGAACACCGGATGAGACGAGACGGGAAACAAGGGCCCGAGTCCCAGAAGATAGCGCCGCGCTGCACCTGCCGTGGCGCTCGCCAGAGCAACCGGAATCGCGCTCCTCGGTTTCCATTCGAACAGCAGCAGCTCCACAGCCAGCAGCACTGCCGAAAGCGGCGCGGCGAACGTGGCTGACATGCCCGCCGCAGCCCCCGCCACAAGCAAGGTCTTGCGCTCCACGCTGGTCAAATGAAAAAATTGCGCGATCATCGATCCAAACGCGCCCCCGGTCATGATGATGGGGCCTTCCGCGCCAAACGGGCCTCCGGAACCGATCGAGATTGCCGCCGAAATGGGCTTCAGAATCGCGAGTCTCGGATGAACCCGGCTTCCGTTCATCAGAATCGATTCAATCGCCTCGGGAATGCCATGTCCGCGTATGCGTTCAGATCCGTAGCGCGCCATCAAGCCCACAATCAGAGAGCCTATGATCGGAACCGCCACTGCAAATAAGCCAAGATGGTTGCCCGCCGGGGAAGAGAGCGCCGTGTTGATGCGCTGGTAATAGAGGAGGTTTGTAAACAGTCCGATCAGCTTGAGTAGAAACCAAGCTACATAGGAAGCCAGAAGGCCGATAAGCATGGCCAGCAGCGAAATGGGGATGACGTGAATGGTGGTAGTAAAGTCGCCCAGTTCCTCCGAATGCTTTTTGGGTTTCATGCTGACCTCCTCTGTCGCGAGGCGCTATGATGCACGATCCTCTCCAGCGCTTCCGACAGTTTCGGCCCTGACGTCTGCAATTCCTGCCAATGCAGAACCGAAAGCTTTTCCAAAAGCTGTTCGCCATGCGGCGTCACTTCAACCAGAACTTCGCGCCGGTCTTCCTCGCTGTGCCTGCGAACCAGGGCTCCGCGTTCCACCAGCCGTCCAATGAGTTCCACCGTACTGTGATGGCGCAGACAAAGCCTCGAGGACAGCGCCGTTACTGTTGGACGCATTCCTTCCGGCAACCCCTTTATGGCGAGTAGCAATTGATGCTGCTGGGGCTCGACCCCGTTCAGCCGGGCAGCTTCCTCGCTGAAGTGCAGAAACTCGCGAATCCGATACCGGAATTCAGCGAGTTGTTGATAACCGGCGGCGGGGACATCCTGCATAACTCTATCGTATCACGATACAAATTTGATTTCCGCGCCTGGATTGAGGCACAATACCAATAGGCGAATAAATGGCGAATACAGCCGCTTCTTTCCTCCCTCCCCTGCTTCAGAAAACAACACATGCTCCACTTGAGATCCCTGCTCTGAAGCCATTGTTTTCAAATGGGCTGGCGCGGGGCGCAATCGCTGAAGTAAATGGCCGCCGTTCCTCTGGACGCACCTCGATTTGCCTTCACATCCTGGCGCAAGCCACTGCTCGAGGTGAAGTTTGCGCAGTGATAGACGCGCATGACAGTTTTCATCCGGCTTCCGCGTTTGCAGCCGGGGTGCAGCTTGATCGATTGGTCTGGGTACGTTCGAGCGGAAATCCTGAAAATGCGATTCGGGCTGCCGACCTTCTTTTGCACGCAGGCGGTTTTGGTGTGGTGCTGCTGGATCTATGCGAGGCGAATGCGCGAGCTTTGAATCGCATCCCGTTGTCGTATTGGTTCCGTTTTCGCCGTGCTGTCGAGCATACGCCTACCATCCTCCTGATCTGTGCTGAGTCACGCCAAGCTAAGTCTTCTTGCAGCATTTATTTAGAACTTAAATCTAATGCAATAGATTGGCGCGGAGCGCCGCCTTTCCTCCTCTTGCGAGGATTCGAGACCACCGCCGTCCTGCGCAAGACATCCTTAGCGCAACCTCAGCCGCTTTCTCTTCAAACGGTGGCCTGAATGTACGCCTGCGTCCACGTCTCGGGCCTGGATAGACACGATGAGCAGTTGCTGGATTTGGCGCTCCAGTTTTCCCCAGTGGCGGAAAGCTCGTCTAATACAGTCGTCTTCTCGATTACTGCTCTGCGCCAATTGATTGGCTCACCGCACCAGATCGCTTCGGAGATTTGCCGCTCCGGCCATGAGCGAAAGCTGCAAGCAAGCTTGGCCATCGCCTCCAACCCCGATACGGCCATCTTGCTGGCGCGCAACTTCACCGGCGTAACGCTGGTAACGCCAGGCGAGGAACATTTGAAGCTCGCGCCGGTTCCTCTCGAATCGCTGTTTGCGTATGACGTATCTCAGGATTCCGGACTCCTCGACATCTTGCATCGATGGGGGCTGAAAACCTGTGCGGATTTGGCGGCGCTCCCGGAACCGGGCGTTGCCGAGCGCTTAGGCCAAGCCGGCGTCCATCTTCGCAATCTGGCCTGCGGCAAAATCGATCGTCCTCTGCGTGTTCCCGCGTCAGTGACCAATTATGAGCAGCGCATCGAGCTGGAATACCCCCTCGATTTGCTCGAGCCTCTGCTTTTTTTATTAGGAAGAGCACTGAGCGAGCTGTGCGCCCAATTGCGATCGCAATCCAGAGCCGCACGATTGCTCGAAGCACGTTTCGAGCTGGAACAACACAAACCCTATCGATGCGAGTTGGAATTTCCAGTTCCGCTGGAGGAAAGCCGCGCGTTGCTCAAACTATTGCAGCTTCATTTAGAGCGGCATCCTCCGGAAGCTCCCATCCTCGCTTTTACTTTGCGTGTAGAACCGGCCGAGCCGCGGCGCGTGCAGCGAGGATTTTTTCTGCCGTCCATGCCGCCCCCGGATAAGCTGCAAATTACGCTCGCTCGCATTGCCGCAATGGTGGGAAAAGAGAATGTCGGTACGCCGCAATTGCTGAATACGCACCGGCCTGATGCATTTCAGATGACTGATTTAAATACCGCGCCAAACACCGCGCCCCGTGAAAATATTGAGACCTTGCGGTTAGTCATGCGCCTATTCCGGCCGGCTTTGCATGCTCGAGTCAAGCTTGCCGGATCGGCTCCCCAAGACGTGATCGCGCCAGGCGTGAAAGGAAACGTAGTCCGCTCTGCCGGCCCCTGGAAAACGTCTGGAGAATGGTGGACTTCCACCTGGACTCGCGAAGAATGGGATGTAGCTTTAGACGATGGCGCGCTTTACCGCATTTTTAACGTGACCCAAACCCGCGAATGGTACGTGCATGGAGTCTATGACTAAAGGTAAGCTGATATCTGTTCAGTGTGCCTCTCAAAATTCGCGAGGTAATTCGGCTTCTTGAAAAGAACGGGTGGCGCCACGTTCGGACTAACGGAGACCATCGCGTTTTCCGGAGCCCCGATGGGCAGATTACCGTGATATCGGGTAAAGCAGGAGATGATGTCCGTCCAGGCACCTATCGTGCGGTCCTAAGGCAAACTGGGATAAAGGATCCGGAACATGATTCGTAAATACTCTCTGGTAATTGAGGGCGATTCAAATGGCTATAGTGCCTACGTGCCGGAGCTTCCGGCCATTCTCATCACCGGAGCCTCCGTGGAAGAGCTATCTTCACGAGCAAGCGAGGCAATTCGCATCTACTGGGAAAATCTCCGTATTGATCGATCGCCAACTGCACTGCTTCGCGAGATCGAAGTCGAGTTGCAAGCCTAACACGCCACTTCACGCGAACACCGCCTCACCCTTCAGCGACACTTAGTAAT
>JBAUUG010000400.1:0-3143 GCA_049582585.1 Bryobacteraceae bacterium | reverse complement strand
TCGTGGTTGTCGCGCAACGAGCATTTCGAAACTGCGACGCGCGAATTCATTGAACGCATCTATGAAGACAGTGCGTTTCGAAACGATTTCGAGGCCTTCGTTCAGCCTCTGATCGAGCCCGGCCGCGTCAACTCCCTTTCACAGTTACTTTTGAAACTCACATCGCCGGGCATTCCCGACATGTACCAAGGCTCCGAAATCTGGGATCTCAGTCTGGTGGATCCCGATAATCGCCGCCCGGTCGACTTTGATTTGAGGCGTCGTTTATTCTCTGAGCTGGCGCATTTGAAAGTTGAAGAAGTCCGGCAAAGGACGGATGAAGGGTTGCCGAAGTTGTGGGTGACGCATCATACTCTCGGTGCCCGTCGTCAGCGCCCCGAAGCGTTTGGCGATGGGGGCACGTACACTCCTCTTGCTGCGAAGGGACCGAAAGCGGCTCATCTCATAGCGTATATGCGAGGCAACGGCGTGCTGGTTGCAGCGCCTCGATTGGTGCTCACGCTGAATGGAGATTGGGGCGGCACATCTTTGGAACTGCCGCAGGGAAAGTGGCGAAATCAATTTTCCGATGCCGTTCTCGAAGGAGGCAACATTGACGCCGGCGAATTGCTCTCAAGCTTTCCTGTTGCCCTGCTGATGAAAGAATGAAACCGATGCGTATTCTTCCAGCAATTGCATGTGCCGCCGCCTGGGTGTTGCTCTTTAACACCGAAGCACGAGCGCAGGCCTCACAAATCGATCAGGTATTGCAGCAACTGGAGCAGGTCCATTACCTTTCGGAGGTCTCGATTTCGCCGGATGGCAGATGGATCGCGTGGAATGAACCAGCTCCGAATGGCGGCTCCGGCACGGTGATCTATCTGCTCGATTGGAAGAACCCAAGCGCGAAACCGAAACGCGTGAGCGCAGAGAACGGCAAGAAGTTCTTTTGGGAAGGCCGCGTTGCGTGGTCGCCGGATAGCGGCCAGATTGCGTTCTTCTCGAATGCGGGTTCCACGCAAGAGCAGATCTTCGTGTGGCGAGTAACAGCCAACAAGGCTCAGCGGGTGACGAACGTCACCGGCTATGTCGCCGATATCCGCTGGTCGCCAAATGGCCGGCAGATCGCGTTCTTATACGCCGAGCACGGTGGGGGCGGCGGCCCGCTCGAAGCGGTGCCCGCGCAGACCGGCGCGATCGGGAGCGATATACACAATCAGCGGCTCACCATCGTGAACGCCTCGGGCGGCGATATTCGCCAAGTGTCTCCAGCGGACCTGAACATTTATGAGTACGATTGGTCTCCCGACGGAAACCGCTTTGCTGCGCTGGCTGCGCCTGGGCCTGCGGACAACAACTGGTGGACCGCTCAGCTCTATCTTCTGGGGCTGAACTCGGGGCGAATGGATGTTCTGTACCATCCTCCCGTGGAACGCCAGCTTGCGGTCCCAAGATGGTCTCCGGATGGGAAGCAGATCGCTTTCATCGGCGGCTTGATGAGCGATGAAGGCTTCATCGGCGGAGATATTTACGCGATTCCAAGCCAAGGCGGAGAGCCACGCGATCTTACTCCCGATAGGAAAGCGTCGCCTAGCGGGTTCTCCTGGCAGAGCTCTGAAAAAATCGTGTTCACCGAGTCGCGCGATGGAGGCAGCGATATATCCACGCTGGATGTTGCCGGCGGCGAGACCGAAATGCTTTGGAAAGGCGATGAAGGAATACACCAGGACGGCAACTACCCTAACTTTTCTCTGGCCAGGGACGGCAAAACCAGCGCCGTTGTTCGAGCATCGTGGCAGCAGCCGCCTGAGGTCTGGGGCGGTCCCGTGGGCGATTGGCGGCAATTGACTCACGCGAACACGGCGCAGCGGCCGCATTGGGGGAAAGCGGAAAGCATCACCTGGAACAGCTCAGGATTCCGCGTGCAGGGCTGGCTTCTGTATCCGGAGAACTTCGATCCCGGAAAACGCTATCCGATGGTGGTAGAGATTCACGGAGGGCCAGCCGGCGAGAGAGCGGCTTCTTGGCCGAGCGCGCATTTCGATATGTCCGTTATGGCGGGCCTCGGATATTTCGTCTTCTTCCCGAATCCGAGAGGCAGCTATGGCGAGGGCGAAGCGTTTACTCGCGCGAATGTGAAAGACTTTGGCGGCGGCGATCTCCGGGACATTCTGGCCGGCGTGGATACAGTATTGACGAAGGTTCCCGTGGATAACGCCCGCATTGGAGTAACGGGGTGGAGCTATGGCGGATTCATGACCATGTGGACGGTGACTCAGACCAATCGCTTTAAGGCAGCGGTAGCGGGCGCGGGCATCGCGGATTGGCTGAGTTATTACGGCGAAAATTCAATCGACGAGTGGATGATTCCTTATTTCGGCGCGTCGGTTTACGATAATCCTGAGGTCTATGCGAAGAGTTCGCCTATTACCTACATCAAGCGGGTGAAGACACCCACGCTGGTGGTGGTCGGAGAACGCGACGGCGAGTGCCCCGCTCCGCAGTCTTTTGAATTCTGGCATGCTCTCAAAGCGCTCCATGTACCCACGCATCTGGTGGTATATGCGGGCGAAGGGCATTCTTTTGCCGATCCGAGGAGTCGAGTGGATGTGCTGCGGCGGACGTTGGCTTGGTTTAATCAATATTTGACTCCTGGGGCCCAGTGACGTGATGGTCTAATCAGACTGAGGAATGCACCGGCGCCGCACACAATGCCAACTTCGAGCTTTGCTCTGCTTGGCGACGATTCCACTTTCCTCGTGCCTGATTCACCGGCGCGTCGTGGCGCCTCCTGGACAGCATGTAAATCGTCCGCTGTTGAACGCCGGCAAGGACGAACTGATCCAACGCGTCCACGCTTTTTCCGATCCAATTCGATCGTTCACCATCAAGGCCGATATGACGCCCTCGGTCGGCGCTTTGTATGGGGGCCAGGTTACCGATTACGCGACCATCACCGGGTTCATATTGTTTCAAAGACCGGACGACATTCGAGTGATCGGTCAAGATCCGGTGATTCACAGCACTCTTTTCGATATGGTCTCGGTGGCCAACGATTTTCGTGTTTCGATTCCCACCAAGAATCAATTTGTAGAAGGCCGCAACGATGCGCCCGCCACTTCGAAAAACAAACTGGAAAATCTGCGGCCGGCTGCTTTCCTGAC
>JBAUUG010000399.1:0-1850 GCA_049582585.1 Bryobacteraceae bacterium | reverse complement strand
CTTCTCCGCGATGCACGGCTTCAACGCCGAGCCGGCCGCATCGTCGCCGCCAACCGCTTGCTTAATTTCGGTTCGGGCAACCGATCCTGAGACTCCCGCATGAGCATGACTTGCGGCCGGCCCTTTCCTTATGCCTTCCGCTCGACGAATACCACCTTGTTCCATCGCTCCGGTATATGGATGTTGTTGTTGCCCATGATGCTCCACGTCCAACCTTTAGCCGTTCGCTTCGCCCGGTCGTGATGACAGCGATAGGCGGTCATGCGGAAGGTATCGCCGGGCTTGGGCGGCACTGTTCGTCCCCCAGCAATTTGTTTCAACCCAGCCCACGGCAGCGCGATCTCCACGGTCCAGCCCTTGTCCTTCACGTCGGGGCAATTGATGGTGCCGTCGATGAACACGGCGTGCTTGCAACCGGGAAGCTGGTAATTCAGATCAGCGTGGCGCCCGATCTTCTCGCCGTCGCGCGCCACATAGTATAGAAAATCCGGCGCCTTGAAGAGTTCCTCTAGTTCGGAGAAGCGCTGCTCTCGGACGAGTGGTTCGACCCACGTCCAGCGAATCTGGTAGCTGGTATTAAGCGTGTTCAGTCCGATCTCGTAGTAGTAGCCTTTACCCTCGAAGAACAATTCGACGTCCTCGTCGTTGAAGTAAATGTGGTCGTTGAACCCGGTCATGCTCGCGCGGATGTCGGGATCTTCCACCTTGTAGGCCGCGTAGAGATATTGGTCATCCCACAGCAAGGCGATACGGGTTTCGAGCGGGGTGGGACCGCCATCGTGGATCATGCCGAATGGCTCCGACCATTTCGCCCGTTCCCACACCGGCTCATCGAGTCGCCCGTCGACTGTCATCGGTTCGGTGGTCCTGAGACACTCCCACGTCTTCACTGGCGGGAGCTTGGAGAGATCGACCTGTCGAAGCCTCGCCCAACGACCGAGCTTCGTTCTCGGTGCCGGACCTATTTCCACGGGTCCGAGTTGGGAAAGATCGTCGAATGCCATGGGTACGTCAGACATCAATTTCTGTTTTTTCACTTTCTAAGTTCCTCCAGGCCAAAATGATTGAGGCAAGTGGCCCACCCGGCGATACACGCGTTTCTTGTTCACCGGCCAGCCCTCGCGACGCAGCGTCACATGGATGCGCAGGTATCCCAAGCGCGGCCGGGCATGTGCGATCTCCCGAATCCGCAAGCGCACCGCCGACTGATCGCGCGCCCGGCTCTTGGCGTACGAGCCCCCGTGCGAGAACTGGGCGAGCCGAATTGCCTTGCGCACACTCACCGAGTAACGCTCCCGAATCCATTGGGCCAGTGCGTGACGGCGCGCCGGGCTCAGAGCTTTTTTTGAACCACCTCGCCCAGGATGTGCTTATCGAGTGCTCACCGGTGCAGCGTGCGTCGTGCCGGCTGCGTGTGCACGCCAGAACTCGCCAATGGCCTCGAGACTCAACCCTTTTGTCTCGGGCATGAATCGCCAGCCGAACCAAGCGCAGGAGACGCACACCGTGGCAAATGCGACGTACATTCCCGCCGGCGTTCCGGTCGTCTTCCGAAGCCAATCCATTGCCATCGGGAACACCTGTGCCGTCAGGAAGGACGACCCGAACAGGAATACGCACACGATCGCGAGCCCCTGACTCCTCACTCGATTCGGCAACATCTCCGAAACGATGATCCAACTGAGCGGAGCCAGTCCCAGCGTAAAGGTAGCGGCTCCGAGCATCATCGGCACCAGAACGGACAACGCTGGTGCATGCAATGCCAACAGCGTAGCCATCAGCATGTGACTAAAACCCATGCCCAGCGAGCTTGCGATGAGAAGGCCGCGACGACTATATCGATGAATCAA
>JBAUUG010000398.1:0-31599 GCA_049582585.1 Bryobacteraceae bacterium | reverse complement strand
TAGCGAGGCGGCGCGCGATCTCGGTTTTTCCCACCCCAGTCGGCCCGATCATCAGGATGTTCTTGGGCATGACCTCTTCGGCCATTTCCGGATCCAGTTTTTGACGGCGCACGCGGTTCCGCAAAGCGATTGCGACGGAGCGTTTCGCGTCCAACTGACCAATCACGTGCTTATCCAGCTCCGCTACGATTTCGCGCGGCGTCAGTTCGTCGAGAAGCGGCGCTTCATCGGAGGATTGCTGAGGAAGATAGATCACCATTACGCAAGCTCCTCATACGTGACGTTTTCATTCGTGTAAATGCAAACGTCTCCTGCAATTCTCATAGCTTTTTCGACAATCTCCCGCGCGCTGAGGTTCGTGTTCTCAAATAGCGCGACGGCAGCGCACTTTGCGAAAGGCCCGCCGGACCCAATGGCCGCGATCGGACTGTCAGGCTCGATAACATCTCCCGTGCCGCTTACTATATACATGTTGTGAGGGTCGGCAACCAGCAGCAAGGCTTCCAGATGGCGCAGCATTCGATCCGTGCGCCACTCCTTGGCAAGCTCGACCACGCTGCGCGGCAGATTGCCGCTGTGTTGCTCGAGCTTGGCTTCAAAGCGCGCAAACAAAGCGAAGGCATCCGCAGTCGAGCCGGCAAAACCGGAGATGATCTTCCCGTCATAGAGCCGCCGCAGCTTGCGCGCGCCACTCTTCAAAACCTCATTCCCCATGGTGACTTGCCCGTCGCCCGCGAGCACCACTTTGCCCTCGCGGCGCACGCACAGAATAGTCGTCGAACGGATTTTTCTACTCATCGGGCCACATCGGGTTGAACCTATATTTCAGCATAGTAGGGCGGACCTCCTGGTCTGCCGTATGATTTTTCGGGTCGCCATTCCGCGTTCCAAATCGCGAAGCCAGAGAATCGCGGCAAAAGGGCCACGCCAACAGTCTACATCCTGGGCAGCGTGTGGCAATCTAACCACACTGCATAAATACAACCCGATCAAAATGAACTATTTACGAGCGTTGTTCTTTCAACACTGCTATCCTGGATTGTTATTCGCATGCATCGCGAAACAACGATCTGCCGGCCTGTCGAGGTCGAGGGAGTTGGGCTTCACCATGGAGCGCCTGTTCACCTGCGAATCACGCCGGCGCCTCCGGCCACAGGCATCGTATTCATTCGCACCGATCTTGATAATACTCCAGTTCCCGCTAGTTGGGAGTACGTGGCGCGCGTCAGCTATGCCACCAGCCTGATGCATCCCAAGGGCATTCTAATTTCTACCACCGAACACCTCTTGAGCGTGCTCTACAGCACGGGAATCGATAACGCCTATATCGAGCTGGACAATATAGAACTCCCCATTCTCGATGGCAGCGGGCTACCGTTCATAGAGCTCTTGAGGAAAGCCGGCAAACAGGAATCCCGCCGGCGTCTGCGCCGCTACATGCGAATACTGAAACCGGTGAGCGTCGAAGGCCCGGGTAAACGCGTCGCGATTCTGCCGTGTGATCGGTTTCAACTACGTTGCCGCAACTTTTATGACCATCCATTAGTCGGCGAACAAAACCTGGAGCTGGAGGTGACTCCTGACACTTACGCCCGTGAGATCGCCCCGGCCCGCACGTTCGGCTTTGAATATGAGCTCGATCGCATGCGTGACATGGGTTTGATTCGGGGCGCCTCTCTGGAAAACGCTGTTTGCTTCACCCGGGAAGGCGTGGCAAATCCGGGCGGACTGCGTTTTCGAGATGAATGTTGCCGGCACAAGGCCCTGGATCTGATAGGCGATCTCGCGCTCATCGGGTGGCCTCTGCTTGGCCTCGTGGTGGCGGAAAAGGCGGGACACTCCATGCATGTCGAGTTGGTGAAGAGGCTCATGTCCGACCCCTCGCTATACGAAATCGTCACTTTAGATCAAGCCATGGCCGCAAAACCTGAGACGGCGATGCACGCGCTGGTTCCCTAAAGATGCCGTCTTGCGCCACCTTCCGCACCTCCTAACACTCCTTCGACTGCTGGCCTCGCCTGTGCTGGTTTGGCTGCTGATTCAATCGCGTTTTCGAGAAGCCCTCGGCTTGGCTGTATTGGCCGGTTTGACGGATTGGTTCGACGGCTACGCGGCCCGTAAACTGAACGTCACCGGCCGGCTCGGCGTCATTTTGGATCCGCTTGCCGATAAAATTATGCTGGTCACGCTATTTGTCGCTCTCACGATTGTAGGGCTCATACAGGGGTGGCTGCTCGGTTTGGTAATCGGTCGCGACCTCATCATCTTAACCGGGGCGCTGCTGCTCCGGATTTTTCGCGGCATTCACAAATTTCTCCCGTCCACGCTAGGTAAGGTCAGCACGTTCTTCCAGATCATGCTCGTTCTCATGGTCCTGCTGAATTCAGCTTTTCGTTATCGCCTCTTCTTTTGGTTAGAAATAACCGCCATCTTGCTTTGCGCGTTCTTCACCGCTTTCAGCGGGCTCGACTATATCCGTAAGGGCATTCAAATGACTCGTCGCCAGTGGCAAGCGTGATCGCGGCTAATATAAGAATTTACGCCGAACTGCCGCGCAAATTCCAAAAGCACATTGACGGGGCTAAGGCCCGGGAGTAGCCTGAATACATGGAGCCGAACGTCGAGACCTACCAGCCGTCGCGCCTGTATGCCCGCGTCAGTTGGGCCGCCTTGGCGGGGTCCCTGGTTTGCCTCTTGTGCGGATTTCGGGCGCCTCTCGCTTTCATCCCCGGTTGCCTGTGCGTGATCACCACCGCGGTCTTGATCTGGCTTGCGGCCCGGCCCCCCATCCGCATTGGAGATACCCAGTTCAACATTGGCGACCGGGCGATCGCGTGGCGCGAAGTGCGCGAGATCAACAGCAGCCGTTTTGTCTCGCCGCTCCTGCTAAAGCTTAAATTGACGAATTCCCGCCATAAACTTCTCGTCTATCCTGGTGAGCCGGAGCGCATTGCCCGCTTGATGTTCCAGTTGCGAAAGAATTCTCATCTGGCTACTTTCGACGGAGTAGCTTATCGCGATTACTGGATCTGGTCCAATCTCACCTCAGGACAGGGCGAGAATTCAACTTTGGAGCACCCCGTCCGCATGCTGAGCTCCGAAGAGGAAGAAGAGATTGAGCGCATGTATCAGAAATTGAAAACAGTCGGCCGGCTCGATTCACGGGGTTCGGATCCTTCCAACACTTCGGACGAAGATTAGAGCCGGCCTTTAAGCGCTTCGCTCGATGCTCGAATCTCTGTCCACGCTCTGGCCGTATATCCGTCGATATCGTGGAGGACTATCGCTCGGCATCGGGGCGCTGTTGCTCAAAGATGGCTTTGCTGCCACGCTCCCCATAGTCATCAAGCACGGGGTCGATTCCCTCACACGCGGTTTTCAGATTCGAATCGTCTTGCAATTGGCCGCTCTGCTGATCGGCCTCTCTTTGGTCAAGGGCCTTTTTCAATATTGGATGCGCGTGATTATCATCGGCATCTCGCGCGATATCGAATATGACCTCCGCAACGACCTGTTCGGCCATTTAGTAGAGCTTTCGCAGGATTTTTACTCACGTTATCGAACCGGCGACATCATGGCGCGCAGCACGAACGATCTGAATGCTGTCCGCATGATGTTAGGGCCCGGAGTGATGTATTGGACCGAAACGTCCGTGATGTTGGTGCTTGCGGTTGCGGTCATGCTCCACACCGATGCGCGCCTCACCGGGATCGCCCTTCTTCCGGCGCCCCTCGTTTCTATCGCTGTGATTTTCTTCGGCCGCCGTATACATTCCCGCTTCGAGCACATCCAGAAAATGTTCGCCGATATCAGCAGCAAGGTCCAGGAGAATCTGGCGGGGGTTCGCATCGTCCGGGCATACGCGCAAGAGCAAGCCGAAATCGATCAATTCGAGAGCCTCAACAAAGGTTACATCCGAGAAAACATTGGTTTGGCGCGCATCCAGGCCATGTTCATGCCCCTTTTGCAAGCTCTCATCGGCGTGACATTCCTCCTCGTGCTGTGGGCTGGAGGCAGGCAGTTGATGCAAGGACGAATTACCTTAGGCAGCTTCGTCATGTTCAACACCTATATGGGCATGCTGATTTGGCCTATGATTGCTTTCGGCTGGGTGGTGAATCTCATGCAGCGCGGCACGGCATCGCTGAATCGCATCAACCAGATCCTTCATGAGCGCCCAACCATTGCTCGCCCCTCCGGCGACGTTCCAGACCCTCGCGGGCAATCGCCCGAGATTCGTTTTCGCAATGTGGCGATGAGATTCGGAGATCGGGAAGCAATCGCAGGAGTCAGTTTGACGATTCATTCCGGAGAAACAGTGGCGATTGTCGGACACACCGGCAGCGGAAAGACAACGCTGGTGAGCTTGATTCCACGGCTCCTAGATCCAAGTAGTGGAACCGTGGAGTTGGGCGGTGTGGACCTTCGAGATTTCGATCCTGAGGAGCTGCGCCGCCAGATTGGGTTCGTTCCGCAGGAGACGTTCCTGTTCAGCGCGACCTTGGCGGAAAACATCGCCTGGGGTGTGCCGGACGCCGATCGGGAGCAGATTCGCTGGGCAGCGGAGGTGGCGGGTCTCGGCAGCGACATCGAAACGTTTCCAAAGGGGCTCGATACCGTAATCGGCGAACGCGGCCTAACCCTCTCGGGTGGGCAAAAGCAGCGAGCT
The DNA here is from genome assembly GCA_049582585.1 of Bryobacteraceae bacterium. Taxonomy (GTDB): domain Bacteria; phylum Acidobacteriota; class Terriglobia; order Bryobacterales; family Bryobacteraceae; genus Bog-105. The sequence goes on along the minus strand of JBAUUG010000398.1, from coordinate 26,930 downwards.
GCCATTGCGCGAGCCATTCTGCGCAATCCGCGCATTCTGATACTGGATGATGCACTGTCAAGCGTGGATACGGTAACGGAAGAAAAGATATTGAATGGGCTGGCTGGCGTGATGCGAGATCGCACGACGATTCTGATTTCACATCGCGTGTCGACCGTGCAAAACGCGGATCGTATTGTGGTGCTGAGTCACGGATCGGTGGTCGAGACCGGCACGCATGAACAGTTGCAGCGCCGCGGCGGTTATTACGCCGAGCTGTATCAAAAACAATTGCTGGAAGAGGAACTGGCGGCGATCTAATTTTATGTCTTATCTCACCATCAGCAGGCGAAGTCTCCTGAGCACGGTTCCAGGAGCGATCGGCTTAGCGGCGGCACAGCAATATCACATCGCGGGAGCCGACTTCAAGCTAGGCGTTGCATCCTACTCTTTTCGAAAGTTCTCGCGCGCTCAAGCCATCTCGATGACCAAGGAACTGGGCACGCCGTACCTGAATTTGAAGGATGTTCATCTTCCGCTCACGAGCACCCCGGAACAGATTGCCGCGGCCAAAAAGGAATTTGACGATGCCGGCATTATCCTGGTTGGCTGCGGGACCATCTATTTCAAAACCGGCGACGACGCGGATATCCGGCCCAAGTTCGAATACGCCAAACGCGCCGGATTTCCTTTGATTGTTTGCATGCCGGATCGTGATGTTCTTCCCAAACTTGAACCGTACGTGAAGGAATATGACATCAAGATTGCAGTCCATAATCACGGTCCGGAAGACAAGAACTTCCCGACGCCCCGGAGTGCACTCGAGATGGTGAAGAACATGGATTCGCGCTGCGGCTTATGCATCGACATAGGCCATACTGCGCGCGCGGGATCGGACGTAGTGGAATCCATTGCGGAAGCAGGTCCCCGTTTGCTGGACATGCACGTCAAGGATCTTGCGGATCCTACGGCCAAAGAGAGCCAGGTCCCGGTCGGCGAGGGCAAATTGCCGTTCCCGCAACTCTTCCTCCAGCTAATCAAGATGAAATACGGCGGTTGCGTGAATTTGGAGTACGAGATCAACGAGAACAATCCATTACCCGGCATGCAGAAGAGTTTTTCTTACATGCGCGGCGTTCTGGCAGGCATCACAAGTCGGCAGAGTTGAACTCGAATCTCGTGCGTTCTCCTGACTGTTAGTGACAGGCCTGTCCGTCATCGAGGGAGACGAGCAAGCCGCCTGCGGCCATGATTTCGCGGTTGTAGCAGTACCCCAGCGAATTAACTTCGAGGTAGAACTGTGAACTATCGGCGTTCGAGTTGCCCGTGAGTGCTCCGGAAGCATTGAAGTGGAGGGTGTCCGTGGATTTGACTTCGTTGAGAAGGTCGCTGTCGTAAATCGGAAATCCATTCAAGGATTCATTTGTGTTTGTAATATCCGATTGCTGCACAGTAGTAGTCACGGCGGTAGCTCCGGTCGCATCTGTAAGCGCCGAGTAGTTCAAGATCAGCGGATATTCGAAGCTCTTGAGCGTACTTTGCACCACTGCGCCGTTGGATGTGGTCTGGCCACTGATTGTCGTCGATTGGTGAATGTCTTGAACGTAAACCGTCGGTGTGATCTCAAACATCTGCGTGTTTACAAAGCGGATGAGCTGCGCGACGGTGGTCTCGATCCGGCCGTGCGAAGTCTCGACATACCCGGTAATCGAGTAATCGCGGGTGGAAGTGACCGTAACCGTCCCGCTAATATCGCCATTGCTGCCCGTCGTAAGATTCTCGACTACATTCGGCGCTGGCGTTGCTGGAAGATTATTACTCAAGATTCCGCCGGTAACGGAATGCGAGCCATGATCCGTATAGACAAGCAAATTGGCGGTCGCCAGAAAATAGCTATCGGCATTGTAAACGCTGAGTGCGATTGTGTGCTCTTTACCGTCTGACAACACGCCCGCAAACGGAGTGAGATCCACTCGATACGGGACGAAGTCAAAGGTCTGCACACCCGGAATCGGCCGCCAGAGATACGGATCGATGCCTCCGGTGTAAATCCATGGGTACACAGGCGCGACACCCGCAGGCTGGCTGTCAATCGAAATTTCAGCTTCGCGAAAAGCGGTATTTCCGCAGCTTTCGAGCTCGCTCGCGACATCATTCGGCACGCAAGTGTACCAGAACTCGTCATTGATCTGGCTTTGTGTGATCACGTCCAGATACACGCGCTCGACATTGGTCGGCAAAGTGACCGGTTGCACGAGCTGGCTGGAAGTATTGTTCAGAGTCGCGGCGCCGCCTTCCGCATCGGGCATCGGAACCACCAAATCGGGAGTGGGAGGCGCGGGGTAGGATATCGAGGCGGGATAAAACTCCAGCGCGGCATCGGCGTAAATGATGCCGTTATAATTTACGCCGTTGTAAGTGCCGACGAAATTCCCGAGGTCGGCTTCACCGGTTTCAGGGATCTTGAAGATGGCGCTCAGATCTGTGACATCGCGCTCAACGTGCCAGTCGGGAGACACCGTGCTGCTCGGCTCGGCTGTGGTCCCGTAATAGATATTGGCATGTCCGAGATAGAACGAAGCCGTACGGTCGAACTGCCGCCCTTCCGTCACCGTGAAGTCCGCGGTAAACACCACCTTCGCCCAAGGCGCATGGCAGGCCGAGGGCGGCGTGTAACTGAAGGTTTTGGGCGTGAAATTTGCAAACTCCAGGTTTCGAAAGAGCTCAACGACGCACGGCTTGGTAGGAGGGCGCGGGACCTTGGGATCGGCCGTCGCGGGTTGCGGCGAGCCCACCTCCGGATTGGCGGGCCCTATGACGACCTGCGCCTGTGAGACGGCGGCAGCCAATACAAGAGTGATCAAACAGCCCAAGGTTTTGCGCATCAGATCCCTTCATTAACCGGATTCATTACTATATCCCAGTGTTGGCCGCCAAGCATTTGACACAACTCAAGAAGAACTACGATACTGGTCCAAACACGCGGAAGCCAAAGTTTCGGAGTCCGAGTTCGACCTAGCCTCGGCGACGCTGGAGGGAGATTTCCATTGATCGGTAAGAATCTATTTCTGGGAATTAGCGCGCTCTGGGGGCTCATGATCATCTGCGAGACAGCGTTGGGACAGGCAACCGGAACCATCGCCGGGACTGTGACGGACGCCAGTGGCGCCGCAATTTCAGGCGCCAAAATCACAGTGACTGCGCCCGCAACGGGCAGTTTGCGCGAGGCGCTAACCGACACTTCCGGGCATTACGTCGTTCCCTTGCTAGGCATCGCAACGTATACGGTCCGGGCGGAGATCAAGGGCTTTCGTACCGCAGAATCACAAAATGTGGTCCTGCAAACGAACGAAAACCGTGAATTGGATTTCACGCTTTCGCCTGCCACTCTACAGCAAAACGTCGAAGTGAGTGCAACCCCGGTGGCTGTGCAAACAGCGGACGGCACTCTCGGTCAGGTCATCACCTCGCGGCAGGTGGCCGACCTGCCCTTGAACGGCCGCGACTTCGTTCAATTAGCCACGCTGACTCCGGGTACGACGCAGGAAACCAATCCGAACAGCTTCTTCAACGGCGGCCCCAGCAGCGAAGCGTCGGCGCGCGGGTCTTATTCTCTCTCGGTGGGCGGATCGCGCGCCAATAGCACCGATTGGTTGCTCGATGGGAACGATAATAACGAGCTGACCTCCGGCGCGATTGCCATCCTGTCTTCAATCGATTCGATTCAGGAGTTCAAAGTTCTCACCTACAACTACTCCGCGGAATGGGGAACGCGCGGCGGCCCTACAGTGTTGGTCACCACGAAATCCGGAAGCAATCAGCTGCATGGAACCCTCTTTGAATTTTTTCGCAACACCGATCTGGATGCGCGCAGTTTCTTCGCTACTTCGACGGAAAAATTCAATCTGAATCAGTTTGGATTTTCAGCCGGCGGCCCCATCAAGAAAGACAAGACTTTCTTCTTCGCGGATTTTGAGCAAAAAGATCAGCGGCACGGGATTCCGTTCACGGGCTTGGTCCCGTCGGTCGCGCAGCGAAATGGCAACTTCGATGACGACGCCTTCGGCCGGCCGAACACGGTCAGTCTGGTTAATCCCTATGCGACTCAGGGGACCAGTGCGAACCCGGTGCCGGTACCGTTCATGTGCGATGGCGCGGGCAATGCTCTTCCGGCCGCCCCGAATGGAAGCCAGGCGTCAGGCACGCCCTGCAACATCATTCCTCAGAGCCTCATCAACCCGATTGGCCGGCAATTGATGAATCTGTATCCTCTCCCCAATGCGGATAATCCCGCTCTCGGCTACAACTATACGAGCGAGCCAGTGAGAAAACTCAATGAAGGAAAATTTGACATTCGGCTGGATGAAAATATTTCGGCTAAGGACGCGTTGTTTGCGCGTTTCAGCTACGATCAGGCGGCTTCGTACGTGCCCGGCGGCGCTCCAGGGTTTGCCGAGCAAGGCGCCTTCGCCAGTAATCAAAGCATCATCAATCACGCCCGCAACGCGGTTGCCTCCGAGACTCACATCTTTTCGCCCGGCACAGTCAACCAAATCAGCTTTGGTTTCAACCGGATTTTCGATTACATCACCTCACAGGGAACCGGCAGTTGCTATGCGGCGGCGCTCGGAATTCCCGGCGCCGATTTGGGAGGCATCAGCTGCGGTCTTACCTCCGTCGAGATGCCCTCCGGCTCGTATTGGTCGCTGGGTGACCGCGGTTATACGCCCTTCGTAGGCGGGACGAATGTTTGGATGTTCTCCGACACGCTCGACATGGTTCGCGGCAACCATGATATTCGAGTGGGTGGCTCCATTCGCGCCAATCAGTTGAATACGGTCGCCGTCGGTTTCCCGAACGGATTCTGGATCGTCAGCGGCCTTTGGACTAACGATCCCGCGGCCGACGTTCTAACCGGTCTGGTGAGCGGAGCAATCCACGACCAGGAGTTCGACGGCTCAAGCACCGGTCGCCGCTGGAAGCTCTTTCGACCGTTCATCCAGGACGATTGGAAGGTCAGCAAGAGTTTGACGCTGAATCTCGGCTTGGCCTGGGCCATGGTGACGCCCATCACGGAAATCGGCAATCGCCAGTCCGACTTTGATCCAGCCACTGGACAGTTCCTAGTCGCGGGCCAGAACGCGGATCCGACCGCCGGGATTCATATGGATTGGACCGCTCTGGAGCCTCGCATCGGCGTCGCGTGGAAACCGTTCTCCAGCAGCAACACGGTGCTTCGCGGCGGCTACGCAATCTACCATGATTCCTCCTGGAATCAGGGCGCGCAGGGTCTGTGGCAGAATCCGCCTTATTACGCGGAATCGGATGCTTTCGCGTTCGGCGGTAATTGCACGTTCGCGACGGCGGCCTGCGCCGGAAATGGCTTGACCCCTACAGCCATCAGTATGTCGTCCGGATTCCCCACCTTCACTTCCCCGCCCAACCCGTCCGATTTCACCGGCACCATCTTGGCGCAAGACAGGAACTTCAAACAGGGCAGAATTCAGCAGTTCAACATCAACATGGAACACGAGCTGCCCGGACAAATTGTGCTGACTGCGGGTTATGCCGGTTCCCGAAGTTCCCATATTCTCGGGTTCGGGAATGACATCAACGTGTCATCGCCAAGCGCCTGCGGCACGGTCGCGGGATATACGCTGGGATGCGGTCCGAATGGAGCCGCGTTCGGCGTGCCTTATCCCGCCTTCCAATATTCGGATATAGCGGACATTTACGATAACGGGCTTGCGCATTACAACTCTCTGCAGATTAAGGCCGAGACTAAGAGCGCACGCCACGGCATCTACGCGCTTATCGGATACACCTATTCGCGCGCCTACGATACGGGATTCACCGACGGTCTTGGAAGCGTTATCGGCGCTACCTACTTTCCTCTCCCGGGATGGCAAACCCTGGATTGGGGACTTTCGCAGATCAATCTGAATCACAATTTCACCGCCAGCATCATCTACCAGTTGCCGTTCGGCAAAGGCCGCACCTGGGGAAGCAACTGGAACACAGCAACCGATGCGATTCTCGGAGGTTGGGAGGCAACCGTGATCGAAAAGGCTACCTCCGGGTTTCCTATCTTCGTCATCGACAGCGACAACACATCCGGGGCGGGTTTCGAGAACACGAACGATACCTCGTACATCCGCCCGAATCAAACTTGCAATCCCGTGTTGAGCAATCCGACGCTCGCCGCATGGTTCAATGTTTCCTGCTTCTCGCAACCAGCGCCTGGAGAGCTTGGAAACGCGAACCGGACACCGCTCTCCGGACCAGGCTTTGTGAATACGGATTTTTCCATAATGAAGCACTTCGCGATACGCGAGGGAATGAGGCTGGATTTCCGATCCGAGTTCTTCAACTTGTTTAATCATCCCCAGTTCGGCGCTCCTGGCCTCAACGGATCGGGCGCGGATTTCGCAACTCCCACGTTTGCTGTTGTGAACTACACGGTGAACAATCCGCGCCTGGTTCAGTTCGGGCTCAAACTGGCTTTCTAAGAGCCAGCGCACAGTTGACGGATCGAGCACATCGATCTGCCTAAAAAACTCTGGAAACTCTGGATTTAGAGAGTAGCGCCCTTAATCTGCTTCGTGTTACCGTATCAACATTACCCAAACTTAGATTTGTGTTTGGCTAGCCCGCGGGAAGTGTGTCAAGAGGCAGGCCCAAGCACTTCATATGTCCGTGAAGCCGGGGTAAGGAGATCTCTCTAAATGCCGAAGCAGTTGCCGGTGTGCGGCCGCGTTGCCGCAGCCATTCTCGTTATCGTGGCTTTGCCGCGTTGCGCCAGCAGCCAGTGGAACACCCCCACGGTGGATGGAACCATCGAGAGCGGCGAATATGGGGGAACTGCAAATGGCAGCAACCAGATCGGCACCGGCGGCCAGACCTGGTACATGACCTGGGATAACACTAATCTTTATGTCGGGATCGCGAATGCGAACACCGGTGAAGCTGCGGTGATCTATATCGGCACGGGCGCCAGCGGCACGACGGCCGGCAACACCTACGACAATACCGACCCCTCACCGCTCCCGTTCCCGGCGCAGTTCGTCACGTACTTCAAAGACGGGTATCACGAATTTCGCACCTCTAACGGCGGCGCCTGGTCGAACGCGAACTCGAACTTCGGCACATACGCTTCGAGCAGCGGCACCCGCGAATTCGCAATCCCATGGTCGGCAGTGACGGGCAGCGGATTGCCGGCGCAGTTCAACTTTCTTGGGTACGTCACATCCAGCAGCGGCTACGTATACGGGCAGGTACCGGTCGATAACGGAGGAGGCTCCAGCCCGACATACACGCAATATTACTCGATCGCGAACACGGGCAACGGCTCCAGCACGCCTCCATTTTCGAGCGAAGATCCGGTGACGGGCGGCTTCAGCGGCGCGGACAAGGCCGGCTTCTTCCACAACACCTTCGATCCGTTTTATCGCAGCTCCGAAGGCGCCGCGACTGAGAACACGCAGGTTACTCTGCGATTCCGAACGCTGCATTCTACCGGTGTTTCCGCCGTCGATTTACGTGCTTATCTCTTCGACACAGCTACCGCGAACACGGCCGGCCCGGTGGATACGAATATGCCGTTCGATCAGAACATCACTGTCAACGGAACCGAATACGACGTGTGGAAGACAACGGTAACGATGCCTTCCACCCCGACTGTTTACTACTACAAATTCCACATCACGGAAGGCGGCATTAGCGGCTTTTACAGCGACGATTATCTGGACGATTACGACAACTTGAACAAGGGCGGAACCGGAACCGCAAGCGATACCGAGCCATTTAATTCCTTTCAAATAACGGTGTACGATCCGAACTTCCAAACGCCCGCTTGGATGGCGAATGCCAACATCTACCACATTTTTCCGGACCGGTTCCGCCAGGGCAATCCAAGTAATCAGTATTGCGTGAGTGGAAGCACGTCCGGCTGTCCCTCGTTCTACGGCGCGCCGCCGTCTTCGAATATCGCCGTGACGCCCTGGAACACGCTGCTGTGCGACCCCAATGACCCGAAAGGCGACTGCTACAACAATTTCGGCAGTATTTTTTACGGCGGCGATTTGCTGGGCATCCAGAACGAGTTGGATTACATCCAGGGCATGGGCTTCGACACGCTGTACCTGAATCCCATCTTCTACGGCAATTCCAATCATCGCTACGATACCGACGATTTTCTGAACATCGATCCGGCGCTCGGCGGGAACGCGGCGTTCACATCGCTAGTCAACGAGATGAATCACCGCGGAATGCAGGTGATTCTGGATGGAACCTTCGAAGACGCCTCTTCGGACAGCACCTATTTCAACGAATACAACAAGTTTCCGACCGTCGGCGCGTGCCAATCGTTGAGCTCGCCATGGCGGACCTGGTTTCAATTTCTGGATAGCACCACACCATGCAGTACCAGCGACTACACCGGCTGGGACGGATTCAGCAGCCTTCCGCTAGTCGACCCGTCGCAACCTGCCGTGCAGCAATTCTTTTTCAGCGGAACGCCCGACAACGTGATGCTGCATTGGTATAACGCGGGCGCCGGCGGATGGCGCTTTGATAGCGCGCCGAATATCCCGAATTACTTTTGGCACGCGTTGCGCCCATACGCGAAAAGCTACAACCCCAATGGTCCCCTGATCGGCGAGATCTGGCCCAATGCCAGCCAGTGGCTGGCCGGCGATCAGATGGATTCGACCATGAACTATCGCTTCCGACGCAATGTGACCGGATTCGCGCGCGGGCAGTACGGCTGGGTGGATGACAACGACAACGGCAACGACTCGATTATTCCCCTCACGCCCAGCCAGTTCGATACGGCGAACCGCGCAGTCCGCGACGACTATCCTCCGCAGGCAACCGCGGCCATGATGAATATGATCGATTCGCACGACACGAATCGCGCGCTTTACGTATTGACGGAGGAAAATGACTCGGGCTTGACGCAAGCCAAACAGCGGCTTGAGCTCGCGGCGATTTTCCAGTTCACTTATATCGGCGCGCCCACGGTCTTCTATGGCGACGAGGCCGCGATCAACGCGCCATCGCGTTACAGCGGCCCGAACGGGCCCGCAGGCGATCCTTATGCGCGCGCGCCGTATCCCTGGACGGATCAGGCCGGCGATGCGACAACTTACGGACCGCCGGACCAGAGCGTCATCGCGTTTTATACGCAGCTGGGCCACATGAGGAAACAGTTTCCGGCTCTTTCCAGCGGCTCCTTCGTTACGCTTCTGACGGGCGATACGCAGCAGGCCTCGAATGCTCCAAATACCTATGCCTACGCACGCGTGGGGCCCAATAATCAAGTCGCGATCGTGGCGTTGAACAATGGGTCGAACACAAACACGCCATCCATTCCAGTCTCCACCTGGTATTCCGATGGCACTACACTCCAGGATGCGTTGAGCGGGAATACCTATACGGTCTCCGGCGGGAACGTGTCGCTGACTCTGAATCCGATCAGTGGAGTAATCCTGCTGCCTGATCCGGCTGCCGTGGATCTGACCCCGCCAACCGGGAGTATCGGCCTGACTCCTCCGGCTAACGGAAACGGCTGGATCAACAGCTCTCCGGTCACCGCAAACATTTCGGCAAGCGACGGCAGCGGCAGCGGCGTGAGCCAGCTTCGCTATTGGGTGGACAATGGCGCGGCGCAGAGCACGCCCACAACTTCGGCATCGCCCTCCGTCAGCGGAGAGGGGCAGCACACGGTCGGGGCGCGCGCGATCGATAATGCCGGAAATATCAGCGCCTTGATCAGCGCCGCGGTGAACATCGATCTTACACCTCCAGTGGTGACGGTCACCGGTGTCACCAATGGCGCCACCTACTCTTCTGGATCGGTACCGCAGGCGGGCTGCCAGACCACGGACGCTCTATCCGGCGTCCAGGTGAATGCAACGGTTTCCGTCACCGGCGGAAATCAGGGATCCGGAGCTTACACTGCCACCTGCTCGGGCGGAGAAGACAACGCCGGCAATACCGCGAATTCGGTAAGCGCGAACTACACGGTTACGGCCGCTCCCGCGATCACCAGCGCGAATAACACGAGCTTTACAGTGGGCCAATCCGGCTCGTTCCCGGTGACTACGACAGGCTATCCGACTCCCACCTTGTCCGAGTCCGGAGCTCTCCCCAGCGGCGTATCTTTTGTCGATAACGGGAATGGCTCAGGCGCGCTCAGCTGGGTCGCCGGAACGCCTGCGGGCGGCGTCTACAACATCAGCTTCGGAGCGCAGAACGGCGTTTCACCCAATGCGAATCAGAGCTTCACGCTGACGGTAAACAATGCCACCACGAGCGTCGGCGTCAGCGCCAGCGTCAGTCCGTCTGCATTTGGACAATCGGTGACCTTCACGGCGACGGTCAGGGGCCAGTACGGAGCGATCAAAAGGGCTAACGGCAAGCTGCATCGGCCGGACCCGACAGGCAGTATCACCTGGAGCGGCTGGCCAACGGCTTCGACGGATTGCCCGCCCACGGCTCTGAGCGGCAATCCGGGGACGGCGACCTGCGCCACCAGCTCTCTGCCGGTGGGCTCGGACACCGTCACGGCAAGCTACGCGGGCGACGGCAGCCACTCGGGAAACAGCGGCTCAGTGGGCCAGACCGTCAATCAGGCGAGCAGCGGTACGGCGGTCATCTCGAGCCTGAATCCTTCCGCGTACGGGCAATCAGTCAGCTTCACAGCGAATGTCTCGGCGGTTGGGCCGGGCGCGGGTACGCCTACCGGCGCCGTACAGTTCGCGATTGACGGGAAGAATTTCGGCTCGCCCGTGGCGCTGTCATCGGGCTCGGCAGCATCGGCGAGTATTTCGACTTTGTCCGCCGCAACGCACACCGTTACCGCAGCGTACTCGGGCGATACCAATTTCAGCAGCGGCTCTGGCTCGCTCAGCGGCGGGCAGGTGGTAAACGCCGACGTTCCCTCCGTCGTATCCGCCTCTCCCAGTCCCGCTTCGGGGCTGACGAACACCTTCGCCCTGGCGTACTCCGACACCGGCGGCCCGGCGGCTCTTCATTATTTGATCGTGGATTTCAATACCAGCACCGCCTATGCGAACGCCTGCGTCGTCTACTATAACCAGGACAACAACAATCTTTCCCTAGAGACCGATGCCGGCAACGGGCTGACGGGTCCTATTCAGCCCGGCTCCTCGAGCACGCTGTCCAATACCCAGTGCACGATTAAAGGAGCAGGCACTACTGTCTCGACTTCGGGCAACACAACGACACTCCACCTGGCGGTCACGGCCAGCGGCAGTTTCACCGGCGCCAAGAGCATCTACATGCTTGCCACAGACAACAACGGCAAGCAAAGCGGATGGCAGAATGAGGGCACATGGACGCTGCCCGCTTCCGTTCCCTCCGTCGTTTCTGCTTCCCCGGGCGCCTTCAACGGCCTCTCTCAAAGCTTCCCGCTCACCTATTCCGATACAGCCGGTCCCACGCACCTTCAGTATCTGATCGTGGATTTCAATACCAGCACCGCCTATGCCAACGCCTGTGTCGTCTACTATAACCAGGACAACAACAAACTGTGGCTGGAGAACGATGCCGGCAACGCACTGATGGGTCCAGTTCAGCCCGGCTCGGCCCCTCTGTCCAACAGCCAATGCACGATCAATGCGACTGGCACTAGTGTCGCCCCCTCGGGGAACAATCTGATACTCAACCTGTCGGTAACCGCGAGCACTAATTTCACAGGTACAAAGAACATCTACATGCTGGCGACTGACAACGACGGCAAGCAAAGCGGCTGGCTGAATAAGGGTACCTGGGTACCCTCGGTTCCCGTTCCCTCGGTCGTGTCAGCTTCGCCCAGCGGCGCCGGCTTCGCGCTCACTTATTCCGACACGGGCGGTCCAACGCACCTTCAGTATCTGGTCGTGGATTTCAATACCAGCACGGCTTACGCGCACGCCTGCGTCGTCTACTATAACCAGGAGAACAATAATCTTCTCCTGGAGAACGATGCCGGCAACGGGTTTGTGGGCGTCATCCAACCCGGTTCGGGCACGCTTTCTAACGGCCAATGCACGATTACTGGGAGTAACACTACCGTCGTGCCCTCGGGCAACAATCTAGCGCTCAACCTCGGGGTGACGGCGAACGGTAGTTTCACAGGTACAAAGACCATCTACATGCTGGCGACCGACAACGACGGCAAGCAAAGCGGCTGGCAAAACAAGGGGACCTGGACGCCCTAGCGTCACCGGGACGCCCCTGCTAAACTAGAAAGCTGAACCTCTCTTTCGCAAGGCAGCCGCCGAGGCACTGCCTCGCGAATATTACAAAAGGAGTATTGCACTTTTAATGAAATATATCTTTACGTCTGAATCGGTGACGGAAGGCCATCCCGACAAGATCGCGGACCAGGTCTCGGACGCTGTTCTGGATGCGGTTTTGGCCGACGATCCCATGGGCCGCGTGGCTTGCGAGACGCTGGTCACGACCGGAATCTGCGTGGTTGCCGGCGAGATTACGACCAAGACCTACGTGGACGTTCCGAAGCTGGTTCGAGGCGTGATCCAACATATTGGCTACACGGATGCCGCAATGGGATTCGATTGCAAGACCTGCGCGGTGGTGAACATGATTCAAGCGCAATCGCCCGATATTGCGATGGGCGTGGATACCGGTGGAGCGGGTGATCAGGGACTCATGTTCGGGTATGCGTGCGATGAGACGCCGGAATTGATGCCGCTTCCGATCATGATGGCGCACAAGCTCGTGCGGCGTCTGAGCGAATCGCGTCGGGAAGGCGAGCTGCCGTATCTTCGGCCGGATGGCAAGAGCCAAGTGAGCGTCGAGTATGTCGACGGCAAGCCGAAGCGGATTGACGCGGTAGTTGTCTCGACTCAGCACGACGACGACGTGACCACCGACCAGTTGCGCGCCGACATAAAGAAGTACATCATCAACCAGGTAGTTCCATCGTCGATGTGCGATTCGCAGACTAAGTTTCATATCAATCCCACCGGCCGGTTCGTGATCGGCGGGCCTCATGGAGATACTGGATTGACCGGGCGCAAGATCATCGTCGATACCTACGGGGGCATGGGACGGCACGGCGGGGGCGCTTTCTCGGGCAAGGATCCGACTAAAGTCGACCGTTCCGCATGCTATATGGCACGGCATATCGCCAAAAGTCTGGTTGCCTCCGGGCTCGCTTCGAAGGTTGAGGTCCAGCTCGCTTACGCCATCGGCGTGGCCGATCCGGTTTCCGTGATGGTCAACACATTCGGAACAGGCAAAGTGGAAGATCACCGATTGTCTGAGATCATTCGCGAAAACTTCTCGCTGACGCCGGCAGGCATGATCAAGGAACTGGACCTGAGGCGTCCCATCTATCGAAAAACAGCGGCGTTCGGCCACTTCGGCCGTACGGAAGATACCTTCAGCTGGGAAGCGACAAATAAGGCCGAGGCTCTGCGAGAAGCCTCTCAACTCACCGCAGTGGCGGTCTAGTAAGTTCCGCGTCAGTGTCCACAACCTTGGATTGCAAGCGCTCGGTTGAGATCGAGATTCCACTCGAGGAAGTGGAACGCACGACCGAGCGAGTCACCAGCTCCCTTAAGCAGCGTGTGCGTTTGCCTGGATTTCGTCCCGGCAAGGCGCCTCTCAGCATGATTCAATCCCGCTTCGAAAGCGAGATTCGTAGCGAGGTCTTGGAAAAGCTGGTTCCGCAGGCGTTTCGCGAGAGAGTGCAGAAAGACGAGCTGAAGGTGGTGGGGCAGCCGGATATCTCGGACCTTCAGTTCGAGGCCGGGCAACCCATACGCTTCAAGGCGAGTTTCGAGGTTGCTCCCGAGTTCGAGCTCCAGGAGTATCGCGGACTGCCGGCCAAGTATGAAGAGCCGACGGTCAGCGACGAAGAGGTCGACAAGCGCCTCGAATCGATGCGCGAGGGCAAGGCGGAGTATCCGAATCTGGATCCGCGACGGATTGAGCATGGCGATTATGTCCTGGTACATTTGAGATCTTTGTCGGGTCTCGCCGAGCCGATCGACCACGATGTACAGCTTCAGGTGGGCGGAGAAGATACTCTGCCTGAGTTCAATTACAACCTGATAGGCGCAAATCCCGACGACGTAAAAGAGTTGGACGTCACCTACCCGGAGGACTACGGGCAAGAGCGTTTGGCCGGGAAAACGGTTCGCTTTGAATTGACGCCAAAGTTCATCCGCAAGAAAGAGCTGCCTGCTTTGGATGACGAATTCGCGCGGGATCTGGGCGACTACCAGAACCTGGACGAGTTGAAAGAAGCCGTACGTAAAACGATTTTTCACGAGAAGCAGTACGTGGCTCAGCAGGCGGCGAAAGAAGAGTTGATCGACAGACTGGTGGAAAGTGTCGATTTCCCGGTTCCCGAGGCGTACGTCGACCGTCAGATCGAAAATCAATTTCGGATGCAGCTGCGCGAGATGACCGGAAGAGATGTGGATCTGAGCACGCTCAAAATCGATTGGGCGAAAGTAAAGGACGCTCAGCGGGAAAAAGCCGTCAGGAACGTGAAGGCTTCGCTGCTGCTCGAGAAGATTTCTGAGCGGGAGGGAATCAAGGCCACGCAGGATGAAGTGGATCGCGAAGTGCAGCGCATCGCGCGGCAGGAACGCGAGCCGGTGCCGGTGGTTCGAGCGCGGCTGGATAAAGAAGGCGCGCTAGGGCGGATCGCCGGCCATATCCAGACGGAGAAGACGCTGCACTTTCTGTTTGAGCAAGCGCAGAAGGGTGTATAAGGCGCAACGCGGCCGACGTTTGGCAACGCCACAATTTGGCCTGGTGCTTCGAGGACTGTGGACAAAATCCTGCAGCGCGTCTTTTCGAGCTATCATGCTCGCTGACTTGTTAAGAGTGACGGCTGGGCCAAATCAGCCCGCAAACCGCCGCTGTTTGTGTTTCCGCAGCCGTGCAACGCACGCAATGAGGACCATGCTTACTCCGAGGCCCAACAGTCCCAAACTCGTAGGCTCCGGAATCGCCGACGAACTCACGCTAGCTGAATATGACACGATCGCATCTGGTGCATCGGCGATGAAGGTGCCTCCGCTCGCCGGATTTCCATCCCACCATTGCGAGCTGAGTACAAAATTCCCGCTGTTGATGAATCCCGACGGGGCGGATGCGTCCCATATCAATTCATACAGCCCCGTTCCAGCAATGGGATTAAATGCCTCTGTCATGGTTTCGCCAGGCCCGATATCAGGGAAGTCGAACAGGAGCGATGGTGTTCCATGCAGAAATGCATCGGATACGAGGTCCGTAGTTACGAGCCAGTCGCTCGTACTCTGATTCGTAATCGAGTATCCCCAGCCCACGGTGTCGCCGGCAATTCCCGAGACGTGTCCACTGGCTGGAGTAACACTGAATTGCAGAGAGTCTCCGAGTGCCGGATTACCCACGAAGAAAGTCAGCGCGCCCAAGCCGACAAGAGACGCAATCCTGCCCACCTTACGCCCGAAGTGCCAAAGAATTCTTGTCATGGAAACACTGCCCAGAGTCCTAGCTTCTTGAATCATGGGAATACCACCTGGCCGATTGAGAATGAGTATGTGTTGCCCAGAACATCCTGGAGAGTTCCGCCTTCCGTCATCGAGAACTTAGTCACAGTTGCCGGCAGGTTGACGGTCAGCGTTGCGTTTGTCGAGGCACCTGCGGCCAACTTACCGAGGGGGATCGGCAGCGTGGGACTGCTCAACGTCACTGTCCCGCTTCCGGCCAGCGTGCGAAAACTGATTTGATTAATAGTCGCGCTCGGCGCATCGCCTACTCCGTTGTTTGTCAGTTGTAAGGTGAGCGTTTCCGCCGTGCCCATCAGAGACTTCGAGGAGATGATTCCAGCAAGTGTCGGGCGGCCATTACATGATGCATTCGCGGCAACGGTCGTGAATGCATCAGCGCTGGTCTTGACAGCTTCTATGTTGCCCACGAGGTCCGTTGCCTGACTGTAAAACGCGTAGGAATGGCCCGCCTGCCCCCTGAACGTGGAGATCGTCGCCGTCGTACCGTTGAGCCACGGCGTGTGGCTCCCGCCATTGTCAGACACAAGAACGTCAAAGCTTGCCAGCCCTGACCCGACATCGGAGCCGCTCCACTGCGGGCGGAAACAGGAAGTGCTTTGGACCGGAGTAAGAGCAGAGACTTGACTGGTCGGCGATGTCTTGTCAATAGTATTAGACCACGTTGGGGTATCGATTGCCGCGTTCGTGTCGAACACAATCGACGCGCTATTGGTAACCACCGTTCCAGTGGAGATCCCGCCTGTCGTCATCCCAGTGAAGAGCACGCTACCGCCCACTCCGGGCGACAAAAATCCTAGCAAGGGATTAGTTGTACGCTTGCCCGTCGCCGGGTCTATGGAATCAAAGGTTGTTGTGAGAACTCCTGTACTGGAATTTAGGGTAGCCGCTATATTCACAATCAGGTCAGTGGTCGGTCGAAGGTCTACGCTAGTGCTGAATGTGCCGAGCGTAACCAGGGGTACATTCGGTGCCGTTACCTGATTGTTACCGAAACTGATGAACTGCAGAACTAGCGTGTTCAGGTTTAACTTTGTTGGATCAAACTGATCCGTGATGAGAGCGTACTGAGCTGGGGCTGTGGCCGTGTCTGCATTTCCAAAAAAGACAGCGTATTGGAACGGCCTCTGGCCGGTGATCCACCCCGATGCGCCATAGCCAAGTGGGCCGATAATATCGTTTGGATCAATAGAAGAAACGGGAGTTATGGTCAGCGAACTCGTTCCCGGCGGATTCGGGGGCGGCTGCTGGGGCGGCCCAATACCGCATTGGTTTTGAAGGCAGGCGGCGTACCTGTTATATGCAACCTTGTACTCTCCCAGTAGCTTTTGGAAGTTCCCCAAAGCGAGACGCTCGACACCAATTGCGTCGTTCAGATCGCCTACACTGCCGATAGCATCAATTGAGGCGTCCAGGTATTTAAGCTCTAACTCGAGCGCGTCCCGCGTGGCCTTTGAGAGTTTCCCGGCGAGCAGATCCTTAACTCCCTTTGCCGCCTCTGTCAGGGTGTCCTTAAGGCTAAGCAAACAGCTCTGCCCGCTCGTGTCGGTTAGATCGCCGGACATGCACTCTTCCGACTGCTTGATCAGCAAATTTACGGCTATTTTCCCAAGGAAGCCTACTCCCAGACCTTCAACGAATTCCGCCTCCACGACACTTTTCCCGACCTCGAAAGGTATGCCAACAAGGGCCTGGAGTGCGTTCGTCCAAGCAATCTGAAAAGTCGCATAGGCCGCCTTGGCTGGGTCGTACGCGGCCCCGAGCGTGTTCGGGCACTGGGTGCAGAAGGTGCCAGCAATCAGCAAAGGATAGTACCCGATGCTGTGCTCCGCCAGGTAATCATCAAAGTTAGGCGGGTACTGATCCTGTTGCCACTGCGAAGTAACCGTGAAATCTGAGGTCGCTACGTCGAATAGCTGGACGGGCGCGTATTGCGCTTGCCCGGTCGGCAGACCTGGCGTGGCGAACAGCAAACTCCGAGTACTCCCCCCCGGAACGGCAGCCATAGCATCCGTCTTTGAGCTTGTCGTAGAAGTCCCGAATAGCGTTCCTGAGATGCTTCCGGCTACAAACAAATTATTTCCATTCAGCTGCGTATATTCCAGTGTGGATGGAATGCTCAATGACAGGATGCCAGCGCTCGAATCAACAGTGCCCGTATTTGTGATTGCCAAGTAATACGTTTGTTGGGACCCGATTCGAATCTTATCGAAACCGATAATCTCGACAGAGATATCCGGCGATCCGCCCTGCTCGATGGTGAACCCATCCGAGATAGTTACAGAAGTTCTATCCGGATTAGTAACCACTACCGTTCGAATCCCAGGCTCCGCTCCCGAAAGATCAAGAGTCGTAGTCAGGATCGATGCGTTTGGAACAGTCGTATTCGTCCCAACGATGTCGGGACCAATACCAGTCAGCTTAACTTCGGCTCCAGACTTGAAAACCCCAGGGCCAGTAATCTGCGCAGTAACTGTCCCGGCATTTCCGCCGTGGGTCGGTTGGATCGCAAGAGGGACACTGGAGCCAGGTGTGAACACCAGTCCGCCAATGATACCGATAGTGCCAACCGGTATAAAGTCGTCAATGAGAGCGCCGGTTTGCGGGTTGTAGCGCACCACAAAATCTGTGGTCTCGCCGTTATCGAAATAACCGACATATAAGTTGCCGTCGGGTCCAAAAGCAAGGCCACCATCGGCTCGACTACCAATATCGGGAACCAACTGTTTGATGAAAGCCCCCGTGCTGCTGTTGTAGACCAGGACGCCGGAATGAGCGCTACCGATATAGAGGTTGCCATCGCTTCCATAGGCGAATTGATCAGGTCCTAGAAGTCCCCCGCTCCCGGTTGGTATAAAAATTGACATAAAGGCGCCAGTGGTGCCGTTAAATTTGACCACATTGACCTCATCACCAACATAGAGGTTTCCGTCAGGACCGAAGATCAACGCAGTCGGCACAACAAGGTGACCAGAGGCGAAGACTCCCATATAGGCCCCCGTCGTGCCGCTGTACCTTCGAACCACACCGGAGTCAGTACCGAAATAGTCAGCTACGTAGAGATTTCCGTCCGGCCCAAACAAAGCAGCGGTGGGCCGTATCAATCCGCCAGCTCCAGGTGGCACAAAGGCGTCCATGAAGGCGCCCGTTGAGCCCTTGTACCGGAATACTGCGTCCACAGTGGCATCGGGTACGTAAAGATTTCCATCTGGTCCGAAGACAGGATTTTGGGGGGTTATCAGTCCGCCGCTTCCAGCAGCCACGAACGCTCCTAGCAATTTCCCGGTGCTGTCGAATCGGAGAATGTTATGTCCTGATACACTCGCAACGAGCAGGTCGGCTTTCATTATGTTCGGAGCTGCCAAGTAGAAAACGGCGGTCACTGCGAGCAGGAACCACGTTGAAAATCTGTTTGCCGGCGACGCTGGGGCCGGATCAATAGCGCTAGTCATCTTATTACTTTCCTTTCGACTTTGGTGAGCCCAGAGGGAATGTCCTCGCATAGAACCACGATCAATCCTGAGAGGTTTAACACCACTTCTTCAATGTGCCGTTTCACTGGTCTCACCGTTTTCTCGGGACCACAGACTGCCTTTCTGGCAATACCGGGACCCGTTAGCGGTTTAAGATTACATCGATACCGCCCTTAAACATCGTGATTTTTTTCTGAAAGGGGGCTGTAAAACCGGCATGTCAGGCAATCCAAGGCGATTTCTCAGGTTTGGGCCCTTTACCTTTCGCCTGGCCGATCATGTTCTGCTTTGCGGCGGCGCGCCAATTGACCTCCCGCCGCGCACCGCCGAAATCTTGGGCTTCCTCCTGCAGAATCGTGATCATGTCGTCTCGAAGCGGGAGCTGAGGGATACCCTCTGGGCCGGCGTTAACATCGAAGCCAACAGCCTCGACAGGCACGTCTCTGACCTTCGCAAGGTGCTGAATGAGCGCCAGGCCGGGACTTCATATATCGAAACTCATTACAAACGTGGTTGGCAGTTTGTCGGAAAGGTCACGGAAGAGGCCGCGTTGCCGTCTCCGGCCAGCGATTTGGCGGTTACCCCCGAAACCAACCGGAAATGGCTACAGCGAACGGCATTGATTGCAACCTTTGTAATCATCGCGGCGGCAGCCTTCGGTTCGCTTCTCATGTTGAACCCCGAACCCAAGGTAATCGAATACATTCAACTTACGAACGATGGTAGACAGAAAGCGGGTCCACTGCTGACGGACGGCCGCCGGATCTTTTTCACGGAAGCGTTCGGGGCTTCTTCCAAATTGATGAGCATACCTATCACGGGCGGAGAAGCCGTGACACTTGACGTTCCACTACCGAACTTCGCTCTCCAGGATATTTCTTCCAACGGGTCGACCCTGCTTCTTCGATCCGTTACTCGGATGGAAACAGGCTGTGGACGTATCAGGTTTCAGGAGGCGCCCTTCGGTTTGTGGGAAGTGCGACCACGGCCAGTTGGGCGCCCAAGAGTGAAACCCTTGTAGTGGCCGTCGGCAACGTACTGTCAGTTCTACGGCCGGGGAGGCCGCGCGAAATTCAGGCCAGTACACTGCCGGGCAGAGTCTGGAGTCCTAGATGGGCTCCAGACGCTAGCAAGATTAGATTTTCCGTATTTGATGCCCGGAGCAACTCATTTTCACTGTGGGAAGCGGATGGAACCGGCAAAGGCACACATCCGCTGTCGAAGACACTGAATGGGCTCGGTCAGGTGGTCGAAAATGGAGTTTGGAGTCGCGATGGAAAATACTATTTTTTCCAGGCGGGAACGCCTCTGCGCCGGGATCTGTGGGTATCAAGGGAATCTCCAAAGTTGGCAAAGTTCATCGAGCGTCACCCCTCGCGGCTGACCACTGGTTCCGGTTCCTGGCGCTCGCCAGCCACTTCAGCAAACGATTCGCTACTTTTTGCTCTGAACGAATACGTTCGCTCCGAGTTGGTCCGTTTCGATCGCGCATCGCAGGCTTGGCGCCCGGAATGGGATGGTGCACCGGCTTATGAGTTCGATTTTTCAAGAGACACCCACTGGGTTGCCTATACGCACTACCCCGACCACGCAATCTGGAAGGCAAGACCGGACGGGGGCGAGCGTGTTCGGCTTACGGACGGAAGTCTCGAAGCACACCAGCCGCACTGGTCGCCTGATGGCAGTCGCATTGCCCTGATGGCCAAGAAAAGAAATGGAGCGTGGCGAATCTTTTGGGTTTCGTCGAACGGCGGCCCTCTCCAAGAGATACTTCCAGGCAACCAGGATCAAGGGGTGCCTACTTGGTCCCCAGACGGACGATTCCTTGTCTTTGGGGACTTGCTGAGCCGAAAACCGACGTCAGAGATGTCTATTCATCTTCTCGATTTAGAAAGTCGACGGGTGTCCGATCTTCCTGCCTCACGTGGCCTTTGGAGTCCACGCTGGTCGCCTGATGGCAAATACATCGCCGCAATTACAAGCGATTCCTCAGCTCTTCGAATCCTTCCCTCCGGAGGATCGCAGTGGAAGGAACTGAGCAGGATGCTTTTCATCGACAACGCCACGTGGTCGGCAGATTCGCACTATATCTATTTCGATGGCCAAGTCCTTCCGACGCATTTTGAACTATTCCGAATTAGCATTCCCGCGGGCAAGCTCGAACGGCTCACCGATTTAGGGGACTTCATCCGCTCTCCTGAGAATTGGTTCGGCGTGGCGCCAGACGGGACACTCCTTGCATCCAGAGGTGCTGTTACTCAGGAGATCTGGGCACTGAAGTGCGTCCTCCCCTGAGGATGGACCTTATAAGCAAAGTGTGCGGCCATCAAATCCGTGCTCCAAAACGGTCGCTATGAATCAGGGCCAGTTTCATTTATCTGTAAGGAGCTAATTTGTTGAAGTATACGCAAATAATCGCTGATGCGGAGGTGTCTCTATCGAATGCGGGTGTGCCTGAGGCGCAAGAAGTATTCAAAGCGGACTGGGTGTTGCTGACGGCGAAAGGGCAACCGGGCGAAACTGTACGGCTTCTGGAGCGACGAGTTGAAGCAGCCTATTATGGGAATTGCGCTTCAAACTTCTATGTTTCTCGCTCGCCGGCATCTCCGCGCTTGCCCAGTCACACAAGCCTATCGCTGTTGCGCTAGACATTACTGACGCCCCACGAAAAATTCTGCACGCGCGGCTCTCGATTCCGGTCGAGCCCGGACCGCTGACGCTGGTCTATCCGCAATGGATTCCTGGCGAGCATGGACCCACGGGTCCTATCGACAACTTTGCCGGAATCGTCTTCATGGCAAACGGGCAAGCCTTGCCGTGGCAACGAGATGACATCAGTATGTTCTCCTTTCACTTGAATGTTCCGCAAGGCGTGACCACGCTGGAAGCACGCGTCGATTTTCTAGCCACTGCCGCGCCCACCGGCTTCTCAGCGGGGGCGTCTACCAGTGCCAATCTCGCGGTCGTGAGCTGGAACGAAGTAGTCTTATATCCCGCCGGCGCGTCCGCGGCTGAAGTGGAATTCGAGCCTTCGATCAAGGTTCCGGAAGGTTGGAAATTCGGGACCGCCTTGACTGCCGCTTCGACGGAAGGCAATACCACGCGCTTCCAACCAGTGCCGCTGAGCATGCTCGTCGATTCGCCTCTGTTGGCCGGGAAATTCTTCAAAGAGATTCCGCTGGCGGAGGAAATCACGCCGAAACATTACCTCGATATGGCGGCGGATGGTCCCGAAGACCTGAACATTAGCGCCGACGAACTTGCCGCATTCAGCAACCTGGTGCGCGAAACAGGAGTCCTTTATGCTTCGCGTCATTACAACAGTTATCACTTCCTCTTGACCCTTAGCGACAGCGTCGCGCATTTTGGCCTGGAACACCACCAATCCAGCGATGATCGCGTGGAAGCACGAATGTTTCTCGATGAAGATCTGACTATGCTCGAGGGCGATCTGCTGCCGCACGAATTCACGCACTCATGGAACGGGAAATACCGCCGCCCGGCGGGGCTGGCGACACAGAACTATCAGCAGCCGATGAAAGGCGAGCTGCTTTGGGTTTATGAAGGATTGACGCAATATCTCGGAGACGTTCTCGCCGCCCGAAGCGGCATTTGGACGGACGAGCAATATCGTTCTTATCTCGCAGCTTCAGCGGCCGAGATGGACCACCGGCCGGGGCGCACCTGGCGTGATTTGCAGGATACGGCGACTGCCGCGCAAATTCTCTATGGCACGAGCGATCAGTGGGACAACTGGCGGCGCTCCGTCGATTACTATGCCGAGGGCGAGTTGATTTGGCTCGACGTAGATTCCACCATTCGCAAACTTTCAGGCGGAAAGAAATCGCTGAATGATTTTTGCGCCCGGTTTCTCGGTCTGGGCGGCAACACGCAGCCCGAAGTGGTTCCGTACACTTTCGAAGACGTAGTTAAAAATCTGAACGCGATTCAGCCGTATGACTGGGCCAGTTTTTTGAAGGAGCGTTTAACTTCAAAATCTCCGCACGCCCCGCTCGGCGGGGTTATGAACGGCGGATATCGCATAGAGTACACCGACCAATCGAATGAGTTCGTGCGGGCAACTGAATCGAAGAGCCGCGGAGTGAATGCCTGGTATTCGGTGGGGATGATCATGGAGGCGGACGAAACGATCGGCGACGTCTTAATCGGCTCACCGGCATATAGCGCCGGCCTAGGCCCGGGCATGAAGATCATCGCGGTCAATGGCCGTCAAGCAACCGACGAATTGCTGCATCAGGCTATACGAGATGCAAAAAGCGAGACGCAGCAGATCGAGTTAATCGTGGAAAACGCGGGGTTCTTCAAAACGGTAAAGATCGATTACCACGAAGGTGAGAAGTATCCGCATCTGGTGCGTGATTCGCGCGGGCCCGCGATTCTGGATGAGATTCTCAAGCCGATGAGCAAGCATGCAGAGGAGAGGAGAGCCAAAGGGCAGGAGTCCAAACTCGCCTTGTCTAGGTAGGTGGTTCTATGTCCGCAGGGCTCCTGTTCCTGGTTTTCCTTCTCCTCGATCCGCAGCAATCTCTGTCGCTTTTGCAGAAAGGCTTGCTGGCTTTGGAGCACGGGCAGATCGAGGAAGCTCGCCAAGCGCTGGAACAGGCATCGGCGGCAGATCCAAGGAACGCTTATGTCTGGAGTTCGCTTGCTGAAACCTATTTCCGTTTGAAAGAACCGGAGAAGGCCGAAATGGCGGCAGCGAAAGCCGAACAGGTGGGTGGAACTGATCCGGTGGTCTCGCGCGCGCTGGAGATGTTCTATTTCAGCTTTGCGCAGGAGCTGCTTCGGTCGGAAGACTTCACCCGGGCTGCGGAGGTCCTCAAAACTGCGCTGAAAGCTCATCCGAAAAACGCGCAACTGACATTGGCGCTGGGCGTAGCGCGATATGGCCAGCGGCGTTTCGAAGACGCCATCGAGGCATTTTTGGAAGTGATCCGGATCGACCCTTCCATTGAGCAGCCGTATATGTTTCTTGGCCGCGTACTGGATCAGGCGGGGCCGCATCTCGAAGAAATCACCAAAGATTACGAAGCCTGGGTCGCGCGAGACCCACAGAGCGCGGAAGCGCAGCTTCTGCTCGCAAAAGCGCTGCTCGCAAGCGATTCTTCAAATAGCCGATCTGAGACACTGCTGCGCCGCTCGATTGCGCGGGATTCGAAAGATTGGGAATCGCATTATGAGCTCGGAATCCTGCTTGCGAGTAAACATCGATACAAAGACGCTGCAGCCGAGCTGACACAGAGCATCGAGCTCGATCCGAAGCAGCCGATGCCCCACTACCATCTCGCTCGCGTGTACGACCGGCTCGGCGAGCCTGATCGCGCCCAAGCCGAGCGCGAGGCCCATCAACGCCTTTCAGGATCGAGCGCTCACTAAACTCACCAATTGCTGTAAATCTATCGAGCGATTATCCTCAGCCCCGCGCGGAAGCGAAGGCGCGATGGCTAGCGCCTCAGCGTGATCTTCAAACCAAACCAAAAATGAGGCTTGATCCGCGCCGGACAATCGCTGCTGATTGATCCAGGTGTAATATGCGCCCATATCGGCATCGATCAGCGAGCCTTCCGGATCGGCCACCGGCGCGCGCTGTGTCCCGGCAAGCAATTCTCTCATGGATTGCTCACGTTGGCGCGGAGTGAATCGCGCCAATAGAGTCAGGGGCTGCGCTCTTCGCAACACTTCGCGGGCCGACCATTGAACGAAAGTCGTGCTGAAGAGCTGCGTACCGGAACCCTCCGTCAGAATGCTGAGCTGGAAACGATTCAATATAGCCTGGTCTCCCGCGCCATTCAGTCCCAAGTCTTCCGGGCGCATCTGAGCAAGCATCGTGCGGAGGACTTCCGGTCCTCCACCCCCCGACTGCATCACATCCCGCATCTTCGCCACCAGCGCGAGCCGAACAGTATCGAGCGAGCTGTAAGAGACGCAGGTCAGCGCGGAACAGGAGCTGGTTCCGCTACCGCCATCGATATACCAGTGTCCGAAGCGCTCGGGCCCAGCAGTCGCTCGCGCCGCAACCCCATCGAGCAGTATCCTCCGTCCGTCCTCCGGCCGCACGTTCTTGAAATAGGTTCCCTGCGGGCGCAGCTTCCGGAACAACGGGTATTTGCTCCCCGAAACTCCGTGGCCGATCATGACAATCCCCAGCCGCTTGGTTGGAAGCGGCTCCACAGGTGCGGCGGCCGACATCTTGTGGACGTACTCGATGGATGCACCCCGGAACGCATCGATCTGGTGCGTAGCCCAGAGGTGAGCGGTGAGCCGTTCCGAAAACTGTGCCGGCTCATTGACCCAGTCGATCTGTTCCAATTGCGAAGACAATTTTAACTGCGCAAACGGGGCCATGGATTGGAGCAGTTGCTCGGGAGACAGCTTGGTCAAATAGGCAAACTGGTTGTCCAATTCCTTGCGTTCGGCGGGAAACTTCCAATCGTACGCGATGGTTTCCCGCAACAGCAGCGGCAAAAAGGCTAACGGCAATTGCTGCAGCAGCGCGATATGGCCGGTCGCGATTTCCCTTGCAAGCGAAGGGTAGCCGCTGAACTGCTCGGCTTTGAGCTGATTCGGAAGCATGGCAGCTTAGAGGACCTCAGCGAGGGGCTTGCCTTTGGCCAATTCCGGCGAAAACCCGAAGAGCGAACCGAGCGTGGGAACCAAATCCGTCGATTCCACAGCCCGGTCGACAACCACATTCTGCCGAATGCCCGGGCCCGTGGCCATCATCCAGGTTGTGCGCGATAACGCATCGCCTGTACGGTGATGCTGGAAGCCATTGCCGCCCGGATCTGTGTCCGAGTCTCGGCCGAAATCCGGCAAGATGAACATCGTTGTCTTTCCGGCATACTCCGGCTCGCTCTGAATAGCGTTCCAGATTTCCGCGCACAAGCGATCGGTGCGCTGAATCGCCTCAACGTAAAGCGAATAGGTTCCAGAGTGCGCGATATCAATGTCGTGCAAAGTAATCCATAGCAGGCTCGGGGCGAGTTGTCGCATCAGTTGCCGGGCAATATACACCGACAGTTCGTCCGGGCTCGCCAGGCTGCGCGCATGCGCAGTGAAATCGGAAACGGACAGCTTCAGAATCTCCGCCATCTGACGGAGCTCAATCTCACTGCCTCTGAGTTCCGGAGTATACAGCGGCGTTTCGTAGTTGTCGCGGAGGAGGTGCTCGTACTCGGTCTCGCCGCCGGAAGAGAGCGCCGCAGCCAGTAACCGCTTGGGCAAGATTACGCCTGCTCCCAAGCCGGCGCCATACGAGCGATGGCCGCTCTCGCCAATACGGTTGAATCCGTTGCTGGGCGCAACTACCCAGGCGTCCGTGGCGGGACGCTTCAAGTCTTTCCTGAAATACTCGAAAACTGTCGGAAAATCCGGCGGTACAGCGGCGAAGTTATTAAATGTCTCGTAAACCCCAGTCGCGAGGCTGGCGGTTGCTACATAGTGTCCTAAAATGCCGCGATTAACCACTTGCGTGAAGATCGTCGATTGCGGGATGAGTTGATTCAGGAGGCTCGGGATATTTTCCTGGCCTTCCGGCATAAAGGTCTCTTCATCGCGAGCGCCGCCGCCGAAAGTGATCACTACCGCTTTCTTCCCGCGCGGCGCGCCCAAGGCTCCCGAGGGTGCCAATCCGAATAAAGCGGCGCCTGCGCTGGCGCCCGTGGCGGCCCTAAGGAAATCGCGGCGATTCCACGAAACTGCCTGCGCGATTTCGCGCCGAGTAAGGCCATGCGTCAATCGCATATCAGCCCGAATAGATCACCTCTCGCACTATAGCCGTTGATTTCTCATTTCTATCACGGTCGCGATGAAAGCCTTTTTGAAGGCTTATCCCTACGTTGATTTTTTCCATGCAACCTACTTCACTAATGAATCCATTCGATGAAAGTGAATTGAAGGTCGTTCTTTATAATTCGTAAGT
>JBAUUG010000397.1:0-2707 GCA_049582585.1 Bryobacteraceae bacterium | reverse complement strand
GCTTTAAGCCGCGCATCAAGCGCTGCCGCATTTTTCGGGTCGTACGCGAGAACGATATCAGTCAGGTGCAAAGCCTCGACGGGCTTGCCATCCTTCACCTTTTCGAGGGCCAGCCGCACCAATGGTTCTGGTCCGCCGGCGAGCTTGACCAAATCCGGGAACACCGAAGAAGGCGGTACCGCGTACATGGATGCCGGATTCGTGTCGAACCATCCGGGATAGCCGTCGTAGATTCCACGCACCGACCAGCTAACCTTTCCGAACGCTTCTGTGAGGTCGAAGCTTGGCGGCAGCTGTATTTCCTGCATCAGGGTGAACACATCCTTGCCCGAGTTCATACCCTTAATGACTTCATCGTGTACGTATTGAATCGCGTCGCGAAAACGAGTGAGCCGTCGAGTGATTTCCGCGTTGCCGAAGATCGGATCGCCGTGCCCCAAGAGCAAGACCTCCGGCTTGAGCGCCAGCACCGTATCGATGGAATGAATCCAGTCAAGCGCGGGACGGGGCCTCGTCCCTCTTAGCGTATAGAGCGCCGGGAACGATCTGGGTTCTGGCAATCCGGCTCCGTCGTAGTTATCACCGATGAACGCAGTCTTGTAGGCCGGGATCCAGACCGTGAGGTGGTCAGGCGTTTCACCCGGCGTGCTGAATAGCTCGAATTTCGTTCCTCCCAAGGTAAAGTCATATCTTTCATCGAACAACACAGTGGCCTCAATCTTCGCACCATAATTACCGGGCCATGGACCTACTTCTTTGGGTGGACGATTAAACCCGGCAGCGTTGCGCGGAGCAAAGAAACCCTCGAGCCTGTCAACGTAGTTGCGAAATTCAACGTAGTTCCGCTGGGCGATGATCTGCGTTCCAGGCTCCTTCCACAGCGGTATTCCGCCAATGTGGTCGGCGTGTCCATGGGTCAAGACGATGTACTTGACCGGCCCTTGGCTGACCGCAGACAGGATTTTCTTGGCATTCGGTGCCTGATCTGTCAGGGCGGTATCGATGATCACGTTTCCGTCGGGCGTTGTGACCATGTAAACGTTGCCTCCACCGGGAGCCATATAGATCGAGTCGCTGATCTTGACGGCCTGCGATGCTGTTTGAGCAACCGCGTACGCGGACGTTCCAACCCCCAAGCACATGGAGAGCGCCACGCACATATTCCGATACATAACTCCACACAATGTTGAAGACATTTGTGTCCTCCGTTGAAGCGTCGGGATCTCTTGCGCTGAATGCGAATTCATTGGAAACGGATGTGATGTGTGGGCAGAAATCCCCTGGGCTTAGACGGCTGAAACCGGGAAGCGTATCAATGCGGCGCTGGATGGATCGTTTTTGAACGACGAGGAGCTACCTACTGGGGATTGCGCTCGACGCCGGCGTCCTGCTGCTTCACGGTGCGGTAAGCCCAAGCCATCCGGGGAGTATTGTGGGCGATGCCGAAGTGGCCTTTTGGGTCGAGAACGATGATCCCGCCATGTCCGTTGACGCGCTGTTTCAGATAGTTCATCGCTTCGAGCGCGGACCATTCCGGAAGGTTGCCGGCGGCGATGCGATCAGCCGTCCACTTGGCGAGCACCAGCTTCATGATCGGCTCTCCCCAGCCAGTGGTGGAGGCGGCGGCGCTCTGATTATCGGCGTAACATCCGCAGCCTATCAGGGAAGAATCGCCGAGGCGCCCCGGAGCTTTGTTCAGTGTGCCTCCGGTCGAGGTTGCGGCAGCGATGTTCCCATCGCGGTCGAGCGCGACGGCACCCACGGTGTCGTGCGAGATGGTTGCATCGTGAGCAGTTGGCGCAAATAAATCGTTGCCGTCCGCCTTCGATCCAGCCTGCGCGGCTTGATATTCACGCAGGCGCTCGACTTCGCGCTGGATGATCAGGTCATTGTTAGAGCAAAGTGGGATGCCGTGCTCGGCGGCGAACTTCTCGGCGCCTTCTGCGACGAAGTACACGTGCGGGCTCTCGCTCAGAATTTTTCGCGCTGCACGCACCGGATTGCGCAGGTGCTCGACGCATCCCACGCCTCCAGCGCGAAGCGTGGCGCCGTCCATAATGAGGGCATCGAGCTGAACCTTTCCGTCGCGATTCAGAAAACTGCCGCGCCCGGCGTCGAAGGTCTCGTCGTCTTCCATGATGACGACGGCCTCTTCGACGGCATCGAGCGCTGAACCGCCGCGCTCGAGCACGCGCCATCCGGCGGTCAGAGCGTTGTTCACGCCGCGAATGTGGGCGTCGACCAT
The DNA here is from genome assembly GCA_049582585.1 of Bryobacteraceae bacterium. Lineage (GTDB taxonomy): Bacteria > Acidobacteriota > Terriglobia > Bryobacterales > Bryobacteraceae > Bog-105. Next base: position 462 of record JBAUUG010000397.1, on the reverse strand, counting down.
GTCATCGGGCATGGCCCACGCGCCGCCGTGAATGACTAACACTGGATCAGTTGGCAAGGTTTCCCCGTAATCGACGTCGCGACAAGGTAGTCTAGCAGGAGCAGTTTCTCCCGAAGAGCGAGTATTGCCAACCCGATTAAGATATTCAAGAGAAGAAATTCTCGTAGTGCCTCGGTTTGAAAGGGACGCCCGACTGAGATTCTCGCTGCAATGATGATCTCTTTGGCACAGATGACACAGGAATCTGATTTCGCATCTCAAAAGTTCGCGGTCTATATCCTTGGCGCCGGTTTTTCTAAGCCGGCGGGCCTCCCGCTTGCCTGGGAACTCTGGGAGGAGGTTCGACGTAGGGCTCTGTCACTATCTGGGCGAGGTGGGTTCTTTCGAGACGATCTCGAAGCTTATGTAGAGTATCGAAGAAAGTGCGATGGGACGAACCTGACCTTGGAGCAGGTGGACCTG
>JBAUUG010000396.1:0-5157 GCA_049582585.1 Bryobacteraceae bacterium | reverse complement strand
CGATAACCCGGTGGTCAAAGACGCCTTCGGAATTCCGTACATCCCGGGAAGCTCCTTGCGCGGACGCCTTCGTTCTCTTCTCGAGCAGACACTCGGCCTCGCGATCCCGGATGAGCTTGTTTATCTCTCCAAGCGCAGAGGCCAGGAGGTTCGCATCCATCAAAGCGACCGGCCCGACGACGACGTGTGTGTTCTCTTTGGAAGAAATCCGGGGCGCGTCGAAAAAGTGACCGGCGAAGCGATCGAAGCCGCCACCGCGACTCCGGCGCGCCTCACCGTCTATGATGCGCCTCTGATCGTCGACAGCATCACTCCGCAAATGCGCGAAAATCTCGATGACGAATTGACTGAGGTCAAGAGCGAGAACGCAGTCGATCGTATTACTTCGCAAGCCAACCCCCGAACCCTGGAACGCGTCCCGGCTGGCGCGCGATTTCGTTTCCGCATGGTGCTTGACGTGTTGTGCCCCGAAGACAAACCGCTGCTCGCTCGAGTTGCCGAAGCTTTGCGGCTGCTTGAAGACGATGCCCTCGGCGGTGGCGGGAGCCGCGGAAATGGGCGTGTTTCCTTCAGCGGCGTGAGCCTGGCCTGGCGCAGCAAAGATTATTACGCGCGAGGGACCGGCGAATCGGCCTTGCTCTCTAATGCCGATTTGACGGCTCTGCAGCAACTCGCCAGTTCCGAGGATCTTGCCGGGAAGCTCGTGTAGATGCAGCCGGCGCTGTTGATTCGGCTGCGGCCAACGGGCGCTTGGCGTTACGGCCCGGGAGAAGGCGGCCATGATCGTCTCGATGCTCTTTATCGGAGTGATCGCGTCTATTCCGCAGTCACTCTCGCCTTGCGGCAGCTCGGCTTTTTAGACGAGTGGCTCGAGGCCACCGCGCGCGCATCTAGCCCGGCGGTCGCATTCAGCTCCCTTTTCCCTTTCCAGGCGGATGTACTGTTCGCTCCGCCGCCATCTACGTTGTGGCCTCCGCCGACGTCCCTCGTGAGTGCGCCAAGTCCGGTGTTCTTGATCAAGATTCGCTGGGAGGCGGCGCGTTTCGTGCCCGTCACCGCCGTCGAGGGCATCCTCATGGGGCAAAGCATTCTTGCCGATCAGTGGCTGGTGGATGCAGAGAGCGGCTGTCTCCTGCGACGCGACCGTCCGAGTTCCAGCCCTTTTCGCGTTGCCGCGCGCAGTGGGGCGGCTGTCGATCGCCTGACGCATAGCGCCGTTCAGATCGATTCTTCAGCCTGCGTCGAGTTTGAGGCCGGCTCAGGTCTCTGGAACATGGTTCGTTTCGCCGATTCCGCCGCGGAATCTACTTGGAGCCATCGATTGCAAGCGGCTTTTCGCCTTCTCGCCGATACCGGATTCGGAGCACGCCGCAGCAGCGGTTGGGGACGCGCGGAAACTCCAGAATTTCAGTCGGGTTCGTGGCCCGGCCTGCTCATGCCGAAGCTGAGCCGTGCCTCCCACGCCGGCGACTCAGGCCCGCTGCTTTATTGGCTCTTATCGCTGTATTCACCGTCTCTTAACGACGCCGTGGATTGGAAAGGGGGAGACTACCGGCTCATCGTTCGTGGCGGCCGCATCGAAGCCCCGGCCGCAATGGCGCAAGTAAAGAAGAGCGTGCGAATGGTTTCCGAAGGTTCTGTGCTCGCCGCGAGCACGGAGCCGATAGGCTCGGCCATCGACGTGGCGCCCGAAGGTTTCCCGCATCCCGTGTATCGTTCCGGATTGGCCCTTACATTGAAGCTCCCCACGTTCGCGCCCGAGCAAGCTCAAACCACAGCCGAACCCGAGGAATCCAGCCATGAAATTTAGCGTCACGGCGCTAACGCCTCTGCTGGTGGGCGATGGGCGTGAGCTTTCTCCCATCGATTACATGGTCTGGAAAGATCAGGTGAACGTTCTCGACCAGACTCGCATCTTCAAGCTCCTGGCGCGCGGCCCCCGTCTGGAGGGCTATCTCGGCCAGCTGCGCAAAGCGTCCAAGCTCGATTTTGCTTCCTGGGGCGGCTTTGCGCAAAATTTTTCCCAACGCCGCATTCCTTTTGAGCACCCGGAAGCTACTGCCATCTGGAACTCCGCGCCGGCTGAATCGTTGTTCATCCCGACCTTTGCGGCGAATCATCGAGGCGCCTATCTCCCTGCTTCCGCCGTTAAAGGCGCGCTTCGCACGGGGGTTGTATTCTCACGCTGGTCCGCGGCTACCATCGATCGCGTGGCTGCCTCGATGGAAGGCGATCGCGTGCCGCGCCGTGCGGGAGAAACTGCTGAGAGTGCTTCCGGAGCTTCGCGGGTAAAGGCGATCGCTCTGGGAGATAGTGACCCCGTCCCGGCTACCGCTTTCAAGATTTTTGTCACGCGCGTGGCCTCGCTTGACATGCGCCAGAGCCCCACGCCTCAGCTCGCCTGGAAGGTTGCCGGACGAGGCAGCGTTCCAGCCAGCCGCGTTTCAGACGCCACGCCCGTATTCGCTGAAATGGCGGTTCCCGGCACGTCCTTCAGCGGCGACTTAGCTTGGAGATCCGTTCCAGACCCTGGGTTGTTCATGGGAGCGGCGAATCAGTATGCGGCCGCGCAATTGGATCTGCACGCGCGATACGCCGAGATGACCGGCCTTAGTCCTCTCCACCAAACGGTGCTGCGTTTGAAGAGCGAATTAGCCGCTGCTCAGGCGAGCCCGGCCGCATGTCTGTTGTGTCTCGGCTGGGGCGCCGGGTTTATCTCTAAGGCTGGTTTCCTTGGCACTGACCAGGCAGGATACCGCAAAATCCTTCGCGCCGTGCCCTCCATCGGAAAGGCTGTGCGCGAAGGTCTGCCTTTTCCGAAGACCCGGCGCGTCGTTTTTGAGGGCGGACAGCCCGCCACGCTGCCAGGTTGGGTAAGGGTTCAGTTTCAGCAGTAATGGTACGTTCTTGCAATTCATCTGCACGAATTCGTAAGCTTAGCGGCTGAACTGCCGATTACTCCAGTATGATAAAGGTATTGAGCTTCGCCCAATCGCAGTTGCTTGCGCGTTGCCAATTCTTCTTGGAGTACGAGCTAAGTTATGCAAAACGCGATATATAACGCGTACTTCGGGTTTTCGGAGAACCCCTTCAACATCAGCCCCGACCCGGAATTCCTCTACCGTAGTCCTCAGCATGAGGAGGCTCTAGCCAACCTCATATATGGGGTGCGTAGCCGAAAGGGCTTTATCGTATTGACCGGTGAGGTTGGTACGGGAAAGACCACCATGCTCGAGTGCCTGCGGGATTATCTGGACGCCCAGCGCATCGAGTTCGCCTTTATCTTCAACTCCCGCCTGACGCCCGGCGAGTTCTTCGAGATGATGGCCTTCGATTTCGATCTGCAGTGCGATCGCAAATCGAAAACGGATGTGCTCTTCGCGCTCGACGCTCTTCTCATCGAGCAGACGCAGCGCGGGCGTACCTGCGCTTTGATCGTGGATGAAGCACAGAATCTGAGCTGGGAAGTTCTCGAAGAGATTCGCCTGCTGGGCAACCTGGAAAGCCGCCAGGGCAAGCTGCTGCAAATCATCCTTTCCGGGCAGCCGGAACTGGACCGCAAGCTGGATGCGCCAGACCTGCGCCAATTGAAACAGCGCGTAGTTCAGCGATGTTCGCTCAACCCTCTGAATCCGGAAGAATCCGTCGGATATATCGAAACCAGACTCACGCGGGCCGGCATGCCGAATCAAAGCGTATTTTCGCCGGAGCTCATGGAAGAGCTTTATCGCCGCTCGCGAGGGATTCCACGTTTGATCAACTTGCTTTGCGACAACCTTCTACTGACCGCCTTCGCCATGGAAGAGCGCGCGGCTAATCTGGACATGCTGGATGAAGTCTGCCAGGATTTGCGCCTCGAGTGGCCGGGCTCCAGTCACCGCCGCGGCCGCTCCCGTTACGAGATGGGCGAAGAGCAAACCCCAGTCTCCGCACGCGGCGATTAAGCCACATCCGAGGTAGCTGCCGGGCGTGAGCGGACTAGCGCGCGTGCGCTATGCGATCAGCCCGTTTACGACATTGCCGGCCACGTCCGTCAGGCGAAAATCGCGGCCTTCGAAACGGTATGTGAGTTTTGTGTGATCCATCCCCATGCGGTTGAGGATGGTCGCGTGCAGATCATGCACGTCCACCGGATCTTCCGCAATATTGTAGCCGAGCTCGTCGGTCTTGCCCATCGTTATACCTGGCTTGATTCCTCCGCCGGCCATCCACATCGTGAACGCGCGCGGGTGATGATCGCGCCCCAGGAACTTGGAATTATTCCGCGCCTCGTTCATCGGCGTACGCCCGAATTCGCCGCCCCACACCACGATGGTGCTGTCGAGCAATCCGCGCTGCTTCAGGTCCTGGATCAGCGCAGCAGCGGCGCGATCGGTTTCCTGGCATAGGCTCGGCAGGCGATTGACAATATCGTCGTGGCTCGATGTGCCGTGATTGTCCCATCCGCGGTGATAGAGCTGAACGAAGCGAACGCCTCGCTCCACCAAGCGGCGGGCCAGCAGGCAGTTATTGGCGAAAGATTTCCTTCCGGGTTCGGTTCCGTATAGCTCGTGAATGGACGCCGGCTCTTTTGAGATATCGACAAGCTCAGGCACGCTCGATTGCATCCGATAGGCCATTTCATAGGATGCGATGCGAGTCAGGATCTCCGGGTCGCCGTTGTTCGCCAGATGCGCTTCGTTCAGGCTCTTCAGTAAATCGAGAGACTCACGGCGGGTCTGCCCGGTCACTCCTTCCGGATTCGTGAGGAACAGAACCGGATCGCCTTGCGAGCGGAATTCGACTCCTTGGTAGACCGTCGGCAAAAAGCCGCTGCCCCAGCAAGCTTTGCCGCCATCGGGTTGATTCTCGCCGGAAATGAGCACCACAAATCCCGGCAGATCTTTGCACTCGCTCCCGAGTCCGTAGGTCATCCAAGAGCCCATGCTGGGACGGCCGATGATCTGGAAACCAGTGTTCATGAAGATCTGAGCCGGGGCGTGGTTGAACTGAGTGGTGTGGACCGATTTAACGATCGCGATCTCGTCGGCTACTTGCTTCAGGTGCGGCAGCAGCTCGGAAATCTCGGCGCCGGATTGCCCGCAGCGCGTGAACTCATAGGGCGAGCCAAGCAGTTTCGGAGTGCCTTTAATAAAGGCGAAACGCTCGCCCTTCATC
>JBAUUG010000395.1:0-14221 GCA_049582585.1 Bryobacteraceae bacterium | reverse complement strand
GGCCGGCGGGCCCGGCTCCGATGATCACGGCACGCTTACGGTGCTCGGGCGGCGACTCCATATGGTCCATTATGTCTTTTCGACGCTTGGGGCCGGAGCGTGTAGAAGTTTATTGCAGCGCCCCCTCGCTGACGCTCAGGGTTCAGATCGGGCCCGGCCCCTCGCTGACGCTCAGGGTTCAGATCGCGCCCGGCGGGCAGCCAGCAGCTGAAAGATGGCGCGGCATTCATCGGCCATGGCGGCGAATTGTTCTGGATCCAAAGACTGGTAGCCATCCGAGAGCGCACGCTCCGGCGCGGGATGCATTTCGACGATGAGGCCGCAAGCGCCGGCGGCCACTGCAGCCAATGCCATGGGCCTGACCTTATCGCGCTTGCCGGTTCCATGGCTAGGGTCCACGATGATGGGCAGATGGCTGAGAGTTTGCACAGCCGGGACAACACTGAGATCAAGCGTGTTCCGGGTATGATCCGCGAAGGTCCGCACTCCACGCTCACAGAGAATGACGTTATAGTTGCCCTCGGCCAGGATGTATTCGGCGGCCATCAGGAATTCTTCCAGGGTGGAAGACATGCCGCGCTTGAGCAAGACCGGCTTACGGGAGCGTCCGGCGCGCCGCAAGAGAGAAAAGTTCTGCATGTTTCGCGCGCCGATCTGGATACAGTCTGCGTATTGCTCGACCAAGTCAAACGTCTCCGTATCAATCGCTTCCGTGACAATTCCTAAACCGGTTTCTTCACGCGCGTCGGCAAGATAGCGCAAACCTTCTTCACCCAGGCCTTGAAAACTGTAAGGAGAAGTGCGCGGCTTGTACGCTCCTCCGCGCAGCAGCTCACCACCGGCGGCTTTGACTCCACGCGCGGATTCGAGGATCTGCTCGCGGCTTTCGACGGCGCAGGGACCGCCGCAGAGCACGATGGCTTCGCCGCCAACGGGAACGCCGTTTACCATCACCACCGTGTTGTCCGGCTTGGTCTCGCGGCTTACCAATTTGTAGGCTTTCGAAACTCGAATGGCTTCGGCCACACCCGGCAGATCCGAGAATTCCGCCTCATCAATCGGGCCCTGGTTGCCAGTGACGCCGATGGCGGTCCGCTGCTCGCCGGGAATGATGTGAGGCTTGAAACCGAGAGCTTCAATCCGTTGACACACACGGGCGATATCCGCCGGCCCGGCTTGGGCCTTCATCACAACGAGCACGGTTGAGGTTCCTCTAGCTTCTAAGGGTATCGGAAACGGGGTATCGAGTAGTTCACAATAGATGGGTGCGAAGCGCGAAGCGAGACATGTACCGCGGACTTGACGGCCGCGTGTGGTCGAATGAATAGCCGAAGCATGTCTCATCTTCCTTTTCGGAATTTCGTTCATCTCACCCAGCCGGAAGCATACGATCTGATGCGCCGGATGCTGTCGGGCGAGATGGATACCGAAGGCATCGCCGAAGTTCTGAGCTTTCTCAGGCGCAAGGGCGAAACGGTTGCCGAGCTGGTGGGTTTTGCCACTGCGATTCGGGAAATGAGCCAGCCGGTGAATCTGGATCAATCGGAAGAGCCGGTACTCGATACCTGCGGCACGGGCGGGGACGGGACGAATTCGTTCAACGTTTCCACGGCTACAGCTTTCGTCGCGGCCGGAGCGGGATTACGCGTCGCCAAGCATGGGAATCGGCGGATCTCGAGCCAGTGCGGCAGCGCAGATGTTCTGGAGGCACTGGGTGTACCGGTAGATCTCTCGGCTGAGCAAGTGAGCGAATGCATTCGCGAGACGGGTATCGGATTTCTTTATGCGCCGCTGCTTCATCCGGCTGTAAAGCACGCGCAGGAGGCGCGATTATTGTTGAAAGGCCGGACGGTGTTCAATCTTCTTGGGCCATTGACGAACCCGGTGCGGGCGCGCGTGCAGTTGATCGGGGCGTTCTCCATTAGGGCTGCCGAAATGCTGGCCCAGGCTTCGGCGCGGCTGGGAATTGAGCGTGCTTTTGTGGTGCATGGCGCCGATGGACTTGACGAAATTACCATTACAGGGCATACCAGCGTATTCCAAGTAGAAGACGGACGTGTCCAAAAAGGGCGCTGGACGCCGAGCGATTTCGGCGTGCCACGGGCCTCGATTGAGGATCTGCAGGGCGGGGATCCGGACATGAACGCTCACATTGTCCGAACGGTGCTGGACGGGGAGCCGGGGCCGCGCCGGGACATCGTGATCGTGAATGCAGCCGCGGCGCTATTGGTGGCGCAGCGAGCGCCCGATCTGAAGACTGCGGTGGCGATTGCTACGGAATCGCTGGAGAGCGGCGCGGCGCGGCGCAAGCTGGAGCAGGTGATTGAGTTTACGGGCAATCTGAGCCATGAAGTCGTTTGAGATCCAAGAATTCGGAATCGATAATCTGGCTCTGGTGGAACGGGAGACTCCGCGCCCGGGCGCAGGCGAGGTTCTGGTCAGGCTGGCGGCGGCATCCCTGAATTATCGCGACCTCATGGTTGTCGAAGGCGCTTACAATCCGAGGCTGAAGCGTCCGATGGTTCCGCTTTCGGATGGCGCAGGGGTGGTTGAGGAAACCGGAACGGGGGTTAGCCGATTCAAAGAAGGCGATCGGGTCGCGGCCTGCTTCATGCAGAAGTGGATCGATGGGCCGCCAACTCGCGAGAAGGGCGCGTCTGCGCTGGGGGGCGCGATTGACGGCGTGCTTCGGGAATTTGCGGTCTTTTCCGAAGAGGGGCTCGTTGCAGCGCCATCCTCGCTCAGCGATGAAGAGGCCGCGGCGCTGCCATGTGCCGGCGTGACCGCGTGGCATGCGCTTTTTGAACACACACCTGCTGCTCCGGGCGACAACGTTCTGATTCAAGGGACGGGCGGAGTTTCTACTTTCGCGCTGCAGTTCGCAAAGGCCGCGGGGCTGCGCGCAATCGTGACGTCAAGCAGCGATGAGAAGCTTGAGCGCGCCAGAGCGCTCGGAGCCAGCGAGACCATCAACTACAAAACAACGCCGAAGTGGGAAGAAGAAGCGCGGCGACTGACGAATGGAGCGGGCGTGGATCACGTCATCGAGGTGGGAGGGAGCGACACGCTGCCGCGCTCTTTCCGGGCCGCTCGCATGCATGGGGCGATCAGCGTAATTGGGGCTCTCACGGGCGCCGAGCCAACGGTCAGCCCGGTCCCGATCCTTATGAACAGCATTCGCGTGCAAGGGATCTACGTGGGCTCACGCGCTATGTTCGAACGCATGAACCGGGGCGTCCAGTTCCATGGCATTAAACCGGTGATTGACAAAGTCTTTCCCTGGATGGAAATCAAGGAGGCGTTGCACTATATGGAACGCCAGCAACACTTCGGCAAGATTTGCTTGAAGTTTTAAGGACTGCCGGTTACTCAAAGGGCGCTTCGTCTTCGCCTGTGTCGGCTGCCAGGTTCTCAAACTTCGTGAAGCGGTTCAGGAACGCAAGCTTCACCCGGCCGGTGGGACCATTGCGTTGTTTCGCCAGGATCAGCTCGGCGACACCTTTCAAGCTCTCTTTGTCCGGGCGGTATACCTCTTCGCGGAAAATGAAGGCCACCAGGTCGGCATCCTGCTCAATGCTGCCCGATTCACGCAGATCGCTCAGCATGGGGCGATGATCGCCGGTTCGGGTCTCGGGCGCGCGGCTGAGCTGCGATAGGACTAGGAAGGGAACGCGCAGTTCTTTTGACATCAGCTTAAGGCCGCGCGATAAGGAGCTAATCTCCTGAACGCGATTCTCGAAACGGCCGCGACCCTGCATCAATTGCAGGTAATCAATCACCACCAGCCCCAAATCCTGCTCAGCCTGCAATCGGCGGACTTTGGAATGGACATCCATTAGGTTGATTCCCGCCGTGTCGTCGATAAAAAGCGGCGATTCGACGATTCGATACATCGCTTCTTGCAATAATCGCCGCTCATCGTGGTTCAGGTAGCCGGCGCGAAACCGTTGTTGATCTACTCGCGCGGCTGAGCAAATCAAGCGTGTCAGCAGCGACTCTTTCGACATCTCGAGCGAGAACACGGCAACCGCCTTTTGATTCTTCGTATTGGCTGCGACGTGCTGCGCCATGTTCAAAGCCAGCGCGGTTTTTCCCATGGCAGGGCGGCCGGCGAGAATGAACAACTCGCCTTCGCGAAGTCCGCCGGTCATTTCGTCGAACTTCAGAAATCCGCTGCCGATGCCCTTTATGCGCTTGCCGGCATCGAGAAATGCGTTGATGCCGCCCTCGTACTCAGCGATGATTTTTGCCGGACTCGAGAGCGTGTTCCTGGTCTGGACGTCGCCGAGTTTGATGAAGGCTTCTTCGACCGCGCCGAGAATCTGCTTGGGGTCTTCGTTGGAGGCTAAACAGCGGTTGATTGTGTCTTGGGAGACCGTGATAATGCGGCGCAGCAGAGACTTCTCTTTGACGATCTCGACGTAGCTCGCGATGTTGTGAAGCTGCGGCAGGCCGTCGTCCAGGGAGACCAGATAACTGAGGCCGTCGACGGATTGAAGCTGGCCTTGCTTCATCAGCTCGTTCGCCAGAGTGACGCGATCGATCTTCTCTCCACGCTCGTGGAGGTCACCCATGCGCAGGAAAATGCGCTTGTGTTTCTCGAGGCTGAAATCGTCGGCTGCGAGAGTTCCCGCGACTTGCAGATACGCCGTGTCGCTGCTCATAATTGCGCCGAGCACGAAACGCTCGGCGTCTAAGTTATCCGGGAGCGTTTGATCGAAGGTGAGATCGCGTACCGCCATAACAGGGGACCTGCTTAAATTACCGGCATCGCAGACTTGAATCAACGGCGAAATTACGGTTCGCTCTTCATTCCACAGGCGGCGGAGGTTTGGCCAGTTAAGTAAATTTGGCGTCCACCGCTTTTCCACAACCTTTCATATAACATTTTCGCCTATTTATGTTTCGGAGCGAGGCTGGTATGGCGTTCCCGAACGGATTCGTAGCGACAATGGAAGGCCTTCCATTTCAATCAGCGTTATTCCAGGTCTACTTCGGACAAATGCATGTCGGAGTTCTCGATGGGGGGAAAGCGGGCTTTATTTGAATCGTGAATGCTTGATCGAACACCCGCAAAGGACAGACCATAATTCAGTTTCAGTATCGACGGTAACCCGCTCACAAATAAAGCCTGTAAAATCTTGCAAGCTACCCGAGCCGAACTCTTTTAGCGTGTGATTAAACTCGCCAGCTAGGTTTGGGTTGACATCTGACAGGAGCATGGTAATACTAGGGTAAGATGTCAACCCAAGATGAAAAAGAGCGCCTGGCGCTACTCCAAGGCACCGTCGATCTGCTAATCCTGCGGATTCTGCTTTTCGGTCCAGAGCACGGCCAAGGAATCGCGCGCGCCATTCAGACGAATTCCGATGAAGTGCTCTTAGTCGATCACGGCGCGTTGTACCCGGCCTTACAGCGCATGGAAGCAAAGGGTTGGATTGAAGCCGAATGGGGCGTTTCGTCCAATAATCGCCGTGCCCGCTTTTACACGCTCACAGCGAAAGGCCGGAAGCAGTTGAATGAGGAGGTGGGCCGCTGGCGCACCATCTCGAATGCAATGGCTCGCATCCTCGATCTCAAAGGACTCGAAAACCAGGAGGGCTAAATGTTTCGCCGTAAGCGACCACAAAGCGATTTCTCCAATGAACTGCAGTCACATTTGCAAATGGAGATGGATCGTTATCGCCAGGAAGGCTTCAGTGAACAAGAAGCGTATTGGAAAGCGCGGCGTATCGTTGGAAATCTATCCGCCGCGGGCGAGCGTTTTTATGAAGGCAGCCGCCGGCTGTGGCTGGAGAACACGCTCCAGGACATCCGGCTCGCGCTACGCCGCCTGGGCCATTCGCCTGCTTTCACCATCGCAGTCGCTCTCACGCTAGCTTTGGGAATCGGCGCGACAACCTCGATCTTCACCTTGGTTCACGCCGTCCTGTTGCAATCCCTTGCTGTGTCGAACCCGCAGCAACTCTATCGCGTTGGTAAACAGACTCATTGCTGCATCTGGGGCGGATACACGCAATCGGAGGAGTTTTCTATTTTCTCGTTCGATCTATACCGTTATTTCCGGGATCATACTCACGGTTTTTCAGAACTGGCGGCGTTCCAGGCGGGAGGAACGGATGTTGGGGTAAAGCGTGTAAATCGCCCCGAGCCGGCGCATACCTATCGGGCCGAATTTGTGTCCGGCAACTACTTTGCGATGTTCGGCGTCAATGCGTACCAGGGACGCACCATCGTTAACCGCGACGACCGCGCCGGCTCCCTACCTGTGGCGATGATGAGCTACCGGTTGTGGGAAGACCGTTACGCGCGCGACCCATCCATTGTCGGCAGCGTATTCAACCTCGATGATAAGCCGTTTACGATCGTCGGAATCACTCCTCCGCCGTTCTATGGCGACAGCCTTCGCTACGTGCCGCCGGATTTCTTTGTACCGCTGGCCGCAGAACCGCTTTTGGGTGGTGAGAGCTCGCTCCTAAATCAGCCCGACGGTCACTGGCTAGATCTGATTGGCCGTATTCGACCGGGCGTCAATCGTAATGCGGTTCAGGCTGAACTGCGGCTCCAACTAATCGAGTGGCTGCGCTCGCATTGGACAGATATGGATGCGAACGCCCGAAAACTCCTCCCGAAACAAACTCTGTATCTTAGCCCGGGAGGCGCGGGGATCGTCGCCATGCGCGAGCAGTACGAGCACTGGTTGAACATCCTAATGCTGGCATCCGGCTTTGTATTAGCCATTGTTTGCGCCAACGTGGCAAATCTGATGCTGGTACGCGGCACGCAGCAGCGGCGCCAAATCTCGTTGAGCGCAGCCTTGGGAGCACGGGCCTCGCGTTTACTGCGGCAGCCGGTGACAGAAAGTCTTCTGCTTTCGATATTGGGCGGTGCGGCTGGACTGGCCGTTGCGTTCGGCGGCACGCGCCTGATTCTCGATTTCGCATTTCCGCGGATGGGAGAAATGGCCAGTATTCCGATCCATGCCTCGCCTTCGGGCCCGATCCTGCTATTTGCCTTGGCGGCTTCACTGATCACGGGCATCGTGTTTGGGATCGCACCGGCCTGCCTGGCGATCCGTGTCGATCCCATAGAAGCGCTACGCGGGTCGAGACGTTCGGTGACGCATAACGGCTCTCTCCCTCGCAAGGCTTTCGTGATTATCCAAGCGGCGCTGTCATTAGTGCTGCTATCGAGCGCCGGACTGTTAACGGCGACCCTTCGAAACTTGGAGAACCTGGATCTCGGCTTCAGACAGCAAGGGCGGATTCTGGTAAAAATCAATCCACAGCTGGGTGGATATCGAATCGAGCAATTGGATACCCTCTACAGGCAGTTGCGCGATTCGTTTGCAGCGATGCCGGGCGTTGCGTCGGTATCTATGTGTATGTACTCTCCGCTGGGCGGCGATTGGTACCACAGCATTTACGTAGATGGCCAGCAGGCTCCCGGACGTGAAGCGAACAATGGCGCGGACACGGACCGCGTGACTGCCAGCTTCTTCGAGACCATCGGCAATCCCATCGTGGAGGGCCGGGGGATTACGGACCGGGACACTGCCGGGTCGGCGCACGTGGCGGTGGTGAATCAAGCGTTTGTCAAGAAATTCTTCAAAGGGCAGGACCCGATCGGCAAGTTCTTCGGCGACAGCGATCCGCGGGCGACTCGTTTGTATCAGATTGTCGGCGTGGCGAAAGATGCCCTCATGACGGGCACTCCCGGCAAGCCCATTGATGCGTTTTTCTTTCTTCCAGAGGCGCAGTATACGGTGTATCCGAAGCCGGAGGACACGCAGAGCGATCTGATGACACACTACATGCACGATGTCATTCTGCTCTTGCGTCCGGGAGCAAAAGTATCCGATGAGCAGATCCGGCGCGTTGTGGCCTCCATCGATCCAAATCTGCCGGTGAATTTCGTCCGAACCTTGCGCGAGCAAGTTGAGGATGCATTCCGGCAGCAAGGTCTGATGGCTCGCTTGACCGGACTCTTTGCACTACTGTCCGTTGTGCTAGCGGCAATTGGAACTTATGGCGTGATCGCTTACAACGCCAGCCGGCGCACCACTGAGATCGGTGTTCGAATGGCACTCGGAGCGAATCGTGCGGACGTTATCCGACTGGTACTCCAGAACGCTGCCGTATTAATTGTCTTAGGTGTGCTGTTCGGATTGCCGCTTACGTATGGCGCAGCTAAAGTGCTCGGGAATCAGCTTTACGGAATAGGTCCTTACAATCCAGTGGTCATGGCTGTGGCAATTCTGGCGCTCAGTTGCTCAGCTCTGGTCGCGTCTTTCATTCCAGCACTGCGCGCCAGTCTGCTTTCGCCACTGGATGCGTTGCGAACCGAGTAGCGGGTTAGTGTTCGGCCTGTCCTGATTGGCACGGCTATTCGAAAACTGAACGCGCTAAACCCGGATAGATCCGCCCTGACGGCCATGTATAGATCTATCCTTGGCGACGGTGGAACAAGTGGTCATTTAGCCGCAACCGGGCAGTAATTGAAACCGAAAATCACCAATTCGCTCATACGCCGTGACCCGTTGTCAGTCTGATGACCAGAGCGAGATAGGCAATGGCCAGCAAGCCGCCCGCAAAGAACTGTACCCACTGCCTGATGCCGGGCGCAATTCAAGAAAGTCGATGACGCACGCGATCAGCAGGAGGAAGTGGCCTATGCCGCCAATCGCCACCATAAGTGTCACGGGCTGACGCGTATGGCCAGTACGGATGAGAGACAGCAGCAGTGCCATCCCAGTCTGCATTAGGTGTGTCACAAACAGGTTCAGGCAGTTCCATGCTGCTGCCATGATTGCGCCAATCCCAAAGCCCCATGGGCTGTTTCGTCGAACAAGTACAACGACAGCAACGTAAATCAATGACTGGAACGCGTGCAGAACGCCAAGCTGCGGCTTTAGGAAGGCCGATATCGCTAACGCCGTGAGGAAAAGCGCCACTCCGAGGAGAATCAGCCTATGTTGCCGACTGAGGCTGGTTGCCTGGTTTTGCGTCATCATTCGTTTACGCGAGAAGTAACGCGGAAGTTCCTCGATATCGATGAGACGAGCACATTAGGACGAAGACATCCCGCCGATCTGAACATGCGCCCATGACGGCGCGGGATCGCGGCAATCATGCAGACCATGTGTAGCGGCCCAGTATTTACGAATTGTGTCCGTGCGGTCGGCCACCCCGAAAGTAGGAGCAGTTCGCTTCGCCTCCGACTGCGCGACACAACTTCCGGGATACTAAAGGAAGATTGCTACCTGTGCTCTATGTCCCGGGCTATACAGTGCGCGGCGCGCGCGCCGGCCCTAGCCTCACTCGCTGACGCTCGGGGTTCAGTGAGCTGCGCACACAAGGGAGGAATGCCCGGTTGATATACTGCGATTTGAAAGCGGCCCGCCCAGCCCGGCGGGCTTTTTTGTTGCAAGCCCGATGGATGAGCTTCTAGATTTTCATAAACAAGATGGCCTGATCACCGCCGTCGTGCAGGATGCCAAGACCCGCCGCGTGCTGATGGTTGGCTACATGAATCGCGAGGCTTTCGACCAAACCCTCGCTAGCGGGCACGTCACATTTTTTAGCCGCTCGCGCCAGAAGCTCTGGACTAAGGGAGAGAGCTCCGGTCACTATCTGAATCTGAAATCGATCTCTGCGGATTGTGACGGCGATGCGCTGCTGATTGAAGCTGAACCGATTGGCCCGGGCGTGTGTCACGACGGTTATGAAAGCTGTTTCTATCGCACTTGGGACGAGGGGAAATGGATTGAGGGCGAGCAGAAGGCCTATGATCCGGACGCCGTTTACGGGGCCAAGCGGTGACATTGAAGCTGGGCATTCCGAAAGGCAGCCTGGAAAACGCGACGATCGATTTATTCCGGCGCGCGGGCTTCAACATCAGTACGAGCAGCCGAAGTTATTTTCCGGTGGTGGACGATCCGGAGATGGAATGCATGCTCATTCGAGCGCAGGAAATGGCGCGCTACGTTGAAGACGGCGTGCTGGATGCCGGGCTGACGGGGCGTGACTGGGTGGAAGAGAGCGAGGCTCAGGTCCAGACTGTCGCCGATCTGATTTACGCCAAACAGAGCTTCGGGAAGGTGCGTTGGGTGCTCGCGGCGCCGGAAGCTTCCGGGTTCCGTAGCGTCCAGGACCTGCAGGGAAAGGTGATCGCGACGGAGCTGGTCTCGACCACCAAGCGTTATCTGGCGAGCAAAGGCGTTCAAGCGAAAGTGGAATTCAGCTGGGGCGCAACGGAAGTGAAACCGCCCGAGCTTGCCGATGCAATTGTGGAGGTGACGGAGACCGGCTCGTCATTGCGCGCGAACAAGCTGCGAATTCTCGAAACGGTGCTTGAATCGAATACACAGCTCATCGCGAATCGCGATGCGTGGAGGGACGATTGGAAGCGCCAGAAGCTTGAGGATATAAAGATGCTGCTGGAAGGCGCAATCAACGCCCTGGGCAAAGTGGGATTGATGCTGAACGTTCGGCGGGATGATCTCGCGGCGGTGATCTCGGTGCTCCCGGCTTTGAAAAATCCAACTATTTCGCAGCTCAGCGACGAGGCGTGGGTTGCGGTGAACACGATACTCGAAGAGACGACCGTGCGAAACATTATCCCCCGGCTGAAGAAAGCCGGAGCACAGGGAATTGTCGAGTATCCGTTGAACAAGATCGTCATGTAAACCGCGCATGATCCGCATTCTTGATTTTCGCGGGGCGGCCGATTTCGCGATCGAGCGCGCGCGTGAAAAGGCGAAGTACGAGCAAGTAGTCCGGCCGATCATCGAAGCTGTGCGTGACGAAGGCGATGCGGCTTTGCATCGGTACGCACAGCAGTTCGATGGTCTCGGCGATTTACCTTTGCGCGTCGGGGAAGAGGAGCTTGCCGAATCGGCTTTCGCGATGCGTGCCGAAGTTCGCAAAGCTGCTGAAACAGCGATTCGAAACATCCGCCAGTTCGCCGAAGCGCAGCTGCCTCGCGAACGTTTCGAAGAATTTTCGCCGGGACGCAAATTGGGATGGATCGTTCGGCCATTGGATGCGGTAGGGTGCTACATTCCTTCAGGGCGGTATCCGCTGCCCTCGACGCTCTTGATGACCGCGGTGCCGGCGCAAGCAGCCGGCGTGCCGCGCATCTGCGTCACTTCTCCCAGACCATCCGTTGACATTCTGGGATGCGCCCATCTTTTGGGCATCTCGGAGGTGTACCGGGTGGGCGGCGCGCAGGCCATTGCCGCCCTGGCTTTCGGAACAGAAACGATCCGCCCAGTCAACCGCATCGTAGGCCCGGGCAACGTTTACGTCGCGACGGCTAAGAAGCTGCTGGCCGGCGAAGTTGGAATTGATTTTGTCGCGGGTCCCACGGAGATATTGATTCTAGGCAGCGAGGGAGATGGGAGAGTCATCGCGGCGGATATGCTCGCTCAAGCCGAGCATGACGTGACCGCCAGCGCCATTCTCGTCACGACTTCGGAGTCACTTGCGAACGCCGTCCGCGGCGAAATAGAAGCGCAGCTCGAAGGCCTGCCGACGGGGGAAGTGGCCCGGCAGGCCATCAACGGCGACAGTTTCATTGCCGTAACTGCGAATATAGAAGATGCGGTTGCGCTTTCTAATATGTACGCACCAGAGCACTTGAGTCTCCTTGACGCTTCGCTGCTTCCGAAGATCAAGAATGCCGGTACAGTGTTCCTTGGGTCGGGTTCACCCGAGGCCGCGGGAGACTACGCGGCCGGTCCGAGCCACGTTTTGCCGACCGGTGGCGCAGCGCGCTTGCGTGGTGGACTTTCGGCGGCGGATTTCGTGAAGATCATCGCCATTCAACAGCTCTCGCCATCTGCATTGCAAGAGCTTGCCCCAACCATTACGACGCTCGCCCGAGCGGAAGGCCTGGAGGCGCATGCGCGCGCTGTGGAGGTTCGTTGTGTCAACTAAAACAATAGTAGAACTGAGTCCGGCGTCCGAGATAAAAGTTTTGACCCCCCGCGAAGCGGTATTGCGCATGGCGCCCTACCATCCGCCCACTTCCGGCCGCAGAAACAAATTGCGCCTCGACTTCAACGAGAACACGGTAGGCGCGCCGCCGCACGTCATCGACTTCATCAAACGTTATTTGACCGCAGCCGACCTGAGTATCTATCCCGAATACGACCACGCGCGCGAGGATCTGTCCGAGTATTTCGGCGTGGCGACCGATGAACTGACTTTAGTCAACGGCACAGACGAGGCGGTTCAGCTTTTGATCAACACGTATGTCGACGCCGGCGATGAAGTGCTGATTTTGCGGCCGTCGTATGCGATGTACAAATTTTACGCGCAACTGGCGGGCGCGGAGATCGGAGAAATCGATTACCGGCCCGGCGCGCTAGCTTTTCCCTTCGAAGAATTGTTGGAACGAATTACATCGGCCACTCGAGCCATACTGATCAGCAATCCGA
This sequence comes from Bryobacteraceae bacterium, assembly GCA_049582585.1. Taxonomy (GTDB): domain Bacteria; phylum Acidobacteriota; class Terriglobia; order Bryobacterales; family Bryobacteraceae; genus Bog-105. The sequence goes on along the minus strand of JBAUUG010000395.1, from coordinate 1,779 downwards.
ACAATCCAACGGGTACCGGAACAGATGTGGGAGCGATTGAGCAGATTCTTGCAAGGGCGTCGAATGCGGCGGTCTTAGTCGATGAAGCGTATTACGAATTCAGCGGGATTACGGTGCTGCCCTTGATACCTGAGTACGCGAACCTGTTCGTCAGCCGCACGTTTTCGAAAATTTACGGCATGGCGGGCATGAGGTGCGGCTGCCTCTTTTCGCAAGCGGGGAATATGGCGCACATTCGCAAGGCTCAATCGCCGTACAGCGTGAACTCATTGGCCGCCATGGCTGCGCGCATTGCCGTCCAGGATCAAAAGTTTGTCGAAGATTACGTGCTGGAAGTGCTTACGGCTCGCGAGCTGCTGTACGTCGGCTTCGAGCGCCTGAATATTAAGTACGTCGAAAGCCAGGCGAACTTTGTCTTGTTCCAGGCGGGCGACCGCGCCATTGAGATCCGGGATGAATTGAAGAACCGCGGCGTGCTGGTGCGCGATCGCAGCTACGAATTGCCCGGTTGCGTCCGTGTGACGGTGGGCACCCGCGATCAGGCGCAACAATTTCTCAATGAGCTGGAGCAGATTTGGTAATTCCGTCCGCCCCTCCGGATGTCATCGTTTTCGACATGGATGGCGTGCTGGTGGAAGTCTCAGGATCGTACCGGGAGGCGATTCGGGAAACCGTGAAGCACTTCACGGGCCAGGTTGTCTCGCATGATCTGATACAAGATTTTAAGAACGCCGGGGGCTGGAACAACGATTGGCTGCTCTCGCATCGGCTGATTTCCGATCTTGGGAAAAGCGTCGAGTATTCGGAGGTAGTCGAGTACTTCAATCAAATCTTTCTCGGCGAGAACGGGGATGGCCTGATCCGCAACGAGAAATGGATGCCGCAGAAAGGCATGCTCGAGCGCTTATCGGAACGCGCGGCGCTGGCGATATTTACCGGGCGCGCAAAGTATGAAGCCGATGCAACGCTCGGGCGTCATGCCGACGGTATTCGATTTCATCCGCTGATCACTGATGAATGTGTGGCCCATGCGAAGCCGGCGCCGGATGGACTGGAACTGATCAAGCAGGAATATGCGGGTCGAAAGATCTGGTATCTGGGCGACGCGGTGGACGATGCAAGAAGCGCGCAAGCAGCAGGCGTGCCGTTCCTTGGCGTTTCCACTCCGCACAATCCGCGCCATGCGGAAATTGCGGGGATGCTGCGGAGCCTCGGGGCATTTGCCGTTCTTCAGGACATCAATGAGCTGGAGAGCCTGGTGGAGTCTTCAGCTGTCGCAGGCGGGGACACTCACGTTTCCTCGCGCTAGAGTGCATGAGAGAAGCGAAAATCACTCGGGATACCAAGGAAACTCAAATTACCGGCTTTCTTCGTATTGACGGCGCCGGCGAGTACAAGATTTCTACCGGCATCCGCTTCCTCGATCACATGCTCGAATTGTTCAGCAAACACGGCGCGTTCGATCTCGAGCTGACATCGCGCGGCGACCTGGATGTGGATCAGCATCACACTGTGGAAGACACCGGTATTGTTCTGGGGGATTTATTTACGAAGGCTCTGGGCGACCGCCGCGGCATAAATCGAGCAGGTTATTTCGTGCATCCGATGGATGAATCGCTCGCGGTAGTTGCAGTGGATCTCGGCGGCCGGCCGGCGCTGGTGTATGACCATCAGGTGAGCGTAATCCAGGTTGGAGATCTGCAAACCGAGCTTCTCGAGGATTTCTTCGGCGGGTTTGCCAATCATGCGGGCGCCAATCTGCACGCAAAGGTTCTCTAC
>JBAUUG010000394.1:0-5743 GCA_049582585.1 Bryobacteraceae bacterium | reverse complement strand
GGACCACATCAAAACTGTGTTGGAATTTGCCGCCCGGAGCCTTGGCGCGCCGACCCCCTCCCATGCGCGTGATTTCGTGATCCATTGCCGACGACCTCAAAGAGCACAGTATCAAGCTCTAAGGTTCGCTGGTAATCGATTATTCTAAGTAACCGGCGACGAATTCGCATCGCCTGTCACGCTGAGCGCACGAATGCAATACCCAATCGCACCACACACGACAGTTAGTGCCCTATCATTCTCTTCCATTAGCAAGGTCTGCAAAACTCGCACGGATCTGTTAGGTCGCCTTGCCAACACCCTGGCCAATCTCAGCCGCGCTACGCTCGCGCTCGCGAGCGCAATGGAGAGCGGCAATCCGGTTCACTATGGCTTGGCAGAATTCGAGATGGAGAGCCTGAGGGAGGACTGTAACAAAGCCAAGATCGAACTCGAGCGCCACCGCGCCCGGCACGGCTGCTAAGAATCTGCCGGGGCGCATGTAATCTCAAATGCGAAACGCTACTGCAGCTCCGCCGTTATGGTCGCGCCGCCCATCGAAGCAAGCACCGCTGAATACTTCACCGGCTCTCGCTTGTCCTTGGCCACCCAAATGGTGACGTGATCCGCTCCGCCGTGGGCGGGGGCGACTTCCACTTTATATGCATCGAAACTACCGGCGGGAACTGTCACCTTGTCACTCCCCACAACGGTTAATTGCATCACGCGCGGCTGCATCTTCTGCAGATCCAAATTGTAAAACGTGGTTTTATAACCATCCGCTAACGGCAGGGCAGAGATCACTAACAGCGATCCCGCCCCGTCGGCGAAATCCGGGCCGCCGAGATCAATATTCACTGGCCGGCTCTGTCCATTCATGACCATCGTTCCGGTCACCTGATTGCCCTTGAACATGAGATCTATCGCCACTGGACCTTGCTTCACGTGCCTTTCCGTAGGCGTCAGCTTAGTCTTGTCCAGTACGACCGAATCCGTCACCGTTCCCATGGGTGTGTTCATGCTCTCCACAATAGACCAGGATTGCGGCTGGTCCTTCACTTCGCTCGAGGTGTCCAGGTTCATGGTTTGGCCTCCCGCGCTGGCGGTGGCCTTGAATTTGGCTATCCCAGGCGTAAGCTCCCGGGCAGGCGTGGGTAATCCGACCTGTGAGAGATCAACCTTGGCGGCCAGCACGACGGTTTTCGGATCTATTGTTATCTCCTTCAGCCGCGCGGAGACCTCGGCTGGCATCGATTCCTGAAAACGCGCATCCAGATACTTGGCCATGAAGCGCTCCATCGCCGCCACCATTGACAAATTGTTGATGGGCCGCGCGAAGCCGTGACCCTCATCCGGAGCGACCAGATATTCGACGGGAACGCCGCGGTCGCGGACCGCGATCACGATCTCATCCGAGTTCCGCTTGTTTACGCGGGGATCGTTCGCGCCTTGCACGACCATCAGTGGAGTCTTGATCTTTGAGGCGGCATTGACGGGCGACTCTTCCTCGAGGACCTTCTTCCCTTCCGGAGTTCCGGGATCTGCCATGCGCGCGTACATAGACTTGCGCGCGGCTTCCCAGTATGGCGGAATCGATTGCAATAAAAATACGAGGTCCGACGGAGGAACAATCGCAACTGCCGCTGAATAGACATCCGGCGTAAACGCGACTCCCGCCAGCGTGGCATACCCGCCATAAGAACCGCCGGCAATCCCGACGCGTTTCGGGTTCACAATGCCTTGCGCGATCAGGTACTTCACTCCCCAGGTCAGATCGTCCTGCATCTTCCGGCCCCATTCCCCATTGCCGGCATTCAGGAACTTCTTTCCATAGCCCGTCGAGCCGCGGAAATTCGGCTGCAGTACCGCGTACCCGCGGTTCGCGAAAAATTGCGGAAAGGTGCTGTAACCCCACTCGTCTCGCGCCCACGGTCCGCCATGGGGGAACACAACTAGAGGCAAATCTTTGGCCGGAACGCCCTTGGGAAGCGTCAAGTATGCGGGAATCTCGAGGCCGTCGGAAGACGGGTATCGTATCGGCTTTTCTTGGGCAAGCGATTGGCGCGGGATTTCGTCCCGCACTCGATACTGCACATCCAGCTTCTTTGCTTTGCGGTCGAAGAGGTAAACCTCGCCGGGCTCGACGTCACTGTGGGCGCTGATGATCCACTCGTTCTCATCCCTGGTGTGCGAAGTGAATCCAATTTCACGGTCCGGCAATTTGCTCTTCAGCCAGTTGTAATCGGCTTCGTAGCTTTTGTCTTTCCAGTAGATGCGCTGCTTGTCATCATCGTAAATGGTGGCCAACAGACGGTCGTCGACGTCCGAAAACATCGCGTCCTCCAGATCCACGCGTTTAAGGGGATCATCTTCGAGCCGTGTCTCCTTGCCGGTTGCGGGGTCGAGCACGGAAAGCTCGACCAGGTCGACATTGGGCCCCTTGTTCGTCACCATGTAAAGCTTCTGATTGGCATGATCGAAGTGAGCGGGACCGCAACTCTCGAATACGTCGCATTCATAGATCGAAGAGAATTTGTCGCTGTCGACGCGTAAGATCTCCGTGTTTCCCTTGTCGTCCGTTCTGATCGCCACGCGGAGCGCGCCCGCATTGTCGAAAACCCATGCCGCGATGCGATCGGTGTTCTTGCGCAGCAGAGTTCGCTCGCCGGTAGAGATGCGCAGCTTGTATAGATCGTGCCAGGCTTTATCGCGGTCATTGACGCCGATGTATGCGATGTCGGGATCGGTCTTCGGCAGGTCATAGATCATCACGCGCGATCCTTTTGCATCGGTTATGTTGCGAGACGGCGGGACACCCGTTTTAGGGTCCGGGGCAGCCGCCGGGTCAATCGCGTAGACGTTGAAGTTCTCATCGCCCAGCTGATCCTGCGCATAAAGAAGATACTTGGCATCGCGGCTCCAGAAGTATTGAGAAACCGGCCGCTTCGTTTCTGCGCTCATCGGCTTCGCGGCCGAAAAGGGCTCATCTGCTTTCTTCACCCAGATATTGCGGGTGTCTTTGTATGGCTTCAAGAATGAGATATATTTCCCGTCGGGCGAGATTTGGGCTGCGGTAATCTTCACTTCGCCAAAGAAGGCATCCCGATCGATCAGCGGGGGAAGCTCCCCATATAAACTCGCTGCAAGGGCAAGCGCCACGATAGAACGCAGGCAACTGGACATTAGAAGCTCCATGGGGTATATCCTAGCTGAGTGCGATTTCTATTAGCGCTCGCAATCGTCGCGCCGCTCGCGGCAGATGTCATCCCGGAGGTGCGCTACAAGATCTCAGCGGGTGACTTGACTAGCGCAGATGCCATTACAGACGCGTTCTGCCAGGCCAGCGGGCCCAGTTCAGAGTGCGCCGCCGCCACATCCTGGCTTGCGCGCGGTGCGTTGATCATGAAAGAGCCGGACCGAGCCCGATTTTATTTAGAGCGTACGAAGAGGATGACGGAGGAGTTGGAGAAGAGAATACGCATAGAGAACGATCCGTATCTGGCGACCGCCATTGGTGCAGCGATTGAAGTGGAAGCACGGCTGCTCGCTTCGCAGGGGAAGACCGATGAGGCGGTCGTACTGCTCCAATCGGAACTACCGCATTGGAAGCTCTGGGCGATCCAGGCGAGGGTCCGGAAAAACCTGAACCTGCTCACGCTGGAAGGGAAGCCGGCCCCTGCCCTGCCGCCGGGAGGGACAGGCCATACGGTCCTTCTATTCTTATGGGGACATTGGTGCAGCGATTGCACCGCACAGGGCCCGGTGATCGCACGAATAAAACAGCGCTATGAGTCTCGAGGACTGCGCGTGTTTGCACCCACCCGCCGCATTGGAAGCGTGAATGACAATGACCATGCCACGCCGGAACAGGAAGACGCCGAGATCGAGTTAGTCTGGAGGCGATCTTACGCGGGTCTCGCAGATGTACCGCATGGCGTGGATTACGAGACCATGCTCGCGTATGGTGTCAGTTCAACGCCCACACTGGTTCTGATAGACCGAACTGGGATCGTACGAATGTACTCTCCCTTCCGGATGAGCGAGACGGCCCTGGCATCTCGCCTCGACGCTCAGCTGCAATAAGCGATTCAGCCCGGACGCAGTACCTTGACATTCTACCTACCTAGGGTGTCATACTAGATCAGATATGCCGGACAAGAAAACCGACCTGCTTCAAGGCACGCTCGATCTGCTGATTCTCAAGACCGTAGCGCAAGGGCCGATTCACGGATATGCGATCGCGCAACGGATCCTTTTGACATCGAAAGAGATGCTGCAGGTGCAGCAGGGATCGTTGTATCCGGCGCTGCACCGCTTGCAGCGAAAAGGGCTGCTCAAGTCCGAGTGGAAAGAGTCCGGGAGCGGGCCCATGGCGAAGTATTACTCGCTGACGGCGGCGGGGCGGAAAACTTTCCAGGAAGAAATAGCGCAATGGCGGCGTTACGCGGGTGCGGTCGCGCTGGTGCTGGAGTCGTAAAAGGAGGGGTTGATGCGTTTTCCTTGGAATCGCATGGAGAGCGAGTTGGAGCATGAGCTCGCCCACCATCTGCATCATTTGACGGCCGAATACGAGCGCCAAGGGCATTCTCACGAGGAGGCGCTGCGGATGGCGAGACGCGAATTCGGCGGCAGCGAGCAAGTGAAGGAGCGGTGTCGCGATGAGCGCCGTTGGCCCTGGATAGCGGGTCTCTGGCAGGACGTTGTCTTTGGCGTGCGCATGATGCGGCGGACGCCCGTTATTACGTTGGCGGCCGTGCTGTCGTTAGCGCTCGGCATTGGCGCCAACACGGCGATTGTCTCTCTCATGGACGTTGTGCTCTGGCGCGATTTGCCGGTTCCGAACCCGAAGCAGCTCACGCTGGTGCATTGGCAAGGCCACGGATTTCCGCGCGAGCTTGCGAACGGCGCATCGGGCAGCATGTGGAACGACGAAGGCCGGGACATTGCCGATTTCTTTTCTTATCCGGGTTTTCGGGAAATGCGTAAGGGACTGATCGGCCGGGCCTCAATGGCCGCATTTACCGAGCCAGGTACCGTGAGCGTCAGCTTCGCCGGACGGCCGACGGTGGCGCAGCAGCGTCCGGTGAGCGGCAACTTTTTTTCAACTCTCGAGATTCGCGCGCAACTGGGCCGATTATTTTCCGAATACGACGACAGCGATGCCGCACAGGCGACTGTCGTTTTATCGCATCGCTTCTGGGTGAGCGCCTTGGGTTCGGACCCTGCGGTTATAGGGAAGACCATGCGTGTGAACAATGAACCGGAGGTCATCGTGGGTGTGCTGGCGCCCAGCTTTTTCGGGCTAGTTCCCGGAGACGGCACGGAGATTTATACACCGTTGCATCACGGGGCTTGGCAGGAGATTCCGGAAGGCAAGAGCGCGCTGAACGATAACCGTTTCTGGGGCGTGCAGTTGATAGCGCGACGTACCGTTCCATCGACCGACGCCCAATTGCAGCCGGTGATACAAACCCTATTTCGCATGACTTGGGCGAGGCAGCCGAAGGACGCGGCGACCGCTCCGCTCATTCGTCTCGACGAAGGCGACCGCGGGCTGGGTTTCCTGCGAAAAGACTTTCGCAGCCCGCTTATCGTGCTGGGCGGGTTAGTTGGCTTGCTGCTGGTGATTGCATGCACGAATATTGTCAATCTATTGCTGGCGCGCGCAGTTGCGAGGCAAAGAGAAGTGACAGTGCGGGTAGCGTTAGGCTGCAGCCGGGCGCGCCTGATGCGCCAATTTGTCACAGAAAGCACGCTGCTGGCT
>JBAUUG010000393.1:0-7834 GCA_049582585.1 Bryobacteraceae bacterium | reverse complement strand
TCTGAAAGAGCGCGCCAATGAACCAGAAGTAGGAGAGCCCGACGACACTGAGGGCCAGCGCGCGATTCTGAAGCAAAGCGCGGCAACCGGCCCAGACTTCATGGAACGGATTCCAATGGAACTGTTCCAAAGATCCTGAAGCCGCGACCTTGGGAATTTTCAGGCTGCACAGCGTACCGGCGATAGCGATGATGAGCAGCGTGCCCCCGAGACGCCACGGATTGTGTTTCCAGATCTCGATCAGGAAACTGCCGAAGCTGGTGCCCAGGACGATGGCCGCGAGGGTCGAGAACTCGACCAAGCCGTTGGCTGCCGTGATTTCAGCCTCGCCCGTCATTTCAGGCAGGATGCCGTATTTCGCGGGACTGAAGAAGTTCGCTTGCACAGCGAGCAGGAACAGGACGGCCAGTAAGAGCTCGATGCGATTCATCAGAAGCGCGATCAAACCCAGCGTCATGGTGAGGATTTCGAGCGACTTGGTGACCTGGAGAACGCGCGTTTTGCTGAAGCGATCGGCCAGCTGGCCGGCAGGACCGGCGAAAAGCAGATAGGGAAGAACGAAGATCGCTCCAGCGAGGGCCAGGTAGCGCGCGCCGAGCTGCGCATTGCTTGCGATCTCGACGGCGATCATCGAGACCATCATTTTGTAAACGTTATCGTTGAAGGCTCCCAGGAACTGCGTCCAGAGAAAAGCTTCAAAGCCGCTGTTTCCGAGCAGGCGCTGGTAGTTTCCCGAGGAGCTCATCTTTTGCATCATACTCCCTTTAGGGCATATTGCGGGCCAGAGCGCTTTGCGCGAGTAATCAACGGTTTGGCGCGAAGACACGGGCGAGACGGTAAAGTCGCTTGTACATTGTTGGTACGTGCCTGTACAATTTATGTATATCTCTGTTCAAAAGTTTCGAGCGCGGGTTCTTCGACGCAGTGGCCCGCCTGGCCTATTGCGATCCCTTCCTGCCGGAACGGGTGGAGCAAGAGAAGGCCGCTCTGGGGCGGGACTTCGTCTCGGTAAACGCAGTTTGGAGCGCATCGGCAGCCGAGCCGGATCTGGTCAGCCCCAACGTGGCGCGCATTTCCGAAAGGCTTCAGCCCGTTATGAATCAGATCCGCGAGCGCGTGGCCCGCGCGGCAGAGGTGAGTTCGGAAGAGCTCGGTATCTACGAAGCTTGCGTGCACTATTTGCTGTTTCTGCGTTTTGATTCCTGGTTTGCTTCAGCCAATGGGAGCTGGAATTTTTATCGCAATTTCCTTGAGGAATGGAATCACTATCTGCAAGTTTCCGGCAAGCAGTTCGAAACGGTTTTGGAGCCGGCGCATGTTTTCGCGTGCTTCCGCCAGATCAAAAAGGCGTTCAACGGCATTTTCGACAACATCATCGGCAGCTCATTACCTGCGGCGCGCTTGCGGGCGAGCGTCTGGCAATCGATCTTCACCCACGACATGCGGCGGTTTCGGCGCACCATGTACCGCAGGATGCCGGATTTTCCCACCTTGATCACGGGACCATCGGGCACCGGAAAGGAGTTGGTGGCGCGAGCGATTGCACAGTCACGCTATGTGCCGTTCGATGCCGGCGCGCTTAAGTTTCCAGATGAGCAGGAGGTGTTTCTCCCGATCAATGTTGCGGCGCTCTCGCCAACGCTGATCGAATCGGAGTTGTTTGGTCATCGCCGCGGCTCCTTCACGGGGGCCATCGCCGACCGGAAAGGATGGCTTGAGGCGTGCCCGCGCCTGGGATCCGTCTTCCTGGATGAAGTGGGAGAAATGGATCTCTCGATACAGGTGAAGCTGTTGCGAGTGATTGAGACGCGGCGTTTTTCGCCGGTTGGAGACACCGCGCAGCGCGAGTTTCAGGGCAAGCTGATTGCAGCGACAAACCGATCGCTTCAACTCGAGATTCAGGAACGCCGGTTTCGCGAGGATCTTTATTATCGGCTTTGCGCGGATTTGATCGAAACGCCATCGCTGGCGGATCAAATTGAGGACTCGCCGGAAAGTTTCCGTGATCTGCTGCTGTACATGACGCGGCGAGCGGTGGGCGAGGAAGCGGCCGGCATGCTGGCTGAAGTGGAGGAATGGATCAAAACGCATCTTCCGCGGGATTATCGCTGGCCTGGCAATTATCGCGAGTTGGAGCAGTGCGTGCGCAACATTGTGATCCGCCGCTCGTACCGCCCGATCCACCATGGAGTTGAGTTCGACGCGACAGAGCGCTTTTTCGAGGATTTTCGCGCCGGGCGCTTGAAGATGAACGAAGTGGTATCACACTACGTGGCGCAGGTGTACCGGCAGACGGGCAGTTATGAAGAAGCGGCGCGAAGGCTGGCGCTTGACCGGCGCACGGTGAAAGCGAAGGTGCAGGAATATCTGTTGCGGTGAAGAGAGTTGAACGGCAGATCTTGCGTGGACCGAGTGCCTCGCGCTTGAGTCCAAAGCGCCAGGCATGTATCTATATAGAGATGAAAAGCTTGAGGACTGAATTCAGCCTGGCTGATGCCGTCGCGCTCCTCACCCGTACTCCCGCAACTCTAGATGCGCTGTTGCGCGGGCTGCCGAACATCTGGGTGCGCAGGAACGAAGGGAACGATACCTGGAGCGCGCTCGATATTGTAAGCCACCTGATCTTCGCGGAACGCACCGACTGGATGCCACGGGTGCGGATCATGCTGGAAAGCGGCGAGGCACGGCCATTCGATCCTTTTGACCGGTTTGCGCACTTGAAGGAGAGTCAGGGCAAGTCGCTCGAGCAGCTCTTGGACGATTTCGCTGGGCTGCGCATGGAAAATCTAGCTGCGCTGCGGGAACTGAATCTACAACCGGAAGATTTGACCCGACGAGGATGGCATCCAGCGCTGGGGGCGGTGACGTTATTGGAACTTTTAGCAACATGGGCCGTTCACGACCTCACTCATGTGCATCAACTATCCCGGGTGATGGCCCACCAGTATCGTGGCGCAGTCGGTCCGTGGTGCGCCTATTTGGGCGTGCTCCAGTGTACTGGCCAGCGCTTCTTAGGTGATCTGGCTTCAGCTGCCGATCGCCTTCGTACGACAGCATCCCGTCCTTTTTCTCGCACATATAGGTCGTTACGCTATTTTCAATCGCTTCAGTTTCAGCCGGTCGCGGCGAACCTGTGCAAGATCGTATTGAGCCTGTTGCACAAGCCAGCCTTCCTCCGTGCCGCCAAAAACCTTGGATATTCGCACGGCCATTTCGGGGGAGATGCCGCGCTTGCCGTTTACGAGTTCCGAGAGCGTATTGCGCGTCACCCCAAGGGCGGCGGCGGCGTCCGTAATCGTCAAGCCTGAGGGCTCGATGCACTGGCGCAAAACGACGCCTCCGGGATGCGGCGGGTTTTTCATCGTCATGAGTCGTTCTCCCTGTCTAGTGGTAATCGACATAATCAACGTCCTCCGCGTCACGATCAAAACGAAAAATCACGCGCCAGTTAGCTCGAACGGTCACGGCCCAGAAACCTTTCATCTTGCCTTTAAGCGGATGCAACCGGAATCCCGGTAAATCCATGTGAGCAACCGTAGGGGCTGCGTGAAGCGTTGCCAGAATATCCCGCAGCTTTTCTGCGTGTTCCGGGTTTACGCCGCTTGGGTCGTCCTGTTCAAAGAGCTTTTTTAGTCCCTTGTGGCGAATTGTTCGTATCAACCCAAAACGTAACGCGACATGTGGCGCATATCAAGAATAATAACAGCAAGATTATTCGTTTATTCCGATATCTGTGTGGCCACTGAACGTGCCAACCGAATTCGGCGCGCAGTTCGAATCGGTGAATTCTTCGACGTGTCTTCCACAGAGAAGGGTATACCTGCTCGCCGGACCCGCTGCGTGGCCGCCTTTACCGCGATGCTCAACACTCACATGTACAGGTGGCCGCCAGGCTGGGCTTATGTCGACGCAGAAGCGACGGAATAGGCGGGATTGGCCGGCTGACCACGGTGGCGCAAAGCGTGAAAGAGCGGCTCAAGCAAGGGAACCGTTATGTTTCCCATGGTTGCAATCTGTCCCCAACCTTGAGATTGAAGATATGGCGATTCATGCGCTATTTGATAGCCGGCGCCGAGACACTCCTTGGGAAATGACGCGTTCGGCAAAACGAACGTAGTGATATCGGGTGCGGCGATTGCATCGGAGGCCAAAGGCTGAAGCCCAACGGATCTCATTAGCCGCCGCGTCTGCTCTCCGAGTAGGAAATACTCCTCAAAGCGGCGGGCGGCGGCTTCTTGCGATCCGTAATTCTCTTCCAGGGCGCGAGCGAGAGCGAGAAGGGATGATGAGAGTACAGTCGACAGGGGGCCACGGGTTTGATGCATGCGAACAAGGTCAAAAGAAGGGCAAAGAGTTTTGTTCGAAAGCAGGTACCGGCATTCCTCACTGAGGTACACGAAAGCCAAGCCGGCGTAGGCTCCGATCGATTTGCCGGAGACGCCGGTAGCAAAAAATAGAGATCGCAGCTCACTTACCAGCCTGGTCGCCCCGACACTGCTCACACAATCCAAAGCCACCGCGCATTTGGCATCGTTAGCCAGTTTGAGGAGCGTTTCAGTGTCATTCAAAACTCCTGTGCTTGTTTCGAGCTGGACACCCCAAACCCATGTTGGCTTATGGTCAACAGCGTCCCTGATGGCGTGGAACGACCAAGGTTCACCCCAGGCGAAGTCGAGTTGATGAAATGTCAAACCGGCCCTTAATGCCTGGTTCGCGATACGCTCACCGAATTCGCCGTTGGTCAGGACCAGTCCTTTCGCATCGCCGAAGATTGCTTTCAGATTAGCTGCTACCGCATCATTCGCGAGCGTTCCAGAACCCGTAAAAAGAGCGACTTCAGTACCGCTGAGCAGTCCCTTCAACAGGGACTTGACTTCTTCGTAGCACTCTATAAAGGCAGGGGAACGATGTGAGACCGGAGAAGAGGCAAAGGCCTCCGACACTCGAGGATGGATCGAAACCGGGCCTGGCATGAGACTAATCGGATTCGATCCTTTGGCCGCGCGATTCCAGTGCCGCTCATGCAGATGAATGCGCCTCGACTGCGTTATGCGTTCATCGGCGATCGGCATCACCATCGGTATGAAACTGGCTGAACCGTCCGGCACGGCAGGCCCGAGAGGACGAAAGCCGATCTTACGATACATCGATTCTCTCTCAGTGATGGCGGAGATGAGCAGATGGGAGAAGCCGTTAGAGCGGGCAAAGTCGTATATTTGCCAAAGAAGTCCGGCAACAACAGTGCGGTTTCGCTCCTGAGAATCGATCGCAAGCAAACGCACTTCGACCGGGCGGGCAAAAGCGCTAACGACGCTCGCATCCGGCAGTCTCTTGGTCACCGAGAATTCCGGCCCGGGGTGCGCGGAGATCATTCCAATCACAACACCTTCGCGAACGGCGATAAAGTAATGATTTTCGCTATGGAAACGGTCGACGAGCAGGCCGGATGGATGGGTCTGATGCTGCGCGATTTCCTCGCCGAAAACACGATGGTTTAGCGCGTGGATCTGTTGAAACTCACTCGAGCTTTGGGCTTCTTTAAACAGCAGTTCTCTCATTCTCGCGTGTAACTCATTGGCGACCGGATCTCAACCGAACAGCATACAGCGATGTTCGCGCAGCAATAAACAATGTTTTCCGGTCGGCCCCGCCGAACACCAGATTCAGCGGGCGCTCCGGCACACGAATGGTACTCAGCAACTTGCCGCTTCTGTTATAAACGTAAATCTGTCCTGCGGCAATGTACACGTTCCCGTCGGAGTCGGAGGTCACTGCTTCACCGCCTCTTTCCGCAAACAGCTTCAAATCGGAAATATTGCCATCCGGCGCCACGGATGCCGCATAAGTACGCTCCTGGTTCTCATCGCAGACATAGAATATCTTGCCGGGCGTCGCGGGCGCCAAGCCAAAAGCACGTAAGACGCTCTGCATCTTGACGCCGTAGTAGAGCGCGCCGGTGAGGAATTCCTTATCGACGGGTATAAACACCGATCCATCCGCCGATACGAATTGAAACGGTTTCGGCACTGTGAAAGCCTGCTGAAAGTCGTTTTCATTTCTCCAGACATCCACTGGCAGGATTGGCTTAGCGCCCGGTCGGGGAACAGACGGTTGCGCTTTAAGCAGGGTGATTTCTTCGCCCGGCGCGTCCGGCTTGAAAGTGTAGACAGTTCCGTCGCCTGCGTAGGAAACGACCAGCAAATTGCCCGCTTGATCGAAAGCAAGCTGTACCGGTTGCAGCGGGTTATCACGAATGAGGCTGAGCTCGGAGGTTTGCGGAGACCACCGGTAGATCCGCTGCCAATGCGCGTCGACAAAATAAATCTGCCCTTTCGAATCCACTGCGGCTCCCGAAATATTGAAGAATCCTCCGGCGAGCTTCTCAACGCGAGTCTCGGGCTTCAGCACCGGCTGTGGTAGTCGCGGCGTATCATCCGAAACGTTCAACCAAGCAAACTCACGCTGACGCAGATCCACATCATGACTCACATCCCGAATTGAATTGTCGAACGAAACTTTGCTGTCGCTATAGCAGTGAAAATTCCGAAAGCGAATGTTTCTGGAGTTCTCAATGCTTACTGCATTTGGAAACGGCTGATAAGTTCCGACTACGCGGTACAGGTGGAAATTGGCCAGCGTTATATTACTCGAATCCGCAATGAAAAGCGGCAAGGCAAACGCGCTCTCGCCATGCTCTTCTTCGGTTTGAAGAGCGTAGATCTCCCAGTTCGACGCCCGCCGGATCTCGATTTCGTTCCGCACATGGTGTTCGCTCGACATTTGGTACACGCGCCCGGGCGTGGTTGTGTCCGAAATCAACATCCCGGCCTGCGCGAATGTGGAAGGAGTCCAGATATCCATGAACGTCCCGCCGCCCCCGTTGGTGATCCACAAGCTGGGATATTGACTGTCCCATTGCCGCAGGGGATTCGGATCCCCGGTATGAGTGCTGTTGTAAATGTCTTCACTGCTGCCATTTAATTTCGAAGTTCCGTGGCCGCCGAGAAGACGCACGTCATTCATGAGAGACTGCGTCCCCGCCATCCACTTGACGGCTAACGCGCGCGGATTGATTCCGTTTGTGTACACGCCGATTCCGGTCACGATATTGGTCCCACCCGGGGGCGCCTCGATGACCGGTTTGGGATCGCCCACACCCTGAAAGCCGGGTGTTCCGTCGAGTAAAAAGATGCGGGTCGCACTCGGATGAAAGCCGATCAATAGGGTGTCCGGCCGCAGTTCAATGGTGTCCGTCACCCGGTAAGCGCCGAAAGGCAAATAGATCGTTCGGTGTTCGGCAATCGCTTTTCGAAACGCTTCGGTATCGTCGCTGGTTCCATCGCCCTTCGCCCCCAGCGTCTTGATATTCACCCACGTTTGCATGGGCGGCAGCGCTGGAATATCCGACTTCGCTAGCGCGGAAGGCTCCCGCAGCGGCGTTGCTTTGAAAACGGTCCGGATTATTCCTTGATCGTCCAGATCGTCAAAATGCAAGCCATGCGAAAAGGCGGTCACCATGTATTGCGGGCCAGGCGCGGTCAACTTTTTGCCGCTCTCCCTGAACCAGGCGAATTGCGGCACTCGGTCGCACGCGATGTCCTCGAAATTGAGCTCAGTCCGAAAATTGCTTTCGTTGCTGACGATGACCGCCGGCCCGCTGATATCCGTCATCCTTGCGTCTTTCATCCAGAATTCGTCCGAGTAGCCGGCATCGATCGAGACCGCAGTCGGCACATCTTTGAACTGCGGGCGAATGAGCGTCAGCCCGGCTTCGTGTTCTTTGATAGCCGCCGTTCTCTGCCCCTCGAAGGTTGCGTCCACCAGCGTGTATTGC
>JBAUUG010000392.1:0-10658 GCA_049582585.1 Bryobacteraceae bacterium | reverse complement strand
GTACGAAGCCGTTGCGTCCCCGCAGGGTACTCGTGATGGCGCATACGGGAGCAGGCGGGTTCGTGCATGCCTCGATCCCGCTGGCTGCAAAAGCCGTGGAAGCTTTAGGAAATCGGGGCGGTTTATGGACCACCACCGTCAGTTACGACGCGGCAGATATCAACACGAATAACCTCAAGAACTATGACGTAATTTTCCTGGACAGCACGACTGCATGCTTCCTTGACGATCCGGATCCCTCGGTAACGGCTGCGCGGCGCTCGGCGTTTCTGGATTTCGTCAGAAGCGGGAAGGGTGTCGCCGGGATCCACGCGGCGACGGATTCATATCACACCGATTGCGTGGCAAATGAGGCGGCTGCAAAGAACGGCAGTACCGGACTCAACACTGCGGCTTTGACTCTAACGGCCCGGCTAGTCGCGGCGGCCGCCAAGGATCACAACGACGCAGTGAGCCGGCAGGAGTGGACCGCCCTTGCCGACGATTGGTTCCAGAGGCTGGATACGGGCAACACCGGAAAGGTCAGTCGCGCCGATTTTGTGGCGCACTTCAATTCGTTGCTGCCCGCGCTGGATCAGCGTCGTACAGGCATTGAAGCGAAACCGGTTCTGCAGTGGCCCGAATTCAATACTTTGATCGGCGGCTACTTCAAGTTCCACTGGGCCGATCCGCAACTGATTTACGTCAAGATCGATGATCCGAACAGCCCTTTGACGGCCATGTTCCACGGCAAAGAGTTCGAGATCCGCGACGAGACATATACGTTCGCGCAGGATTCCTTCTCACGCAGGAACGTGCATGTGTTGACGAGTATCGATTACGACAAGATGAGCCCTGAGGACAAGGCGAAGGAAGCGAATCCGCGAACCGATGCCGATTATGCGTTGAGCTACATTCGCCGCGAGGGCCAAGGGCGCGTGTTCTATGAAGGGCACGGCCACAGTGACCGGGTGTATGCCATGACGCCGATGCTGGAACACCTTCGAGCGGGGATTCAATATGCGCTCGGCGATCTGAAAGCGGATGACAGCCCTTCGGTGAAATAGCGCAGTCAATGCAGCGTCTGGAGCATGGCTGGTCCGGATGCGCGTTTATCGTCTGCATTGCGCGACGCTAGTACTTCTTCCCCGGCGATACAATAAGGTCGCTAACGCCGTATCACGAAAGTGTCCCACGGAATTAAGAATTGCTCTGTGAAGCTGCGATATCAAACGCTGTGAGTATGGGGTCAAAACGAATGGCGGGAATTTCGCGTCGAGGATTTCTTCAGGCAGGTTCGCTAGCGGCTGCGTCCGTTGCGGCCACTGAACTATGGGGCCGTGTGGCGCGGGAGGCGGAAGCCCCTGGAACTGCTCAGTTGACGGAGTTTGGCTATGGCGATGTGTTGATGTCGAGCGACCTGCATGAGTCGCAACTGAGGAACACCCATGCGGTGCTGATGGCGTTGAGCGATGACAGTCTGCTGAAACCGTTTCGGCAGATGTCCGGAATGCCTGCGCCGGGCGAGGATCTGGGCGGGTGGTATCACTACGATCCCGATTACGACTATCGCAAAAATTTTGACGCGGGATTCGCTCCCGGATGCACCTTTGGGCAATGGGTGTCGGCCTTGGTGCGTGCTTATGCAATTACCGGAGACGAGGCGACGCGGGAAAAAGTGCTGCGGCTGAACCGGCTGTATGGCGAGACCATCACGGCGGATTTTTACGTGAAGAATCGCTTTCCGGCATACACCTACGACAAGCTGTTGTTAGGATTGCTCGATTCGCACACCTACGTGAAGGACCCGCAGGCGTTGGCGATTCTGGAGCAGACAACGAACACGGCTCTGCCGCACCTGCCGGGGCATGCGGTGGAACATGACGTTCCGTGGCGTCTGGATAAGGACAAGAATGACCTCTCCTGGACTTGGGATGAGTCGTATACCATGCCGGAAAACTTGTTTCTGGCTTACCAACGCGGCGCGGGACAACGGTATTACGACCTCGGACTGCAGTACCTGGATGACAAGACCTGGTTCGATCCACTGTCGCGCAACGAGAACGTGCTGAATGGCAGGCACGCGTACAGCTATGTGAATTCCCTGAGCTCGGCCATGATGGCATATATGGTGGCGGGGAGCGAGAAGCATCTGGGTGCCGCCCGAAACGCCTTTGCCATGCTGGAGGAACAAAGCTTTGCTACCGGCGGGTGGGGTCCCGATGAGACATTGCGCGCACCGGGCAGCGGCGATGTATACGCCAGTCTGACTAACACGCACCACAGCTTCGAGACTCCGTGCGGCTCGTATGCTCACTTTAAGTTGACGCGGTATTTGCTGCGCGTAACCCGCGACGCGCGCTATGGCGACAGCATGGAGCGCGTAATGTACAACACGGTGCTAGGCGCGAAACCGCTGCAGGATAACGGTGAAACTTTCTATTACGCCGACTACAACTTTGATGGGAAACGCGTGTATAAGGAAGCTCGCTGGCCATGTTGCGCGGGCACGCTGCCGCAGGTAGCGGCGGATTACCGGATCAACACGTATTTTCGAGGGCCGCAGGCAGTGTACGTAAATCTTTACGTGCCTTCAACTCTGCGCTGGAACGATGACGGCGCAGCGCTCCGGCTGACACAGGAGGGAGAGTATCCCTACGAGGATCGTGTCACTTTCGCCCTGACAAGTTCCCAGCCGACGGAGCTGACATTCCACTTCCGTATCCCGGTATGGGCCCAGGGAGCGTCGGTCTTCGTAAACGGAGCGCTGCAAAAGGGCCTGGCTGAGCCTGGAGAGTTTGCGGCGATACGGCGCGAGTGGAAGACAGGCGACCGTGTGGAGCTGGAGCTTCCGCTGAAGATGAGGCTGCAGGCGATTGATGCCCGGCACACGGACACGATAGCGCTGCTTCGAGGACCACTGGTGCTCATGGCGGTGAAACAGAAACAGGGGAGCCCCGCACCAAAGGTCACGCGGGAACAACTTCTGGGAGCGAAGCGCGTTGGCGAACGGCAGTGGGAGGTGAGTTCGTCAAACGGACCCGTGACGATGCTGCCGTTTACGTCTCTGGGGGACCGGCCTTATACGACGTACGTAAAAGCAGGCTGAGGCGGTCCGTCGAGTTTGTCCGTATTGATCTTCAGGCCAGAGCTTTGCTGTATAGCACAAGCAAGCGGCTCCATGCTTTCTCGGCCTGTGGCTCGTTGTAGACGTGTAAGTCCGGAGGGCACCAGCCATGCGCGGTGTCGGCATACACCTCGATTTCAGCGGACAGATTCGCTTTCGCGAACGTGTCTTTCAGAATGTTCTTATCGTTTGGCGACCGCGCATCGTCATTAGCCGCAATCGCAATCAGGAACTGCGCCTTGCTTCTTGCCGCTTGAAGATGTGGGCTGTTCGGCTGATCTGTGACGAGTCCACCGCCGTGGAACGATGCGACGGCTCCGATGCGTTCGGGAACGGCGGCAGCAGTCCGGAACGCGATCGGACCGCCCATGCAATAACCCTGTGTACCCATCTTGCGATTCTTTGCCACGGATGGTTGCTCGTCCAGCCACGCGATGAACGCTTTCGCATCGGTCATGTGGGTCCGCTCATTGAGAGTTTGCGCGAGCGGTCTCACCTCCTCAATCGGGGTGGCGGCGCCGGCGGCCGCCGTCGGGGCTTTTTTCGTCCGGTAGAACGGGTTCACTACAAGCACCGAGTAGCCCGATTCGGCGAGCCGTTTGCCCATTTGTCGAAATGCCGGCCGCAGACCGAAGATGTCCGGCCAAATGAGAACGCCAGGAGCTGTCCCGCTTGCCGGATGCACGAAGTAGCAGTCCGCCGCGCCGTCGGGTGTGGTGACGTTCACGTCGGATTCGGTGACGGCAGCGGCGTTGGCGACTTTCGGCAACATCATGGCGATACCTGCGCCTAACATGATGCCGAACTGCTTCCTGGTCACCTTGCCGAGCCTCTCGTACTCCAGCCGGTCGTTCTCGAAATGGTCCTGATCACACATATATCGATTCTTCTATAGCTTGCGTTCTTTGCGCCGAAAAAACTGTACGCGTATCGGCTTATCTTACACCTCTCGAATTCGAGAGCGTCTGCCAGGTTATCGTAAAGGCGCTTGAGCGGCGAATCTGTCGACCTTTCACTTGCTTCGCTGAACGTATTCGTGCCGGCCATCGCATATGATGAGAGCGCGCTTGCCGTTGCGAGCGGCCGGTGAATCAGGCTTTTTCGAAGCTACTGTACAGGGCCGCGTTCCAAAAGCGGCGGTCCGTCGGCTATGCGAGAAATGAAACTGTGTCACTCTACGCTCCGCCATTACTCGCGATCTATCCACCGAACAGGTTAGTTTCCGACCACCCTGGGCAAGATGAATCGCAGCTTGGCCGATGCATCCGGAGAGTTGCTTATTGTCTCCCAATTTAGGTTGTACGGAGATACTCGGAAAGCAATAGACCGTCGTACTCAGATGCTGCCAACTCTGACTTAGCAGAGCGGTTATATGAGCATTTTATCGAAGTACGCCGCAGCGAAGGCATCCGGGTGTCCACAGGCTGTTTCAGGCCGACATGGAGGTGCGCCTAGTAAATGAAGTCCCAGTAACTCTCATGCGCTATTCGGAGCCGTGATGTGTTACTAACTAAGATATATGTCAAAATCCTCCGGATCCCCGAGTAGAGAAATTTTAGAAGCCGCGCTTCAAGGCCTGCAGGCGCAGCAACAGAAACTGGAAGAGCAAATAAGTCAAGTGCGAGCGATGATGAGGGGACGGGCAGGCAGGCCGGCCCCTGCGAATGGGAGGCGGTCGCAATCTCCGGCGAAGAATGCCGGCCCCACCCGCAAGAGGCGCACTCTCAGCGCGGAGGCTCGGAAGAGAATTGCGGCGGCTCAAAAGAAGCGCTGGGCTGCTTTCCGAAAAACTCAAGAGTAAAAAACCGCGCAATGAGACATGATCCTTGGCATTGGGACGGATCTGGCGGAAGTCGCCCGCATACGTAACAGCATCGCTCAATACGGTGAGCGCTTCTTAAGTCGCATCTACACCGAAGGCGAGCGTGCTTACGCCTCGAGCAAGGCCAATGCGGTCGAGCGCTTTGCGGCCAGATTCGCGGCCAAAGAGGCTGGCATGAAAGCCATCGGGACGGGCTGGCGGCGCGGTGTTACGTGGAAGGATTTCGAAGTGGCAAACGAGCGCTCCGGCCGGCCCGCCCTGCGCTTGAGCGGTGTCGCGCGTCGCATCGCCGATGAAATGGGCGCCAACCGCATCAGTATTTCCTTGACCCACACTTCGGAAATCGCCTTCGCCGTCGTGATCCTCGAAACCGTCGCCTAATGTGGGGCGGGCTGCCTTCTGGGTCCGACCGCGGGACGCCCTCGCCGCCAGTTGTCAGACGATTCTGCCGCTCGAAGCCGCCACAGATCTCGGGCGAAGCTGAGCATCCTCGAGCCGCTTCGCTTCCTGATAAGTAAAAATCATGCGGTGAATCACCGTCAGATTGCCGAGCACCGCGATCACCCACAGCACGGGCGCCATCCGGTCAAAGAGCGCGCCGATGATGAATAGCACAATGCGCTCAGGCCGCTCCAGGAAACCTACCTTGCACGACGGAATAATGTTTTCGGCGCGAGTGCGAGTGTAGCTGATCATCACGCACGCCGCCATCACAATGGCGGTAAGCACCACATAAGAGGGCCGGTTTACTGTGCCGTAGTACACCAGCAAGCCCACTAACAAAGCAATGTCGGAGTAACGATCGAGGACCGAATCGAAAAAGCCTCCGAAGCGTGTCACCTGGTTGGTTTCACGCGCCACGCGGCCATCAACCATGTCAAAAAGTCCCGCAAAAATGATGACGAATCCGGCCGTTCTGAACCTTCCGAACGCCAAAAATGCCGCCGCTCCCATATTGATGACCAGGCCCAGAAAAGTAAGAACGTTGGGATTGATCTTCGAAAGCGCCAGCACTTGCACAATCGCCCGAATAAGTTTATTAGCGGTCAGGCCGATTGCGCGTGTATAAGTCATTGCGGTGCGTCCTTTGGATTCACGAGGTCATGCATCGTGGTAAGACTCAGAATTTCCATTTCCCTGACACCCCCTGGAATCTGAATCTTGATCGAATCGCCTACTTTTTTCCCGAGAAGACCCTTGCCAATCGGCGAACTGGTAGATATTTTTCCATTCACGACATCCGCTTCTTCCGTGGTCACCAGATTGTAAGTATGCTCTTCGTCCTTGTCCAAATCGAGAACCACAACCTGTGATCCCAGGCCCACCCTGTCGCGCGGGATCTTGGAGAAGTCAATCATCGAGAAATCGCGAAGCCTGGATTGCAAATGGCCCAGCTTAGCGTTTACATAAGCTTGGCGCTCCTTGGCCGCGTGGTACTCGGCGTTTTCGCTGAGATCGCCATGCGCCCGGGCCTTGAGAATCTCTTTCGGCAGTTCGTTGCGAAGCTCGTATTCCAGCGCCGCAATTTCGTCCTGCAGCTTCTTCTTCAATTCCTCCATGCGGCTTACTTCATTATATGGAAACAGTTGCAGATTGTTACAATGAGCATAGAGGAACTTGTCCGCCCATGGCCAACAAACCGGCATTTGCGCAAGGCGCCCAGGTCGAGCACGGAAAGTTTGGCTTCGGCTCGGTCATGTCCTGTAACGACGATTACATCGTCATCAAATTCGACGATCACGGCGAGAAGAAATTCATCACTTCCATTGTCTTGCCAGCCTTGAAGAAGAGCGATCGCACGCCTCCGGTCGAAAAAAGGCGCGCCAGTCGCAAAAAAGCGGCTGCTCCGGCTACCGGCGGAGCATAAGACCGAGCCGGAAGCGTAAGCGACCCTTTCTTTCATGAAGATCGGCATCGTCGTTTTCCCCGGAAGCAATTGCGATCACGACGCTTGGTACGCAGTTTCCCAAAACCTCCATCAGCAGGCGAAGTTTATTTGGCATGATTCAGCATCCCTTGGCAACGTCGATGCCGTCATTCTTCCTGGCGGCTTCGCTTATGGCGATTATTTGCGTTGCGGAGCCATCGCGAAGTTTTCGCCCGTTATGCGAGCAGTGAAAAATTTCGCGGGCGAAGGAGGCCCGGTGCTCGGGATATGCAACGGCTTTCAGGTGCTTACAGAATGCGGATTATTGCCCGGAGCTCTAGTCCGAAACGCAAATCTTAAATTCGTCTGCCGCACCGTCCCTCTGGAAGTTCTAACCGTCGACTGTCCTTTCACCTGTCAAGCAATCAAGCAACAAAGGCTCAACCTCCCCATCGCGCACGGGGAAGGCTGCTACATCGCGGACGAGAGAACTCTGGATCAGCTGCGCGCGGAGGATCGCATCGTATTCCGCTACCTTGAGAATCTTAACGGATCCATGCGAGACATCGCCGGCGTTTTGAACCGGGAGCGAAACGTCATGGGGATGATGCCTCATCCCGAACGTGCGGCCGATCTGCTGATGAACG
This sequence comes from Bryobacteraceae bacterium, assembly GCA_049582585.1. Classification (GTDB taxonomy): domain Bacteria; phylum Acidobacteriota; class Terriglobia; order Bryobacterales; family Bryobacteraceae; genus Bog-105. Next base: position 3,216 of record JBAUUG010000392.1, on the reverse strand, counting down.
GTACCGATGGGCTCGTCATTCTGAGATCGCTAGCGGCAAGCGTAGCCGCGAAACAACCTGTCCTCACAGCCTCAAAATGAGTACGATCATGCAGGATGTGATCGCCGCGCATCAGCTTACCGCTTCTGAATACGAAAAGGTTGTCGACTTGCTCGGCCGTGAGCCGACGCTAACGGAACTCGGAATCTTCAGCGTCATGTGGAGCGAGCATTGTTCATACAAGAGCACGCGCCTTCACTTGAAAAAGCTGTCCACCGAGAGTAAGCGCGTCTTGCAGGGACCGGGCGAGAATGCGGGCATCATCGATATCGGGGATGGAATCGCGATCGCGTTCAAGATCGAATCGCACAATCATCCCAGCTTCATCGAGCCCTTTCAAGGCGCGGCGACGGGTGTTGGCGGCATTCTGCGCGACATCTTCACCATGGGCGCCCGGCCGATCGCGGTGATGGATTCCCTACGATTCGGAAGGCTCGATGACGAAAAGACCGGCGCTCGAAACCGGCGAGTCCTGGAGGGTGTGGTTTCAGGCATCGCTCATTACGGAAATTGCTTCGGCGTGCCCACGGTGGGCGGCGAGTGCGTATTCGAAGCCCCTTATGACGGCAATCCGCTGGTCAACGTTTTCGCGCTCGGCGTTTTTCGCCACGATGAAATTTTCTACGGCAAGGCAACCGGAATTGGCAATCCCGTTATCTATGTAGGAGCCAAGACCGGGCGCGACGGCATTCACGGAGCCTCCATGGCGTCCGCTGAGTTCACCGAACAATCCAAGCAGAAGCGGCCGAACGTGCAGGTTGGCGATCCGTTCATGGAGAAACTGCTGCTCGAAGCTTGCCTTGAAGCCATGAAAACCGGAGCGGTGGTCGGCATTCAGGACATGGGCGCAGCCGGCCTCACCTCTTCTACATGCGAAATGGGCAGCCGTGCCGGTACTGGCATCGAAATCGACCTCGAGTACGTTCCGCAGCGCGAATCGGGAATGACACCGTACGAGATCATGCTCTCCGAGTCGCAGGAGCGAATGCTGCTGGTGGCCGAGCATGGCCGCGAAGCTGAAGTTGTCCAGGCGTTCAAGAAATGGGGCTTGGACGCGGTGAGAATCGGCGTTGTGACGCGTGACGGAATGTTGCGGGTTAAGAATGAGGGAGAAATTTTTGCGGAGATTCCGAATCGCGCATTGGCCGATGAAGCGCCCAAGTACAACAGGCCTTTCACCACTCCGCTGCGGACCGCGCCGTTGCACGGGCCTGACATCCATAGCGACAATTTAACCGCGGATTTGAAAGCGCTTCTAGTCTCAGGTGATTTGTGTTCCAAGCAATGGATCTGGGAACAATACGACTATCAAGTGCGCACGAACACACTCGCCGGCCCCGGATCTGACGCAGCCATCGTGCGTATCAAGGGCACCAATACCTCGGTCGCGATGTCGCTCGACGGCAACGGCCGATACTGCGCGCTCGATCCGCGCGAAGGCACGAAACTGATCGTCGCCGAATGTTGCCGCAACTTGTCCACTGTCGGCGCGCTTCCCATAGCCACGACCAACAATCTGAATTTCGGTAACCCGGAACGCCCGGAGATCATGGCGCAAATTGTCGAATCCATCGAGGGCTTGGCGGAAGCGTGCCGCTTCTTTGACGTTCCAGTGACGGGCGGCAACGTAAGCCTGTACAACGAGACACTAGGCACGCCGATCTTCCCCACACCGGTGGTAGGAATCGTGGGCATCTTGGAAACCGCCGTACCCATTGGCATCCCGTTCAACAAATCCGGGCTGGCAATCGTGTTGCTTGGCGGATTCGGCGCTCCCGGCCGCGATGAGCTCGGGGGAACCCAATACGCAAAGATGATCCACAATTCCCTTTGGGGAAGGCCGCCCAAGCTCGATATGGATTACGAGAAACGGGTGCAAGCTAGCGTTCGGGAATTAGTGCAGGAGCGCGCCGTCGAATCAGCTCACGACGTGGCGGATGGCGGATTAGCGGTAGCGCTGGCTGAATCATGCTTCGGTCCAGGGAATATCGGCGCTGATATCAGCCTCGATTCCAATCTGGAATCGGAATTGCTGCTGTTCCATGAGGGACCATCCAGAATCCTGGTCTCGACGGCAACTCCGGAGCGGGTTTTTGCATCCGCTAAGAAGAACGGTGTTCAAGCGATCACAATTGGCGCTACACTCGATTCGAGAGTGACCATTCGCAATCGGAACAAGATCCTGATCGATTGCCGTGCGGACGAGCTAAAGGATCTTTGGAATACCGCTCTAGAACACCTCCTCCACGACCCGGTGCTGGTGTGAACAAATGACCAATACGTCGTTCGACAAACTCCACGAGGAGTGCGGCGTCTTCGCTCTTTACGGACATCCCGAAGCAGCCAACCTCATTTACTTGGGCCTCTACGCGCTGCAGCATCGGGGCCAGGAGAGCGCCGGCATCGCGACTAGCGACGGCCGCAAGATTCACTGCGCTCGAAAAATGGGACACGTCGCGGAAATCTTCACGCCCGAGGTGTTGAACGAATTGCCGGGCAACTTGGGCATCGGGCACACCAGGTATTCCACCGCCGGAGACACCACCCTAAGAAATGCCCAGCCGCTCTCAGTGGCCTGCAGCAAGGGCCAGGTAGCCGTCGCGCACAACGGCAATCTGACGAACGCGATTGAGCTGCGCAAGGAACTCGAAGAAGACGGCTCTATCTTTCAATCGACAAGCGACACCGAAGTGATACTTCACCTCATTGCGCGTTCCCACGAGCGCACGTTGTCGGGCGCCCTGCGAGACGCCCTGTTGCAGATTGAAGGCGCGTTCTCGCTGGTGCTGTTAGCCGAAGACCGGATTATCATCGCCCGCGACCCCCACGGCTTTCGCCCATTGGCCATGGGGCGTCTGGAAATCGCGGGCGAGCGCGCTGCAACAGTCTTCGCTTCCGAAACCTGCGCTTTCGATTTGATTGGCGCCGAGTATGTGGGCGAGGTCGAGCCCGGCGAAATGGTGATTATCGGCCCCGAAGGTATGACGCGCGAACGCTACACACCCCCCGAAGCCACCGCGCATTGTGTTTTCGAGCACGTCTATTTCTCACGGCCTGATTCCATCGTTTTCGGAAAAGCCGTCGCCGAGTCGCGCGAGTTGATGGGCAGGCTATTAGCTCGCGAGCACCCGGTCGATGCCGACGCAGTCGTGCCGGTGCCTGATTCCGGCGTCGCCG
>JBAUUG010000391.1:0-18567 GCA_049582585.1 Bryobacteraceae bacterium | reverse complement strand
GACTGAAACAATGGTGGCCGCCGGGTCTAAACGCCGTAGATCATTCGGATCGCTTGTAACGATGGGGTCTCGCCGCTCCCTGGCGAGGATCACAACGGAGGCGTCGATGATATCCGACGTGTTGGTGGCTGCGCAGAGTTCCCCACACGAACGCGCGAGTTGCTCGTCAAGAGGAACGATCTCCACTTCCTCAGTCCGCAAGAACCGCGCTAAGGTAACTTGAACGCGGCCATTGCGCCAGGCTTGTCCCAGCACGCCCGAAGGCACCCGAAATACGCGGCCTTGAGCTAATGCCCGATCGAGTAACGCGATCATCCGTTTATCTCCACGATCCAAGGCGATCAGCGCGCCCGCATCCAGCGTTATCCCCGTCGCGGTGCGAGTGCGCGTTCTGCCCACTTGATGTCCTCGGCGTCCGGCGCGCCGTGTTGTTTCACCAAATCCCGCAGCAGCGCCCGAAGAGACTCGCGCCGCTGTTGTTCCGCAAGCGCGCGCGTGATGTAACCCGAAACCGAGTCCGCTCGACCAGCACGGACCTCCTGTTTCACTCTCGCCAGTTGATCCCTGGGCAAACTGATGGCGATCTTGGACCTGGTCATACCAGCATCATACCGCTGAAGCGCGCGCGGCGAGAACATGATGGCTCGCAAACCGACTTTCGCCCGACGAAGGGCAGAAAACAAGAAGTCGATGTCGGCGTATAGTTTCGGTATGCTTCCTGCGCTGCTACTCCGACTCGAAGGCGCTGCTCTATTGTTCTGCGCTTTGTTTTTCTATCATTCGCTGAGATTCAGTTGGATCTTATTTATCGCGCTCTTCCTCTGGCCAGACATCTTGATGGCGGGCTACCTGCTGAACCCGAAACTAGGCTCGCGCCTCTACAACCTGGTGCACACCGATGTTCTTCCTGCTGCTCTCGCCACATCGTCATTCGCACTGCACCGGACATCCCTGCTAGCATTCGCACTCATCTGGCTGGGCCATATCGGCTTTGACCGGGCACTCGGCTTCGGTTTGAAGTACCCTACCTTCTTCAAAGACACCCATCTGCAGCGCGTGTAGAGGCCAGGTATGTGCCGCTTCGCTAACCTTCGTCAGGTGGATTGGCGTCGGGGAGGGAGTCCCTTTGCCGAGGACTCGGCTCCCGGTGGTTCACGGAACGGTTCCACCGAAATGCACTCGTAACACACTTCCAGGACAGTCAGGTATTCTGTGCCGCTCGGAGCTTGGAGAACTACGCGATCCCCCGCTGCCGACTTCATCAGCGCGCGCCCCAGAGGCGACGCCCAACTGATGTGGTTGCGGTTGAGATCGACCTCGTCGGTGCCTACGATGCTCACAACTCGCTCGGTTCCCGCAGCATTGGCATAACGCACGGTCGCTCCGAAGAATGCCCTGGTTGCCGCCTGCCCCGCTCGCGGAGTTTCCGGGTCAATCACTTCCGCGGATTCGATTTGCCTCATGAGAAAGCGAATCCGCCCATCGATTTGGCGCAGCCGCCGCTTGCCGTACTGATAGTCGGCGTTTTCACTGCGATCGCCGTTGCTCGCAGCCCACGCCACCACCTCCGTCACGGCCGGGCGTTCCCTGGTGACCAAAAACCGGTGCTCATCTTTGAGGCGCTTCAGGCCGCCCTGCGTTATGTAGTTCTTGCTTTGCGTCGCGGGTTCGTCACTTTGCGGTTTTCTCGTGAACGCTTTTCGCATATCTTAGTCTCTCCAGCGCGAATCCAGCGGGCGCCACAAAGCTCTCAGGAAATGGAGAATGCGATGCCTGTTCATAGGTTGTCGCCTAAATTCTGCCCTGAAATTGTTCAAGCACGATCCCCAAGTTAAATTGGCGTAACGCCCCCAAAAAGCTTGCCGGGCCACGAGTAAATTCCTGTAAATGATCTCCGTCTCCTCGCGACGGGATCTTCCGACGCAGGAAGCCCTCAAAGAATTAGAGGCCGCCGATGAACGCGGATGAACGCCGATTGAAAACACTGTAGGCTGTGGAGTGAACCCCTAAATTGAGACACTCGGAATGAACGCACTTCCCATGGAATGGGAGGATGAATGGGACAGTGGCGGCGTCATAGCCGGGAATTCAAGCAGCAGGCAGTGAAGAAGATGAAGACCAGCGACAACATTCACGAGTTGGCGCGGGAGTTGGGAATCGAGCGGAAACTGCTGTACACCTGGAAGTATCAGTTCGAGGGGCGGCCGGAGAAGAACCACGCCAGCTATAGCATGAGCCGGCCCGCGAATCCCTACGACAACGCCACGTGTGAAAGCTTCATGAAGACGCTCAAGCAGGAGGAGATTTACTGCCGGGAATATCGGGATCTGGAAGATCTCCAACTGCACATGGAGGAGTTTCTGGACGGCTATTACAATCGGCGGCGGCTGCATTCCGCGCTCGGATACCGGACGCCGGTCGAATTCGAAGAGCAATGCGGCGCTAAAGCCTGCGGCGCGCCAGATTTTCAAACCCTGGCGGAGGCCCCCAAGATAAGTTTTTTCAGGCAGGGGAAATCTATCAATCCGATTCCTGCTCCGGGAATCAGTGGGGGAGCAGGTCTGTGATCCCCCACTGTCATCGTTTCGATGAGTTTCCAGCCGGGTATTCCTTGGCGAGTTGCTCTTCAGCAGAGCTCGCCTCCGCTTCCCCGGTTAACGACATTTTGCTTGACTATGTGCGCGAGGTGTTAGAAGATTTCAGCGAACGGCGAAGTGCGTTCATCCCCCGTGTCTCACCTGCGGGGTTCACCCCAGTATCCGCGTTCCTGGGAGTTCGTCTGGTCTCCTATTCATCCTATCCATCATCGGAAAAGTGCCAGCGAAGGCATGGCGAGCGCGGAATACTCGCGCAAAGCCGCGAAGCCTTTAGCAAAAGTCTTTTGCGATTGTTTCCGGATTGATCCTGTACTACGGGCAACCCGGAAACCGACTTACTGCCTGGTTTTTTATCTCTCGACACGGCCCGAGCCGCGGCCCTTGAGCAGACTATGGACTTCCTCGGCGCTAAAGCGATTAAAGTCGCCGGGTATGGAATGTTTGAGGCAGGACGCGGCAACGGCGAACTCCAGGGCCTCGTCGGGTGGGCTCAGGTTTGTCAGGCCATAGATTAATCCTGCGGCGAAACTGTCTCCCGCGCCGACGCGATCGATTATATGGGTGATGTCATATCTCCGGCTCAGCAAAAAGTCATCTGCAGTGCGCAAGCACGCTGACCAGGCGTTATGGGAGGCGCTCTTAGATTCCCGCAGGGTGACCGCAAGCATTTTCAAATTGGGATAAGCCGCCAACACGCGCTCGCCTAGCTCGGCATACTTCTCCCGTTCCAAGGCTCCCGATTCGACATCCAGATCGACGTGGATATTGATGCAGTTCTGGCAATCTTCCTCATTGGCGATACAGACATCGACCAGCTTGACGAGGGCGGGCATTACTTCGCGGGCCTGCTTGCCCCATCTCCACAGATTTTTGCGATAGTTGAGATCGCAAGAGATTTGAAGGCCCATTTGCCGCGCGGCGTGGACGCCTTCGAGCGTAAGCTCGGCAGCCGATGCGCTGATGGCGGGTGTAATGCCGGTGATGTGAAACCAGGCGGCATCCTTCAGCGCGGCGGTCCAATCCAGGATTCCGGGTTTTGCGAGGGCGATGGCGCTATGCTCGCGATCGTAGAGAACCTTCGAAGGGCGCTGGTTCGCGCCGGGCTCGACGAAGTAGATGCCCATTCTTCCCGGAGCTCGAACGATTTCGGAAGCGTCGACACCGAAGCGGCGGAGCTCGCCTAGAAATGCGTCGGCGATGGGGTTTGATTCGGGCAGGACAGTGAGGAACCGGCTGGAGGCGCCGAACTGGGCGAGTGAAACGGCGACGTTGGCCTCGCCGCCGCCGAAGGTTGCGAGCAGGCGGGGCGATTGCAGGAGGCGTTCGAATCCGGGAGGCGTGAGGCGCAGCATCACCTCACCGAAGGCCGCGATCAGAGGGGCGGGCATGCTTCCGCTATTGGGAGACGGTGACGGGCGAGCGCACGTTCGGCGCAAGAACCGCTTCGATGCCGGCTGAAGCGTCGACCGCCGGCAATCCTTCGACGGTTTGCACGGTGAAGGCGCTGGCAGGCACGGAGGTGCTCTTGCGTAAAGCCGAGCCGCCGTAGGCGTCCAAGGAGAACGCGTTGATCTCGACCGGAGTCTCAACGGCATCGAGCGCGGAGGCCACGCGCTCAAGACGGATAAAGGCCTCGTGAGCATCGTCCAGATAGCTTCCGAAACTCAGCTGAAGGCCGGTAAAGACCAACCGATGGGAATCGACCAGCGTGGCTCTGGCGTTCTTCAGCAAAACGACCGGGCCTTGCGGAGGCGATTGAGTCAGTTGTCCAACGGCCTCGCACATGGTGGAATCGGTCGCGGGGTCGCGCAGCGCCTGCACTACATTGACGGCCGTATTGGGAAATGCAGCCTGGATGCCGGAACGGTTGGCTTCAAAATTATCAATGGTGGAAGTGAAGCAGGTACAAGTCAGGAGCTTCTCCGGGGGAACGGAGGCGGCAGCCGCGCTCTCTTTCAGGCGGGCCAGCGCCTCAGGGAAGGAAGAGCCGGTCTGTCCGGAGAAAAACGCGAGTCCGTGGGGATTGACGTTCCGGTGCGTGGAAACGACGGCCTCAATGACCACTTGCGCCGCTTGCTGCCCAAGCGCGCCAACTTGAATAATGCTCAACGCGGGAAGCGGCAATTTGCGCTCGGTAAAGATGTCCGCGACGACGGCCTGAACGCGCCGCGCGTCGCCCGCGCCGGCCACAAACGCGCGCAATTTGATGATGGTTTCGCCGCGAGTATCGCGGATCAGATCATTGAGGCTTTGGCGAATCTGCGCCGAGAGGCCGCCGGTTTTGAGAAGCGGGGAGATGTGGAAATCAAGCGCGTCGGTATCCGCGGCCAAAGCCATCGGCAGCTCCGGGGGCAGGGGAAGAACCTGCGTCTTCGGCTCCTCGTTCTTCTTGCGTTGAGCGAAGATCCCCAGCGGTGCAAGCACGGCGAGCAGAACCGCAGCAGTGGCAGGCAACAGGATTCGAGGCGGCATGGGTATACAGTTCTAGGCTATCTCGATGGTTGCGGGGTGACTGATGGCGCATCAAGCGGCGGGATCGACATCTATGATACCTGCGAAACCTCGATGGCGCGGGAACTGGAAGGCCTTCCTCACGCATGCCTTCAAGATGGAATTGGATTGCTTCCTGGATAAGATGCTAAACCTCCTCCCGTGAATCGCCAACGGAGATGACGGCGGGAAGGTCAGGAACGTATGCCCCCCACGAGGCCGGGCCTTTTTCGTAAATGGCCGAAGACATCTTGGATGAGCTGATAACAGAGCAGAGGTCGATTTATGTGGACGCTTACAACAACCCCATGATTCATAGGGTGCATAATTATTCAATTCCAAAGGTGAACTGGGCAAGCGACTTCGCTACAGCGACACCTTGACGTGTCCCCTTCCTCTGAAGAAGATGAAGAATCCGGCTTCAGATAATGGATTTGCGAACTTGGACCAAACTACGACCACGAAGCGCAGGAGTTCAGGAAAACCATCCTCATGGCGGTTCGACGGGACAATTAGGAGCTTAGCGCCCGATAAACGGTCGCCCTCGATATGCCTGGCGTATCAGCCACGTCTGCCGTTCGCCCTGCTCAATGAGGTTACGGGCGTGGGTGATTTGCTGCCGGGCGAGCTTGGGCTTCCTTCCGAACCTTACGCCTCGGCTTCTTGGCAGCTATTACGCAGGCATGTGTGCGTTCGCTTATAAGACTGGGTTCCAATTCCTCCAGAACACCTATCACTTGCCACATAGGGCGGCCTGTCGCCGTCGTGGTGTCGATGGCTTCCGTGAGGGACTGAACTTGACGCCGCGCTGCTTCAGGTCATCAAGCATCGTTATCAGATCGCGCAGGCTCCGGCCTAGCCGGTCGCGCTTCCACACTATATGAGTGTGTCGCCTTTCTTCATTTTCTTGAGGCAGCGGGCAGGGAAGGGCGCTTGATGCTGGTCGCACCTGATAGCTCGTCTTTAAAGAGGTCGTGCATCCGGCTTTCTTCAGCGCGGCAATTTGCATTGCCGGGTTTTGGTCGTCGGTGTTGACTCGCGCGTAGCCGATTTCATGCGCTCATTAGAGATACACATATGGGACATTCCACGCCTCGATTTCATTGGGCTGCGGCTTTTGTCTCAGATCTTACCGATGCTGTTGAAAAACTCCTCTGCGATGGCCCGACCCGTTCTGGAGGGAATGATAAATGTCTGCCCTCGGCAAAGCAATCGCTTATAGCGCGTCTGATCGCATCAGTTTTATAAGCAGAGTCGCGGACAGCCGATTGAGCGAAGTTTTTCAACAGTATCTACCCTTTATGAGAATGCTCCGTTTGAGACTGCCCGCCTTTGTTACGCGCCCAATTGGTAATATGATTGGTTACTTCGAGCCAAGATGAAGTTCTCCCGGTGAAAAAGCTCGTTCCCGTCATCATATTGATGGCAATTGGCCCACTGCTGACCTCACTTTCAGGCATTGTGATCACCGCCTCCGTTGCAGAAGCGCAGGTCTCGTTCGGTGGCCACATCGATGTTGACAATGATCTGCTAATCAAATTCCCGGACGCCGATTACAAAGCCTTTAGCTTTCATCTGGCTTCGGAACTCCAGCAGGAGAAGGAGCGAGAGCGTTCTGCGCCTCCCGGTGGGAATGGGAAGGGGTTCACGGTTGCAGCTAGGGTGTCAAACGACGGAGCGGTCAGCGTAATGAGGGACGAGATCTCTGGATATCCATTGGTGGTAACGACAAAGAGCAAGGATGGCAGCACCGTGCTCTCGTTGCCCGGCGCAATTAAGTTCAAGATAGACCTCAAGTCTCATGTAGTGATTCACGCGGACGGTTTCGACATCGAGTCAACGAGAGATATTAAAGCTGGCGAATCGTTTCCGGCGCTTTGCGTGAATGGAGAGGCCATTCTATCCATCGAAGCTTCGGGGAAGATGAATGCCAGTACTTCCCAACGAACACCGGTTGTTCAAATCTTCAGTGCTGTCACGAGAAATCGGACACCCGCAATTCTGTTGTGGCGGTTCGAGACAGGGTCACGATAGCAAGATGCGTTTTTTGTCTGTCCCAAAACTTACCGATACTGTTGAAAAACTTCGCTCAATCGGCTGTCCGCGACTCTGCTTATAAAACTGATGCGATCAGACGCGCTATAAGCGATTGCTTTGCCGGGGGCAGACATTTATCATTCCCTCCAGGACGGGTCGGGCCGTCGTAGAGGAGTTTTTCAACAGCATCTACCCTTCAAGAGACTGCGGCGGGTCAGTGCATATGCAATTCTTGCGGAATGTGCTGACGGCGGACTTTGATTTTGCTCTCGTCCTTCCGGGCCGCAGCAAGGTCGTAAGCAAGCTGCATCCGCAACCACGTTTCCTCCGTGCTACCGAATGCTTTGGTCAGACGGATAGCCATTTCCGGGCTGATGGCCGCTTTCCCGGTGATGACGTTGTTGAGGGCCTGCCGGGTGACGCCGAGAATTTTGGCGCCTTCGGAAACCGACAATCCCAAGGGTTCAAGGCAGGCGCTCCGAATACTACGTCCGGGATGTGGCGGATTTTTCATGGTCATAAGTGTCTTCTCCTTGTCGTTAGTGGTAGTCCATCAATTCAACATCAAAAGCGTCTTCTCCCTCAAATCGAAAAATAATGCGCCAGTTTGCCCGCACGGTCACCGACCAGAAACCGCGCAACTCGCCCTTGAGCGGATGCAGGCGATAGCCGGGAAGGTTAAGGGCCTGCGGCGTCGTGGCCTGATTGAGGCGAGCCAAAATGTCTTCTACGTTATCCAGCAAATCAGGCCGAATCCCGCTCCGGTCATCGCGTTCAAAAAGCCGTTTGAGGCCCCGGTGTTTGAAGCTTCTGATCATCCGGGCACACTGTAAAGCGATACTTGCCAGCTGTCAAGTTATACTTTACAACACGGGAACGGCTGGAGTTGCTGCCAGTGTCGGCTTCTCCTCCCCGTTCGCACACGGCACACCAATATGGTTTCGTTTGGCTTTCTCGTGGTTACTATTGGCTGGCCCCTCCACAGTCCAATTTGGTATGCTGTGTTCGTTGACTATGTTACCGGCGTTTGCTCTGGATCCCTCATCGGATGTGCCGCTCTATAGGCAATTGGCAAGCTCGATTATCGATTTAATTGAGAGATCGGTGGTTAAGCCCGGCGAGCGGTTGCCTGCTACGAGGGAATTGGCTGGTCAACTTGGACTGAACCGGACTACCGTTTCTGCAGCCTATGCGGTATTGGAGGAATCAGGGCTGATCGAAGGACATGTGGGGCGCGGAAGCTTTGTGGTGGGGAAGGAGGGGGGCATGCCTGCCCCGGCGCGAGATTGGGAGTCGATTCTTCCGCCTCTCGAAGCGGCGTTTTCTCCCTCGACGCAGAAAATCGAAATCAGCTTTGCGAATTCACGCCCCGCGGAAGAGGCGTTCCCGTTGCGGGAATTTCGGCGGTTGTCGAAGGATGTCATAGACAGCCCGGATGCGGCGGAAATTTTGCAGCTTGGCTCGCCGCATGGGTACGCGCCGCTACGCCGGTATTTGATGGAGCAAGCCGCAGAGCGAGGAATCGCGAGGTTTAGCGACGACCTGATCATCACCAACGGCTGCCAGCAGGCGCTCGATTTACTGGCGCGATTGTTTGCATCGAGCGGCGAAAGCGTGGTGGTTGAAGATCCTGTGTATCACGGGTTGCTGCGCGTATTTTCGCGGGCGGGGGCCAATATGATACCCGTGGCTATCGATCATGCCGGCATGGATGTCGAGTCGCTCGAACAAGTGGTTCAGCGGGAACGGCCTCGCCTACTAATCGTGACGCCCAGCTTTCAGAATCCGACTGGAGCGACGCTTCCGCTGGAGCGGCGCAGGCGCATCGTGGATCTGGCGCAACGCTTCGGTGTGGTGCTGGTTGAGAACGATATTTACAGCGAGCTTCGATATCAGGCGAAGCCGTTGCCGACGCTGAAGGAGTTGGACGAAACGGGCAACACGATTCTGCTGCGCAGCTATTCCAAGGTGGCATTCCCGGGCCTGAGAGTGGGTTGGGTGATTGCTCCACGCGCGGTGGTGGCGCGTTTGGCCGAGGCGAAACAAACCAGCGATCTGCATTCCGATCAACTTTCGCAGGCTGTGCTGTTGCGATTCGCGGAATCGGGGGAACTGGCACATCACCTGGAAAGAACACGCCGCGCCGGAGCGGAACGGTTAGAGGCCGTGCTGAGCGCCTGCAGCCGCTATCTGCCTGCGGGGGCGAAGTTCACGCGGCCGGAGGGTGGGATGAGCCTGTGGATCGAATTGCCAGCCCCGTTGAAGGCGGAAACTCTGCTCGTCCGGGTTCAGGAGCGCGGAGTCAGTTTTCTGCCGGGAAATTATTTTTCAGTAAAACGCGCACACTGGCGTGGTTTGCGTATCAGTTTTGGCGGGCTATCTCCTGAACAGATCACGCGGGGCATTCAAATTCTGGGAGAAGAGGCGAAAGCCGAATTGGCCGCAGGCGTGGCGCGGGTGAATTTAGAACCGGCTGCGGCGTTGGTGTAGATAGGGGAGATGAAATGAACTTTGAAAACGACGATTTTCGATTGAAAGTCGGCTTGGCAGAGATGCTGAAGGGCGGCGTAATTATGGACGTCGTCAATGCGGAGCAGGCGGTGATTGCCGAGCGGGCGGGTGCGTCTGCGGTGATGGCGCTGGAGCGGGTTCCGGCGGACATTCGCAAAGACGGCGGAGTGGCACGCATGTCGCAGATCCGCATCATTCGCGAAATCATGCGGGCTGTATCGATTCCTGTGATGGCGAAGGTGCGCATCGGCCATTTCATGGAAGCTCGTATTTTAGAGGTTCTGGGCGTGGATTATATCGATGAGAGCGAAGTGCTGACACCGGCGGACGAAGAGCACCACGTCGACAAGCGCGATTTCAAAGTGCCGTTTGTCTGCGGGGCCAGAAATCTTGGTGAGGCTTTGCGGCGCATTGCGGAAGGCGCGGCGATGATTCGGACCAAGGGAGAAGCCGGATCCGGAAACATTGTCGAAGCGGTCCGGCACATCCGCACGATCGTCAAGGAGATGAAGCAGCTCACCGTCTTGGGAAAGGAAGAATTGGTGCACGAGTCCAAAAATTTGCAAGCGCCGCTGGAACTGGTGCAGCATGTGGCTCAAACCGGCAAACTGCCTGTACCAAATTTTTCCGCAGGCGGGATAGCGACGCCGGCGGATGCCGCGCTGGTGATGCAGCTTGGCGCTGAAGCTGTTTTCGTCGGCTCCGGAATCTTCAAGTCGTCCGATCCCGAGGCGCGCGCGAGGGCTATCGTGAAGGCGGCGACTTACTATCGGGACCCTGTAAAACTGCTGGAAGCGAGCGAAGAGCTGGGTGAGGCTATGCCGGGGCTCGACGTTTCGAAGATGCAGGAATCCGAGCTGATGCAGACGCGCGGCTGGTAACAATCACCGCGGCCTCATGGAACCGAAGATCGGGGTGCTTGCGCTGCAGGGCGACTTTGAGGCGCATCGTAGTGCCATTGAGCGCGCGGGCGGCGAAGCGGTAGAGGTGCGCACGGCTGGGGAACTCGAATCCATCGACGGCCTCGTAATACCGGGCGGCGAAAGCACAACGATGCTCAAACTGCTGAATATCGAGCATCTTTTCGCGCCCCTTCAGGAATTCGGAAAAACGAAACCGATATTCGGAACTTGCGCGGGCGCAATTTTGCTCGCCTCCGATGTCTTGAATCCGTCTCAGAAATCACTTGCGCTGGTGGACGTTACGATAGAGCGCAACGGCTACGGGCGCCAAATCGACAGCCGCATCGCGCGAATCGAACTCGAAGGCAAGCCCGCTGAGGCCGTTTTCATTAGGGCTCCCATCATTCGCCGGGTGGGGCCGCGAGGGAAGGTTCTGGCAAGCTATCTCGACGCTCCCGTCCTGGTGGAAGAAGGCAAACATCTCATTGCCACGTTCCACCCGGAGCTGAGCGCCGACGATCGGATTCACCGGCATTTTATCCAGAAGGCGACATCGCAGAGGCAATCGATAATGGCTTCAGGACCAGATGAATGCCTGAAGCCTTAAGCCAAGAAGAAGTAGAGAAGCTCAACGAATACTGGCACGCGGCGAACTACCTGACGGTTGGCCAGATTTATCTCAAAGACAACCCGCTGCTCGAGCGGCCCTTGTCGAAAGAGGACATTAAGCCGCGCTTGCTGGGGCATTGGGGAACCACAGCCGGCCTGAATTTCATCTACACGCACCTGAACCGGCTCATCCGGCGGCATGACTTGAACATGATGTACATCATTGGTCCGGGTCATGGCGGGCCTGGGATTGTCGCTCACACGTATTTGGAAGGGTCGTACACGGAGATCTACCCAGGCGTTCAGCAGGATCGTGACGGGATCAAGCGGCTGTTCAGGCAATTTTCGTGGCCCTATGGGATTCCAAGCCATGTCGCTCCTGAAACGCCGGGCTCGATTCACGAAGGCGGTGAGCTGGGATATTCATTGCTGCACGCCTATGGAGCCGCCTTCGATAATCCGGACCTGATGGTCGCCTGCATAGTGGGTGACGGAGAAGCGGAAACCGGCGCGTTAGCGGCGAGCTGGCACTCGAACAAATTTCTCAATCCGGCGAAGGACGGCGCGGTGCTTCCGATTCTGCATCTCAACGGATACAAGATCGCGAATCCGACGGTGCTGGCGCGCATACCGGAACACGAATTACTGGATCTGTTCAAAGGATACGGGTACGCTCCGCGAGTTTTGGAGGGACATGAGCCGTCCGTCATGCATCAAGGAATGGCGGCGGCGCTTGAAGAAATGCTGCAAGAGATCCGGGCCATACAGGAGCGGGCGCGCCGTCAGGAGCATGTCGAGCGGCCGCGATGGCCGTTGCTGATTCTGCGCACTCCGAAAGGCTGGACCGGGCCGAAGGAGGTGGACGGCAAGCCGGTTGAGGGGACGTGGCGATCGCATCAGGTGCCGGTCGCGGATGTGCTGGAAAATCCGGAGCATCGTCAAATTCTGGAAGACTGGCTGCGCAGCTACGAACCGGTGAAGCTATTCGGCCACGAGGGAAAGTTGCGCGAGGATCTAGCCGCTTTGGCGCCGAGGGGCGAGAGGCGCATGGGAATGAATGCTCACGCCAACGGAGGATCGCTTCTAAAACCGCTAGTGTTGCCGGATTTCAGAAAATATGCCGTGAATGTGCCCAAGCCGGGGTCGGTTGAAGGAGAAGCAACGCGAGTGCTGGGGCAATATCTGCGGGATGTGATGGCGCACAATCTGCAGGCGCGCAACTTCCGTTTGTTCGGGCCGGATGAGACCGCCTCAAATCGTCTTGAAGCTGTTTACAAAGCAAGCGGCAAGGAGTGGATGGCTGAAATTCTGCCTGTGGATGTGGATCTTACGACAGATGGCAAGGTTCTCGAGGTGCTGAGCGAGCACATGTGCCAGGGCTGGCTGGAAGGCTATCTGTTGAGCGGCCGCCACGGTTTCTTTTCGTGCTATGAGGCGTTCATTCATATCGTCGATTCCATGTTCAATCAGCACGCGAAATGGTTGAAAGTGAGTAAGAACCTGCCGTGGCGGAAGCCGATTGCTTCCCTGAACTATTTGCTTTCGTCGCATGTCTGGCGGCAGGATCACAACGGCTTTTCGCATCAGGATCCCGGTTTCATAGATCACGTGGCGAACAAGAAAGCCGATATCGTCCGGGTTTATCTGCCGCCGGACGCAAACACGCTGCTTTCGGTTGCGGATCATTGCCTGCGCAGCCGGAACTACGTCAATCTAATCATCGCCGGAAAGCAACCGGCTCCGATGTGGCTGGACATGGAATCGGCTATCCGTCACTGCACAAAAGGCCTGGGCGTTTTCGAGTGGGCAAGTAACGATGATGGAAATCCCGACGTAGTGATGGCTTGCGCGGGAGATGTGCCGACGCTCGAGACACTTGCGGCAGTCATGCTGCTGCGCGAGTTTGTTCCGGATATTCGAATTCGGGTTGTAAACGTTGTCGATCTGATGACATTGCAGCCCGCGAGCGAGCATCCGCATGGATTGGCAGATGAGGAATTCGACGATCTGTTTACGGTGGACCGGCCAGTGATTTTCGCGTTTCACGGCTACCCCTGGCTGATCCACCGGTTCACGTATCGCCGCCGGAATCACGACAACATTCACGTTCGCGGATATAAGGAAGAGGGCACGACTACCACACCATTCGACATGACGGTTCTGAACAACATCGATCGGTTTCAGTTGACCTTTGACGCGATTCGCCGGATTCCGCGGCTCGAATCGCTAGTGCAAAGCGCTTCCGACCGCTACTATGACAATCTTCAGCGGCATCGAGCGTACGTGATGGAGCACGGCGAAGATCTTCCAGAAGTACTGAACTGGAAATGGGGTCTGTGACAGACAGGCGAAACGGTTTGGCTGTTCTGGCGCTGAACTGCGGCTCCTCTTCGTTGAAATTCGGCGTTTACCAGTGCGAGGGCGACGCGGCAAAGCCGATCTGCGAGGGCGAAGCGGAGGAAATAGGCCGCGAAAATTCCAGTTTTTGGGTGAGAGCAGCGGGCTCGGAGAAACGTAAAGACCAGATCCAATTCTCGGACCATAGGGGCGCTCTCGCGCACGCGATGGATGCTTTGAAAAGGTGCGGCGCGCCTCAGCCCCGAGCCGTCGGACACCGTTTCGTTCACGGAGGGCCGCACATCAGAGAGCATCAGCGCGCGACCGCCGCAGTCATCGATCGGTTGCGTGCGGCGGTTGCGTTTGCTCCGTTGCATTTGCCGGCAGCGCTATCGGTTTTGGAAGCAACCGAGAAGAATCTGCCTGGAGTTGCTCAGGTGGTGTGTCTGGATACGGCTTTTCATCGCACTATGCCCGATGTAAGCAGAACTTTTGCGCTTCCCGCTGAAGTACGAAAGCTGGGCGTAGAGCGATATGGGTTCCACGGATTATCGCTGGAATCGATCATGGCGCAGCTCGACACTGTACCCGAGCGGTTGGTAGCGGCACATCTCGGCAACGGCGCGAGCATCACCGCGATTCGCAATGGGAAATCTATTGACACCACGATGGGCCTGACGCCTACGGGCGGCATCATGATGGGAACCCGCTGCGGCGATCTGGATCCCGGCGTGTTGGTGTACCTGATGCGCAACGGCTACGCGAATCCGGAAATGCTGGAGGATCTGGTGAATCATCGCTCGGGCCTGCTTGGCGTCTCGGGCAAGAGCAGTGATGTCAGGACATTGCTGAGCTTGCGTAAACAGGACGCGCAAGTCGATTTGGCCCTGCGGATGTTTTGTTACCAGGCGCGGAAAGCGATCGCGGAAATGGCGGCTGCGCTGGGCGGGTTGGATGCGCTGGTTTTCACAGGCGGAATTGGCGAGCACGCGGCTGAGGTGCGGGAAGAGATCTGTTCCGGGCTCAGTTTTCTGGGCGAGTTTCGGGTGATGGTGCTCCCGTCGGAGGAGGATCTGCAGATCGCAAAAATAACCGCAGGGCTGGTGCAGGGAAGGACTTTCCTGGTACCGTAAGAACATTCGAGGATGCAGCGCACTTGGTGCCCGACAACGTTACCGAGCTGCTGGGTCAAATTCGCAAAGGTAACCGCGAAGCCGAATCCGCTCTGATGGATCTCGTCTACGCCGAGCTTCGCCGTTTAGCTCACCGATTTGTAAGTAGGGAGCGCACTCCGAACAGCGTGGAGACAACCGGATTGGTTCACGAAGCCTATCTGCGCCTGGCGGGACCCTCGAACGTAGATTGGCAAAGTCGTGCCCACTTCTTCGCTGTCGCGGCTCGTGTCATGCGCCGAATCCTGGTGGATGCCGCCCGCCAGCGCCGCGCGTACAAACGCGGCGGCGACCAGGAAAAGGTAACCATCGATGAGCGCGTAATGGGCGATGGACTTGCGCCCGAGGAGTTGCTCGCCTTGAACGACGCCCTAGATCGGCTTGCCGCGGTAGATCCTCGACAGGCGCATATCGTAGAATTGCGTTTCTTCTGCGGCCTGACTGAAGATGAAATCGCCCGTCAGCTGCAGATTTCAACCCGAACCGTCAAACGGGAGTGGAGCGTTGCTCGAGCGTGGCTTCACGGCGAACTACATTAGAACCTGACTCTTGGCAGCGAGTTAAAGAGCTGCTGGGACGAGTCATCGAAGCGACTCCCGAAGAGCGCTCCCGGTTGCTGTCGAGCGACGCGAACGACCCGACTGTCATTCAAGAAGTTCGGCGGTTGTGGGATGAGTATCAACGCGCAGGCGCGTTTCTCGATCGCCCGGATAACGATCAAACTCAGCTTCGCGCCGGAGAACTCGTCGCAGGGCGCTTCAAGGTCATCCGACTGATTGGCCAAGGCGGCATGGGCGAAGTGTATGAAGTCCACGACGAGCTTCTCAAGGTGCGTCTCGCGCTTAAGACCATCAAACTTGATCTCGCTTCACACCCCGATGTCCTTGAACGTTTCTATCAGGAAGTCCAAACTGCGCGCAAAGTCACGCATCCCGGCGTTTGTCGCATTTTTGACTTCATGCATTGCCGTGCGCCGAATAGCGACCGCGAGATCCTGCTGTTCACGATGGAGTTGTTGCAAGGCGAAGATTTGGGGGCACGCCTCGAGCGCAATGGCGTTCTGCCGTCAGACCTGGCATTTACCGTTTCGCGTGATCTATGTAATGCTCTCGCTGCAGCACATGACGTTGGCGTGATACATCGTGATCTCAAGCCCGCGAACGTCATCCTGGTGAATCGCGGTCCGAGAGTTGCTCCGGTTATTACCGATTTCGGCTTGGCGAAGGAGTTCGCGGCGGCGGTCGGGAGGTCGGGCCTGACAAGTCACCGGGCCATAGGCACCCCGCACTACATGGCACCCGAACAATGGATGGGCGCGCCAACCACCCCGGCGACCGATGTCTTCGCGCTCGGGTCGGTCATGTACGAATGCGTCACCGGGAAGCGACCGTTCAGTTCGGAATCGGGCGCGCTGCCTCGCTGGATTGAGGATCCAACGCCGCCTTCCCGCATGGCGGGCGACGTCGACAAGAACTTCGAAAAAGTTATTCTGCGCTGCCTCGCGATCCGCCCTGAAGATCGCTTCCAAAATGCCCACGAGGTCAATGCAGCGCTGGCACAATCTCCCCCTGCGCCGAAAAGGCCGCGGGCCTTGTTAGCCCGAACGCATGGCCTCTTTACGAGGAAAGTGGTGACAAGCTCGATCATTTTCGTGGTCCTGCTGCTACTCGTCGGGGCTGCTCTCTATCTGCGTTATACAGGCTCCAGAGCTGCAGTCCCGGCCGGTTCTGTCGTTTTTTTGGCCGGTGTAGAGAACGCCACTCATGATCCCGAACTCGACGGAGTCACTGAAGTCCTGCGCGGCCAGATCGCTCAATCGGGCCACTTCAATCTGCTTGATTCTGGACGCATTCGAGTCGCGCTGGAACGCATGCGCAAGCCGCTTGCACCGGAGCAACTCGATTCGCGAACCGCCAGAGAAATCGCCATGCGCGAAGGCGCTTCGCTTGTTCTTTTCGGCACCGTATATAAGCTAGGCGACGATTATAGGCTGCAATTACTACTCGAGCGCACCGGCAAGGATCCCGCTTCAGCGGCAAAACACTGGACGGGTGAATGGGACGTGCGATCGAAATCCGCCTTGTTCGACGCGATTCACGAGGGTAGCGATTGGGTGCGCAGGGAGGTCGGAGAAACGCAACAGGAAATCGCAACCTCCGACCTTCCAGCCGAGCTCACGACGACGGACTCCTGGGAGGCGCTCTCGTACTTTTCTGAAGCCGAAAAGCTGAAGAGGATGGGAAGGGTTGACGAGGCAGTCGACGTGCTTCGTGAGGCTCTGGAGAAGGATCCGCGGTTTGCCCTCGCGCGCATGCGCCTCGGCGATTTTCTTTTTTCGCTGAAACGCACGCAGGAGGGGTATGCAGAGTGGGAGAAGGCTATTGCCGATTTAAAGTCGGAGCGGCTCTCTGACCGCGAGTCTCTGCGCATCCGGGGCCAATATGCGCTCGAATCCGGGGATTACGCACGAGCCGAGGAGGTCTTTCGTGTTTACCAGCTTCACTTCCCGAACGACAATACTCCGTGGCTGTATGAGACCACCGCGCTGCGAATGCTCGGCAGGGTGGAAGAGGCCATCGCGGAGCTGAAATCAGCAGAGATCAAAGATCCTCGCGATTTCCGCATCCCGGCGCACGTGGCGATGGACTACATTATTCTTGGCCAGCTTGGGGACGCTCGGGAATACATCCTAAAACTCCGCAAACTTGATCAGCCTGATCTCGGGGGCTACTTAGAGGCAAACGTAGATCATCTTGCCGGCAAGGACCAGCTGGCTCAAGCGCTGTATGAAGGCTTGCGGCAGTCGTCGCAATCCGAGTGGCAATCCGCCAGTTATGCCGCTGAAGCATGTCTCTTCGCTGAACAAGGCAACTATCAACGGGCATTGTCCGTGCTCGATCAGGGAATCGCAGCCGACCTTTCATCCGGCCGGAGTGAGGAGGCCGCAGAGAAAAGAGTCGCTAAAGCCTTCCTGTATTGGCGTATGGGCGATCGTGACAAATGCCGTTCCGAGTGCTTCGAGGTTTTGGACGTAGACTCCGACATTTCCCGCTTGACGCGAGCCGGATCTCTATTGGCTCGCACCGGCGACTTGAAAGAAGCCGGCCATGTGCTTACTCGTTTGACGCCTGTACAGTTTGGCCCGGTCGCCGAGATAGCTCGCCTGCGTCTGATAGGCGAAATCGAACTCGGCGATGGACATTTTCGTCGAGCGCTCGCAAATATGCAGAAAGCCGCAGCACTCGACAGCCATATCGCGGAAAAAGAATATCTTGTAAGAGCTCTGATCGCGAGCAACGAGGAGGAAGACGCATCTCACTTGCTCGAAAAGACTATTGACCACCCAGGCCGAATCTGGTTCGAACCGGAGTATCATCCGCCGGGCATTGTTTCGGAATTGTCCACGGAGTTAAAAAAAATTCAGTCTCCTGCCGCACAGAAGAAATAATTGGCCTCAGTGTTGACTCGTTTGCGCTATAGAGTTTAGGATCTAACGAAAGGAGAAACAAATGTCAAACGAGCTGAACCGTCGCGCTGTCACGGTTGGACTTGCCGGTTCGCTGATCACGGTGGCCGCGGAAGGTGCGTCGAAAAAGCCTAAAACCGACGAGTGCTCAACTTTGGTTTCGGCGTGTGATGATGACCCGATTAGTGTCCCTGGCCCACTGATGGCGTATTGGCTCGTTCGAACGATGGGCCACTGTATTTGTAAGCCGCTCGACGACGCTATTGCAGGACACGACGATAAGACGGTCAACGCAATAGCCCAATGCCTGGGGCTCACAGGACCGCAGCACGCTTTCCTGCATAAGGTCTACAGCGCGCATTCAGACGCCTTCAAGGAAGTTGGGAAAGCATGGAAGAACGACGCCCTGGGAAGTCCCCGAATAAGCAGCTTCAAGGGATTTTCGG
>JBAUUG010000390.1:0-2515 GCA_049582585.1 Bryobacteraceae bacterium | reverse complement strand
GCCTACGCTAACGCCGGTTTCGCATCAAATATTACTTCGTATCAGCCCTACGGTAACTCCGTTTATCACGGATGGGCGAACCAATTGACCCGCCGATTCAACAACGGCTTGCAGTTTATTGGTTCCTATACCTGGAGCCATGCCATCGACGATTCGACCGCGGATGTTTTCTCGACGGTGACTACGCCTCGCCGCCCCATGGATTCTCAGAACCTGCGGCAGGATCGCTCCAGCTCCGCGCTGGATCATCGCAATCGCCTCTCTTTCGAAATGCTTTTTGATGTGCCGTATTTCAAGCACAGCAACTGGTTCCTGAAAAACATCGTTTGCAATTGGGAGCTCGCGCCAATCTACACGTATCAAACCGGAAACTACTTCACGGTTCAGAGCCACATCGACGCGAACCTTAATGGTGACGTTTGGCCCGATCGCGCAATCGTGAATCCAAACGGCGGAGATCCGGGCATGGGCTCCGGCGTGACACCGGTCTGCAGCGGGCCGACAGCTCCCGCCTGTCCGGCCACGGGCGCCTCAGCAGTTACGGTCGGTTACGTCGTAGACAATCCGAACGCGCGCTACGCGGAAGCTCCTCGCGGAACCATCTCAAACGGGGGCCGCAACACGGCAATGTTTAATCCGATCGACGACATTGACGTCACTGCTGCTAAACGCTTCAACTTCACCGAGCGAGCCAGCGTAGAGTTCTCCGCCCGGCTATTCAACGTCCTGAACCATCCGCAGTATGTGGGCGGAAACATCAGCGATGTGGCCCCGGCGGGTTTCACGGGTGGCAATAACGTACTCGCGGCAGAGCCTCAGAATTCGTTGTTTTACCAGCTCTCGCAGGTCTACTCCAGCAACCCGCGCTCCATGGTTCTGGCTCTCAAGTTCATCTTCTAATCATCGCGACGATAGTTCGATGTCGAACAGGGGAGCTTTGGCTCCCCTGTTTCCATTAACAGGCATCTACGGAGATTAGAAGAGCGGCCTCCCAAAATCCCAGAATCCGTAGTTAGCTCCCCGTAACCCGCTCGTAATCCACGGGTTAGGAGTTGGACCGCGAATTGCTCCGTTTGCGTTCGATTCTCGTGTTGAGCATTCAGCTTCATCTGCAAGTCGACCACCGAGAATCTGGAGATCTCAAACCATGCTACAAACAAATACACTCAGTTCAACCCGCCAGAATTTTCTGAAATTTGCCAAAGCGGCGTGCGCGCTATTTTCCTTGCTGCTGCTTCTAGGCTTGGCTGGTCAGGCGCAAACCGTTACCACGGGTGACATCACTGGAACGGTAAAGGATTCGAGCGGTGCGGCCGTCCCCGGAGCGACCATAACCCTCAAGAATCTAGACACGGGTGAAACGCGCACGGCCACAACAAATGACACAGGGTCATACCGGTTTACCTTCTTAGCCGGCGGCAACTACTCGATCACTGCGTCGTCTCCCGGCCTGGTGTCGGATACGACTAAAACCACAATCGAGGTCGGCCAGGTGAATACGGTCGATTTGGTGGCCAAAGTACAATCCACGCACGAAGTGGTCGAAGTCACGGAGACTGCTGCGGCTCTCAATACCGACAATGCCGACCTCAGCACTACCTTTTCCAGCAAGCAGATTCTACAGCTCCCCGCTCCCGGCGGCGATCTTACCACGGTGGCTTTCACCGTACCCGGAGTCGTGGTGAGTACAGGAATGGGATATGGCAATTTCAGTTCCCACGGACTCCCAGGCACCTCGAACCTCTACACCATGAATGGTGATGACTACAACGACCCTTATCTTAACCTCAATAATTCGGGCGCCAGCAATCTGCTGCTCGGTCAGGATGAGGTCGCGGAAGCGTCGGTGGTTCAAAACGGCTACAGCGTTCAATACGGACGCCAGGCGGGTGCGCAGGTGAACTACGTGACTAAGGGTGGTACCAACGCGTTGCATGGCGAGTTGCTGTTCAACTTCAACAACCACCTGATGAATGCCAACGACTTTTTCGCGAATGCGTCGGGCCTAGCCAGACCCTATGACGTTTCCAGGCAGTGGGGAGCCGATATCGGCGGGCCCATCCTGAAGAACAAGCTCTTTTTCTATTCAGATAGCGAAGGCCTCTATTACACTTTGCCCAGCGTAGGCTATCTCGTCACTCCCTCAATTCCGCTCCAAAATTATATCCTGGCCCATATCCAACCCAGCCAGACGTCTCTCTACCAGCAAGCTTTCAATATCTATAACACTGCGGCCACCGCGAAGGGTGCCCAGCCTGTCACAACCGGCTCCGGCGTGCTGAACGATTCCACCGGGAGCATGGGCTGCGGACCCTTGGCGGGCACTGCGGCGCCAGGTGGCGGAACTTTTGGCACGAACGTCAGTTGCGCGCTCGCTGCCGGCGCGAGCGGCTTGAACACCAACAAGGAGTGGCTTGAGACGCACCGCGTCGATTGGGACATCAACGACAAGCAGAAGGTGTTCTTCCGGTTCAAAGGCGATCATGGATACCAGCCGACCGGTACGAGCCTATTG
>JBAUUG010000389.1:0-27420 GCA_049582585.1 Bryobacteraceae bacterium | reverse complement strand
TTTCAGGCCTTCCTTTTCGGCCATAATCCCCTTACACTTGGATCGTTCCTCATTAAGGGACAACGATGGACTTAATCGGAGGGTCCTAATCGAAATGATAAAGAAACTTTCAATTTTCGCGGTCGGTTTAGCCATAGCGCTGCCGGCGGCCTTTGCATCAACCACAGACGAGATCTCACTGACCGAGAGCGGTTTTGCCACGATGACAGCGAGTTCGGGAACCGGGCTCGTTTCATTCAACAACATCGCTTACGGCGACTTCGTGGCAAACACAGTGACAGGCACGGGTTCGCCCATCTTTAACGAGCCGGATCTGAATCTGCAAACCGTCAATGTCTCTGCAATGAATCTTTCAAGTTCCAAGACATTGACAATCGAACTCACCGAAACTGGGCTCACGGGTCTTTCAAACCCTTTCTTGTTCTCCAACGCTTTTACCGGAATCCTGAATGGTGTTACAAGCGAGAAGCTAACCACCTACATCGATCCGAGTAACACCGCTTTTGGAACCGCCCATATGTTAGCTACCACTACGTTTACAGCACAAGGGAGCAATGCCAATAACCAGTTAGTTTCCGGGCCCACGACCAGTCCTTTCTCGGAGACGGAGATCATCGTAGCGACATTTGGCGCGACCTCGGGCAAGCCAGACAGTCTCGATTCCAGCATTTTGATTCAAAGCGCCGTTCCCGAGCCCGCATCGCTCGCATTGATTGGGACCGGTCTTCTGGGTCTCGCATTCGTTCGCCGCCGCGCAGCGAGAAAGAGTTAGCTCTCGATCTCGGCGGCGAATTTTCCATCCTCCGGCGGGCAAAGCGTCGCCGTAGACTCCTCAGCCTGAAAAAGGCTGAGGAGTTTTTTTGCGGCAGGCTCGTTCTACATCACCGTAGTGAGCTCACGCCAGCCCTTGCCTTGGGATTCGGCTACCGCCGCATAAGTTATCTCGCCCTGGTATGTATTCACGCCTTCTTTGATGGCGTTGTTGGTTTCAGAGGCTCGCTCCAGCCCTTTATCCGCAAGCGTGATCAGATAAGGAACGGTCGCGTTGGTCAAGCCGAAGGTGGACGTGTGCGGCACCGCGGCGGGCATATTCGATACGCAATAGTGAAGGACGCCGTCGACGTAATAGATCGGGTCCGTATGGGTGGTGGCGTGCGCGGTCTCGACGCAGCCTCCCTGATCAATCGCAACATCGACCACCACAGCTCCCTGCTTCATGCGGGAAATCATATCCCGCCGCACCAGCTTAGGCGCCGATGCCCCAGTGATGAGGACGGCCCCGACCACAAGATCGGCCTGCCGAACGGCGTCACGAATCGTGTATGTGTTCGAGGCCAGTGTGCGGATAGAGTTGAAGTAGATATCATCGAGCTCGCGAAGGCGGTCAAGGTTTCGATCGATAATGGTTACGTTCGCGCCGAGCCCGCATGCGATTTTGGCGGCATTATGCCCGACGACGCCGCCGCCCAGGACGACAACATTGGCTGGAGCTACACCGGGGATGCCCCCCAGCAGAATTCCACGGCCTCCGTTCGGACGCTCCAGGTATTGAGCCCCCACCTGGACGGCCATTCGACCGGCTACTTCGCTCATGGGCGTGAGCAACGGGAGCGAGTTATCACGCTCGCGAATGGTTTCGTAAGCCACCGAATTCACGCGGGATTCAACCAGAGCCTGGGTTAACTCGGGAAGCGGGGCGAGATGAAGATAGGTGAAAAGAATAAGGCCGGGGCGGAAAAATTGAAACTCGGAGGGCTGAGGCTCTTTGACTTTCACGATGAGCTGGGATTTGCTCCAGACCTCGCCGGCGCGATCAACGATAGTTGCACCCGCCTCGGAGTATTCGTCATCGGGAATTGAGCTGCCTACGCCCGCTTGGGTTTCCACCAATACCTCATGCCCGTGTTCGCGCAAGGCCGTGATCATGCTGGGCACGCAGCCGACGCGTGTTTCGTGGTCTTTAATTTCCTTTGGAACGCCGATGATCACCGTGTGATCTCCTATGTCTTTATTTTGCGTGCTTACTTCGGAGGAGCCGAATCCCCCATGGGGGGCGCCGAGCCGGGATTCGGCCGCGTGTCCGCGCCTGCCGCGGCGGTCATTGAACTGCCGTCATGCTTCGGACCCAGGCCCAAGCCAATCAGCGTCAAAGCGCTCAGCTTCCCGTCCGGGGAAAACCCCTTATCGGCCTGAAATCGTTTGAGGGCGTCTGTGGAATCATCGCTCCAAGTGCCGTTTACATCGCCTTTGAAATATCCTTTTTCTGCGAGCGCTGCTTGTATTTCTTGATAACGGCCAGGGTCGGGCTGCAGTTGATAGCTGGGCGGCGGGGGAACGTGGGCCACGCGTCTTTGTTTGGCGGACCTGGCATGAGGCTTGGCATGCGCTGCGGCGGAAGCGGCGGCTTTAGTAGGTTTCGATTTAGAAGAAGCCGATTGCTTGGCCGAGGATGGCTTCGGGGAGGATGGCTTCGGCTTGGCAGGCGCGGCAGCTAAGGGTTGCAGCGCGATTCCAATCCACGCGACAGCAGATAGCCATCTCATTGGAAAAGCACATTTTAACATTGTTATATTCTGTTTGTTTTTTCTTTCGATAGACTACCTGAAATGAAACAATTCTGTCTTATAGTGACTCTGGCAACTCTCGCGCTCACTTCCGCAGCCTCGAATCAAGAGAATAATTCGCCCTTTGCCGGTCGATGGGATCTTACCGTCAAAACACCCGACGACACGTATCCTTCCTGGATGGAGTTCACCGCGAACGGCGGCAGCCCTGAGGTGCGCGTGGTCGGGCGCGTTGGCAGCGTGCATCCCGCGAAAGAAGTGAAGGTGAATGGCTCCCATCTGTCATTTGCTACCTCCGATTCGTTCGGCAAAGAAATCCCGGTTACTTGGGAGATGACTGCAACCGGACGAAAGCTCACCGGGCTCGAGAGAGGGCCCAATGGAGTGGAAAGGCAAATCACGGGTGTGCCTGCGCCCGCCCTTGATCACAAGATGCCGACTGCATGGTCCGATCCGCAGCCGCTCTTCGATGGAAAAGATCTGAACGGATGGGAGCCCGATAAGCCATCTGAGAACCACTGGAAAGCGCAAGACGGCGAGCTGGTCAACGAAGCCGCGGGCGCGAACATTCGCACGAAGCGCAAGTTCGACGATTTCAAGCTACACGTCGAATACAACTGCCCGAAGGATGGCAACAGCGGAGTCTATCTGCGGGGCCGCTATGAAGTGCAAGTCGAGTATGAGGCCGCGGACATGAACGATAAGTTCCACGGGATGGGATCCATATATGGATTCATTCCTCCAGCCCTTGAGGTTTCTCCCCGGCCCGGAGAATGGGAGACCTATGACATCACGCTGGCGGGACGCAACGTAAGCATCGTGCGCGACGGCATCGCAATTATCACTAACCGGCAGATTCCTGGAATCACGGGCGGGGCTCTCGACAGCCACGAAGGCGACCCCGGACCCATTTACATTCAGGGCGACCACACCGGCGGCATGAAGTATCGCAACATCACGATTTCCCTGCCTCGATGATGCGGCGGGGCGCTTCCGACTCGATTTCCGAGAGAGTCGCCAGAAAGTTGGCGGCTGAGTTCAAGTTGCTTCCAGAGATGTCCTTCATGAGCCGCTGAATGAACGGAGAGCGATCCATACGATCGCCGAATTTCCTCGATATCCAAATCGCTAGCGGGATGAGAGCCAAGCCGAACAACAAATTGGCCGCCAGCCAAGCCGTACCCGGTATTCGATAAGCATCCAGCCCAAAAAATGCCTGAAGCGCGACAATCACGAAGGGTGTCCAAGCAACTGTCCCTGCCAACACGGCCCATTGTGTCGTCCTGATTCGGAGCGCCCTTACGGACTCGAGCTGCTTCTGGATGCCGGCAATCGGCTGCCCATAATCGATGCGATGTACCATCGTGATCTGCCGGATCAGGCCAGCCAACATCCCAATCGCATAAAGATCCAGAGCGGCAGCCGCGAGCGCAAATCGCGGCGTTGCGATGTGCTCGTAAATGAAGTCGCCGAGCGCGCCAATGCCGACGAGCCACATGATAGAGTGCAAGACGGTAAACGCGAGCACGCGTTGCAATCGAGATCGTGCGCCTTTCAGATAAATCGCGCTGAGCAGCTTCCGGTTCAAACGGATGTTCTCCTCCAGCTTTCGATCGTGTTCTGCCCACTTCTCTTTCGATTCATCCAGATCAATCATATTTACTCCTTGCTCAAACTTGTCCGATTCCGGAAAGCTGCTGCTTCATTACTTTCTTCAAGCGGCTGATCTTCGTTGCGACGTTGGTCTCCGTGATGCCCACTACCTTGGCGATTTCCTGATAATTGTTCCCGTCCAAGTAAAGCAGGACGAGCGCCCTGCTGAAGGGATCGAGGCGCTCAATAAATTGGTAAACCATCGTCATCTCTTCCGATTGCGTTGTTGTTTCATCGCTTGCGTCCAGAAGGCGCTCGTCAGCCGATAGCACATACCGCGTTCGCGTACTCTCACGACGGTAGTAAGAGATCGCGACATTCAAAGCAATTCGGTACATCCAGGTGGAAAACAGGTAGCGGTGATCAAAGGCGGGGAATGATCTCCAAAGCTGGATTGTGATCTCCTGAGCGAGATCTTCGCGATCATCACTGTTCCGGCAATACGAGTTACAGACCTTGTAGAGGATTCCCTTGTGCTGTACAACCAGGCTTTGGAACCTGTCCTGGAGCTCGGTCGTCGTCATTGTTCAGCCGTTCACCCTGTTATTCGCGCGAGCTGGAGAAAAATCACACACCTTCGGCTGTTTCCTTTTTCGCCGTTTGAGAACACACGCTTTATCCATAAAGCTATCCGCGCATTAACCATCTCCTTCCATCGCGCAGGCTCGCCCGTCACGCAAGTTGTTGCAAATACGTCCGTGCCGCAGGTGGCCTTCGAAGCGCTCTTAGAGAAGCGTCCCTCAGACGGAAACGAAAGAGAGATGGGAAATCGAAAGGTTCCCGAAAATCAACCCAAGGAGTTTATATGAACCGCAAATTGAAACATATCCTCCTGACCGCGGGATTCGCAGTATTCGGGAGCTTAGCCCTCACCGCTCAGGATCAGAGAGAAGTCGCGAACATTCCGTTCGCGTTCGAAGCCAGCCACACGGCGATGCCAGCCGGCCAGTACACCGTGAAGGAAACAGGCACGCGCGGCTTGTTCCAGGTTTATGACGCGAAAGGTCACGGCGTATTCCTGTCCACCGCAAGCCGGGAGCAGGGCAAGCCCGAAAATCCCCGGCTCGCTTTCCGCGTTTCCGGTGACCAGCATATTCTGGCGCAGGTCTGGACGCCGGATGGCGCGGGCTACGGTGTAAGCAAGTCGTCCATCGAGCGCGATTTGAACCGCAAGCTCGAGATGGCTTCTCTCATCTCCGTCCGCCTGACACCGCGTTAATTATTTGATAAGGCCTCAAACAGAAGACCGCGATCCAACCAGATCGCCGGTCTTCTCTTTGACAAGTGCTTACTCGACAGCAAAGATCAGGTCATCGTGATCGTTGTATGAGCCTTTGGTGCAGGCCGACGCGCTTCCCTCATACCGGAACTGTGCACGAACAGCCTGAAGACTGCCGGTCGGAAGCGTGAACGTAGTAGACAGGCTTTGCGCTCCGGCCTTGGTGGGCACAATCGTCTTAATGAATACCCATGAGGGGCTGTTGGCGTTAGCCGCATAGTAAAGGTCGAGCGCGTCGGAGGAGTAACCGCTCCAAGCCCAAACAGTTGCAGTAACTTTCACGCTGGTTCCATGCGTTAGCGCGCCACCGCTGGTCGAAGCAACTACGATACGGTCGTTGGATTCGTCCGAGTGGAAGGTTCCAGACGTCCCATCGGCGCATGAATTGTTGATGGTGTTGGGTTGATTCGGTTCCGCGCCGCCCGACATGTTATCGCGTCCCAGCAGCAGCGACGGACCCGAGTCGCACGACGCACCAACGGTCGCGCACTCCGGAGCTTTGAGCGTGGAATTGTATATCGCGGTTTGCGCTCCCGACGACGAACTCACGGTCAACGCGATCGTGGTGCTGTGACTGAGTGAGCCGGAAGTTCCGGTCACGGTGACCGTGGCCGCGCCTGTGGTCGCGGTTGCGGAAGCCGTCAGGGTCAGTGTCGATGTCGCGTCGCTGTTCGCCGGCGGAGTTACAGGGTTGCTTGAGAATGCCGCCGTCACGCCGCTAGGCAGGCCAGTAGCGCTTAGCGTGGTTGCAGAGCTGAAGCTGTTCTGGCTGGTGATGGTGATGGTGCTGGTTCCATTCTTACCTTGCACTACGGTCAGAGAAGCGGGGGAAGCGCCGATCGTGAAGTTCGGCGTCGTAGCGGCATTGACGGTCAGCGCAAGAGTAGTGGTCGCGGTCAGGCTGCCGGAGGTGCCCTTGATGGTTACCGTAGCCTTCCCGGTAGTAGCGGAACTGCTCGCCGTCAGCGTCAGCGTGCTGGTCCCGGATGTGCTCGTCGGATTGAACGATGCCGTTACACCGCCCGGCAGTCCAGACGCGGCGAGACTTACTGTGCCCGTGAATCCGTTCTGATCGTTCACAGTGATGGTGCTCGTGCCGCCCGTGCCGCCTTGCGTAATCGTCAGGCTGGTGGGCGAATCCGAGAGAGTGAAGCTCGGCGTCGCGGATCCAGTCAGCGCGGTGATCAGATTTTGGCCGTTCGGGCTGCCCCACCCGGTTACCAAGTCATAGCCGACCACAGCGTTGTACGATTGCCCTTTGCCGTTATTGTTATTCCCGCTGGTGATGTCGTGGAAATCGCTATCGTAGTTGGAGCTCTTACCGATCGCATAGATGGACGGATTAAGAAAGCTCAGAGTCGATTTGCCATCAGCCACAGCCTGTTGATTGACGAGGGCGAGAAAACCGGCCCAGCGCGGCGCCGCAAAGCTAGTGCCGCCCCAACCACCCTGACAGGAACCTTGATCGCAGAGATAGTTATCGAAATTGCCTTCCGCAGCGACGTCCGGAACGTTGCGTATCATCGTCGAAGCATCATTAGAGGAATTGGCCACGCCTGATTGCCAGCTCGGAATGGCGAAGCCGTTGTCGGCGGGGCCGCCGCTGCTGTCCGACCACGCCGTTTCCGATTCCCAGGCGCCTCCTGCGCCATTCGTCGTCAAGTCCGTGGCGCCGACAGCGACCACGTAAACGTCTTCCGCCGGATAGCTGTAATCGGTAGCGTTCGACCCGGTGTACGCTCCGGCATCGCCGGAAGCGACAAAAAGATTCTGGCCTTGCGCTGAAAACTCCTGGAAGATGGGATCGTCCGAAGACGTGTCATCCGGATCCCAACCCCAAGAGCAACTCAGCTGCTTCGCAATATTGTCCGTGGCCATTTTGTTGAAGATGTCCACGTCGCCGACGCCGATGGAGGAATTACCGGGCGCGATATAGACGCGAACCTGGCTCATACCCGGAGCCATCCCAATCGCTTGCACGATATCGAGCACCTGTTCGCCATCATCGCCGTCCGAACCCGCGCTTGCGCCGTCTACCAGCACATTGTTGATGGGTACCGAATAGGAGTGTCCGTCAAAAGTCGACGTCACATCGCTCATGTTGTAGCCGTCGAATTCCAGCAGCCCGACTGCCTGGCCGCTGCCGGTCAGGGCGCTCCCGCCGTAGTAAGCCGCCCGCATATCGCTGGCGAGGTACGCCCCACTCGGGCCCGAGCCGGCGTTGCTCTTTATTGCGTTACCAACTGGAGGCCTCTTTACCTTAGGGTGCGGTATGGAGAAATTATTCAGGCCGGCAATATGCGAAACCGGCACGCCCAGATCGAGCGATGGCTCACGATCCGGCGAATAAAACGTCCGGTTTTCCGTGGGATGCCGATACACGGTCATCACTACGTGGAAGGCTTTCTCGATTTGCTCAACCGAGCCATTGACATCGACCAGCAGGCGATTCGAAGGCGTATCGGTAACGGTAAAACCGTTGGCCTTCGCGAAATTAATAACCGCTTGATAATCCTGCACGGTTGGCCCGAACTCTTCGGTGAACTGAGACACGGTGAGAAAGCGGCGGTAAACGGGGCTGCTTGGGTCATTGAGCCGAGCCAACAAGCTTGTCAACTCGGTTTGATTGCGGAGCGGCAGCATGATCGCTAGATTCATCCGCTGAGTGGCTGGAAGAAAACCCACCGGCGCGGCCTCACCGCTCGAAACCACTGCGCGAACATGATTGTGCAGAGTTTGGAGCGGTGGCTGAGCTTGTCCCGTGCTGAAAGGCAAGAGCCAAGCCGCGCACACAAGAGCAGCCGACCTTGGCAGAGTGCAGATATTTCCGGTCATGTTTTCTATCCTTTTTTGGATCGCTTCTCGATGCTAGTAGGCGCTCGACATCAACTCTCTCAGGCGCATATATCCGGCTCGACTCACCGGCACGCGCGAGCCGTCGATGAGAATGGCCAACCGTGTGTCCTTCGTATAGCTCTCGATTTTAGCAACGCGTTCCAGATTCACGAGAAACGAGCGATGCACGCGAACAAATCGCGCGGGATCGAGCGACGCCTCCAGGCTCGAGATGGTCTGCTGCTTGAGATAACTCTTCCCAAGACTGTGCAGCGCCACATAATCGTCCTGAGCTTCGGCATAGTCGAGTTGACCAACCGGAATGATGTGGACGCGGGTTCCGTCTTTCACCACGATTCGTCGAGCGTGTTCCCCTGGCGCTCGAGCGGCCTTTGTGAGATCGGCTCCCGCCGGCGCGCGCACCGGTTCGCCCAAGCGCCGGCGCACCCGCTGTAGAGCACTCCGAAAGCGGTCCACATCGAACGGCTTTAACAAATAATCCACCGCTGCCGCGTCAAAGGCTTTCATTGCGTACTGATCGTAAGCAGTCACGAACACCACGGCCACTTCCGTTCCGATGAGTTCGAGCACCTCAAACCCGTCGAGCTTAGGCATCTGCACATCGAGGAACATGAGATCGGGCTTATGCTCCGCGACAGCTTTCACAGCATCGAATCCGTTGGTGCACTCGGCGACAATCTCAATATCTGCTTCGCCGCGCAAATATTCGCGCAGAATCTGGCGCGCAAGATCCTCGTCGTCGGCAAGCAGAGCCCGGATTTTCATTCCGCGGCTGCCCTCCTTCCATCGCAGGGCAGCGACAAAGCTACGCGATAACGGTTGTGTTCCACCTGGATTTCGAGCCGCGCGGCATTGCCGTACCGCGCATGGATCCGATTGCGCACGCTAATCAATCCGAAGCCGCTTTTGCGCATCTCGGGAGCGCCGGGATCGAACGGATTCTCGACGACCACCCTCAGCATGGCATCCGGTGAGCGCTGCGCCGTCATCGATATTTCGCCGCCGTCAACCAGCGTCGCGATTCCGTGTTTGATCGCGTTCTCAATCAAGGGCTGCACCAGCAGCGGAGGCACTTCGCAATCCGAGCAAGCTGCGTCGAAATCCTGCGACACGCGCAGCCGGTCTCCGAAGCGGATCCGTTCCACGTCGAGGTAATTTCCGGTCAGCGCCAACTCCTCGGCGAATGGAATGCTCACGCGTTCGCCCAGGCGCAAAGAATTGCGCAAGAACTCCGAAAGACGAATACACATTTCTCGCGCTTTCGCGGAATCGATCGTAGTCAGGGCGCTGATTGAGTTCAAACTATTGAACAGAAAGTGTGGATTGATCTGGGCCTTAAGAGCCTTCAATTCCGCTTCACGCGAGAGCAGCTCCGCCTGACGTGACGATTCAACCGCCAGCAGGACGTAATGCAGCGCGATGGAAAGCAGGTAGATGAGCGCCACCATAGTCCCCAGCACTGCACTCGCAGGCCGAAACTGCTCTTGGAGCGCCGGAAACACTCGGCTGAATGCTGCCACGAGAACATGGGCCAATGCCAAGACAATGGCGCTGACGCACATCGCCGCAATAAAATGGCTCGCGATCAGCTTGCCGGGCGATGTCGAACGCAGCGGCAAGAAGCGGCATGAAAACCATGGCGATAGGCAGACGAACACCAATAGCACCGTGATCGGCGCGGTTATGGACGCGGCTTCCGTCCAATGTAATCTCCCGGAGACGCTCAACATGAACCCGAGCATCAGCCCCAGTGGGATCCACGCTGCCAGGTACAACAGAAAACTGGTCCTGCTGTTGAAGATGGGGTGCATGAGCTGCCGGCAAGTCCGCCGTTTAGTCTACAATCTCTACGGCCCCGAATACGGCATAGCCAGTGATGATAAGAGTCGGAGTGTCAGATCCTGCCGCGATGGGCGGAATGGTTTTGTCCACGAAATTTCCCAGAACTGCAGCGCCCGCGATATCGATTCTCCAACCTTCGGGAACTCTGATCTTGATTGCTCCAAACACCGCATTGGCCTCGAGGGTTGCCGTCCTATCGGGCGAGCTGATTTGCGCCCGCCTCAAATTCAGCTCAACGCTCCCAAATACGCTAGATACCACTCCGCCCTGAAAGTCCGCTGTGTCAATCTTCCGCTTCACCTCGCCAAAAATCGCGGTGTCTTTCAGCAGGCTGTCGGAAGAACTTTGAATCGGCCGGCTCGGGAATCCCAAGGAGCGTCTTGCGGTCTGCTCCGGCGCCAACACTTTCATAAGGCCTGCGGCACCGAAGGCAATCAGCAGTAAAGAGATAGGCCAGCTATCGTCATGAGGGTTCAAATGAAGAATGCCCAGTGTGATGAGCAAAGCCACGGTCCCGAAAGCGATCAGCAGAACCGCAACATAGCGGTTGCTGGTCAGTCTGCCTAATCCTGCTGCGATCAGCGCCAGCGGCCAATAATCCCAGATATCACGGACCGGTATGAGGCCAAGATTGCCCAAGAACAGGAGAGTACCCGCGCCGATGAGAAAGATCGCGAAGAACAATCTCGAAGACGCGGAGCGGTTACGCCTGCGCGCTGTCTGAAAATCTTCGGTCAGGTCATCTCGCATGCCGATCCTCCCGCGTCCACGCCAACTCCGCCAGCCCAATCACGATGACAGCACCGGGCCACAGATTCTGAATGCGATCCAGCGATAAAACGCCGAACCAGTCCCCGCCAACTATAACGAGTCCGGTCAACATCAACACGACTGGCAGCGCCACAGAACTGAAATCAAATTTCTTCATGTTTCGATAGTAGGGATAAATTGCGCGCCATTCACGGGGAAATCGGCGAACTCCGCGCCGACATCGGCGAGTGCCGAAGACCCGCCGGTCTGTGGCTGCAGCAAATGTCTGCCGGCACGCTGATGCTGCTTTCTGGTTTGGGTCAGGTGGGCTGACTGAGATTGGGCCCAGTCAGCGTCCTACGCTACCGGACGTGCGGTTTTCCGCATCCGGCGGTTGAACCCAGCGGCATTCTTGCGCCGCAAGATCCGATTGCATGAGGAAACGCCAGAGCACCCAGTTCGACAGCGCAGTCTGCACACCGCCGGTTCCGGCAAGATGGCGCGCCCCGTGCGAACTGAAGGCGGCTTTCAGTAATCGGCCTCGCAAACCGTGCCGTCACGAGGCGCGCGAGCTGCTCGACAGCATTGCGATCGCCAGAAACACGGTCCGCGACGGCAGCGCTGAAACGGGCGAACCGGCGCTCATCAGGTTGCGCGATCACGCGCTCATCAGCGTGATGGTCTACACCTTCCCTCGTATCAACGCCGTGCTCCAGATGAAAGCGCGTGACTATTTCGTGCAGGGACGCCGCGGCTGGGTCCGACTGCACGAAAAAGGTGGCAAGGAGCATGAAGTTCCTTGCCACCACAGTCTGGAGCAGACGTTGATGAATACATCACCGCCGCTGGCATCGCGGGAGAACCGGACGCGCCTTTATTCCAGACGGCGGCAGGCAAGACCGGCACGCTCACCGGCAACGCCATGTGGCAGCAGGACACCTACCGCATGATCCAGCGGCGGACGC
Organism: Bryobacteraceae bacterium; assembly: GCA_049582585.1. Taxonomy (GTDB): domain Bacteria; phylum Acidobacteriota; class Terriglobia; order Bryobacterales; family Bryobacteraceae; genus Bog-105. Next base: position 15,511 of record JBAUUG010000389.1, on the reverse strand, counting down.
GCGGCACTGGCATCAAGACGCGGATCGGGAACCATACTTTCCGGGCGACCGGCATCACCGCGTACCTGAAGAACAAGGGCACGCTTGAAGCCGCGCAACACATCGCCAACCACGAGAGCCCGCGAACCACGAAGCTCTACGACTGGAGGCAGGACGAGATTTCGCGCGATGAAGTCGAGCGCATTGCGATTTGAAGCCTTGCGCGCCCCCCTTCGCCGTCGATTCTATTTTTTTCCGGCACGAACGGGCCAAACGTATCCGGCAGCGCCGTAGCTGCCAGAATTTGCGCTGCCACCTATGCTCCCTTCAGCCATATCAATGCTCCATACGACCGCAGGCCCACCGGGAAAGAGAGGGCCATCACTTTTACTAGAGGACAAGAAATTATCAGCACCAGAAGTAGCACCAGACCCCGGAAAATTCGTAAACCCTTGCTGCGTCAGCCAGCTTTTCATGTCAGCTGGGCCGTCGTTACAGTTTCCCATAGAAACGGCTTGCTTCAACCGTGAAACATCGCCGGTCTTGTTACACAGACTCGCTAATTCCAGAATAGATGGCATCCTCCAGTCACTATGGCCAGCGAGTTTGTTTTGGTTTAAACAGTTGACAAAAGCGACAGTGTTTCTCACTTCTTTATTTGTTGAACATTGGGCGGAGCCGGGGATCGTTGGCGTAGAGTTCTTTGTCCACATGAGATCAGTTTGCTTATCTGATATAGTCCCATCGCGATGGTCTACAAACCGGGCTGATTGTAATTGTGCAGTATCGGCTTTATCCTGAGCAGATGCAGATGGGGGAGAATTGAAGCCGAGACCGGCAACAACAAGTAACAACAACTCGAATCGTTTCATTTGGGAGAACCTCCATTGTGATCCGGGATCATGCGAACCTGTACGCGCCTCAAAATTCGACTTCGATATCCTACTTGTCGCCGAGCACAGGTTTCAGCTTGTCCTTGATATCGTTGCTAGCCGCCTTAACCGCGCTGTCGAAAACGCCCGACAAGCCGCCCGGCTTATCGGAGAACCACAACAACTGCTTACTGACCGTATCAATGAAGAGTAGTCTGGCGCTTACCGCACCCCTAGGGTTTTGATTGTTATCGAAGAAAATCCCATCATCGTCAAACAGTTCGACTATGAGGCCATAATTCGCCGCGGCAAGGACACGAGCCTTTTGAGACATGTAATCTCTGACTGCCGCGGTGATTTGTTGTGTCTCACTTGCGATCTGCTCTTTGGTCAACTCTCGCGTTCCCACAGTACCCGGACTGCCTGCCCACCCACCACTGAACTTGTGTTGATGGTTGAAAACGGTTACTGACAGCTCGCGCAGCGTTATCTGTGTATGGGGCCTTGCTGCCGTATACGCCGCGTATTGTGGCGATATATCGTGAAGGGCTTTTAGGGCAGTGGCTTCAGGGTTATCGGAATTTGGGAAGGTTATGACAAGCGCGGCACCGCCGGCGGCGGGTGCAGAGGCCTTCGTCTGTGGAGCCTTGGTCTGAGCGATAGTCTGCGGAACCTTAGCCGGTGGGCTGGCGGCGGGTTGCCCCAGTAATGCCACGACATCGTCGTGGTGGCTGTCCTGCGCATACTCCAGAGCCGTGTGACCGCTTGGCTTAGCGTTAATATCGGCCCCGCTAGCCAGCAGCAGTTCCGCGACTGCCTTGCCGCCCATCGCAGCCGCGTAGTCCAAGGGCGTCAGTCCGTTACTGGTTACCGCATTGGCATCAGCCTTGCTGGCCAGTAGCACTTTCACTGTGCTAGCGAAGCCATGACCCACCGCGTCATGCAATGCCGTGAGGCCGTGGTCCTCCTTGGCGTTGACTTCGGCCCCGTTTGCAAGGAGCAAACTTACAAGGTCAGTGTGTCCATTAAGCGCAGCCGCGTGCAGTGGCCTTTGGCCGTCGTTGGATTTGGCGTTGATGTCCGCCTTGTGCGAGATCAACACCTGCGCTACTTCTTTCTGACCCTCCTGGGCGGCGAATTGCAACGGTGCGGTGCCTACGTTGTTTTTGGCGTCGACGCTGGCTTTGTGTGCCAGCAGCACCTCCGCCACTTCCTTGTAGCCCCGTTGCGCTGCTACATGGAGAGGTGTGGAACCCGACCTTTCTTTAGCATTTACATCAGCCCCGCTTGCCAGCAACAATTCCACCAAAGCCACGTTGCCAGAATACACTGCATTGTGCAGGGGTGTCTCACCGCTGCTGGACCCCGCATTCACGTCGGCCCCTGCAGCTAGTAGCTCTTTGACGTGTTGCAGATCGCCCTGGGTTGCGGCGCGAAGAAGGTTGGCAGCGGACCCCGGGGCTGGTGGCGCTTGCGCCTCCGCCACCCTTGCAGCGAATACCGCGACCAAAGCGATCTGCAACAGCGCGAGTGAGAAACCCTTCATCGCTGCGCTCCCTTCGAGGTGGCTTGTCTAAATGCCAAATGGTATCACACCTAAAAACCGCTCGGGGCAGCAATCCATACGCAGTTTTGCTCGTGGTCATTTTGCTCGTGTGACCTCAGCTTGGAGTGGTGGGCGACCAGGGAACTTCCGGAAGGCTACAAGCGTTTGTTCCGGGCCCTGGGCCACCGCATCCGCTCGTATCGCACGGAGCGCAAACTGAGCCAAGAGGACATGATTTCCTACGGGTTCAGCGTCCGCTACTGGCAGATGATCGAGGCCGGACGCCCGTCGACCCTGTTCACGTTGCTGCGAATTTGCGAGGCCTTCGACGTTCAGCCCGAGCAGCTCGTGGCAGGGCGTTTCCGCAAACGCAAAAAAGAGTGATCCACACTCTATCAACCTGTCATGTAATCATGTAATGTTCCGGCTGTGTTTAAGCGCGGCGCGCTATTGTCGCAAGGCAGCACAAATAACGCCGCATCCAGCTTCCCTACCCCACCGCCATGTATTCCCGAAGGACCGACACCGTTTGCGTCAATCCCTGGGTTTCAAGGGTACGTAGATATTCCTCGATCGTTTTCGCGGGACTCTTCAGGCTCTCCCGATGACGCACGGCGGCCTCCACCACGATGCCAGGGGCTAGGCCGAGCAGATGCGCGATAAATTCATCCGGGTGCTGCGCCTCGATTTCAAAGGGCGTCAGAGTATCCGCAGGAAAATCCCGCACGTTCGCCGTGACAATCACGTCGGCACGCCCCCGGATTGCCGCCGCCAGCACATGGCGGTCGTCCGCATCGGGAAGCTCCAGCCCTTCGATCAAATCTTCATAGCCGGTAACGAGAGCATCCGGCGTATGCTTGTCCATGAGCATCCGGGTCCGCTCAAGTTTTTCGCGCGAGAGATCGGAACGGTTCCGCAGCAGCGCAGTTATCCATTCCTCATGCACGCCATCCGACCATCTGGCACGGAACAGTCCCGTCATCGCCAAATGCATCATCAAATTCCGCAGCTCGGCGGGATACAGGACATTCGCATCGTAAAAAGCCGTGAAGTTGGACACAGCCCTTAGAGTCCGAGTTCTTGGTCATAAGCGGCCAGCTCTTCCAGCGCCGCGAGGCGATCCGCATCAGCGCGCCGTTTGTATTTCATCAACGCCTCGAACCGGACACGGCGATGCGTGCCCACCTTCCGGTATTCGATTTTTCCCTCCTCCAGCAATTGGATCAGCCACGGCCGCGAGACGTTCAGCATGTCCGCCGCTTCCTGCGTCGTCAGCTCAGCGTGCACGGGGATGAGCGTCACGGCATTGCCGCGCGCCATCTCTTCGAGAATGCGTACCAGCAGCGCCACCGCCGCGACCGGCAGTTTCACCGTGCCGCCCGGCGATTCGTCATCAACTATCCGGAGCTGTATCGGGCCGCCCTTTTTCAGGCGGGATGCCAGTAAACGGCTGGTTTCCTTGGCAATTACCGCCTCCGCCTCGGAGGGAAGGGTTGCCGTCGCGGGATGTGTCATCGTCTGACCTTCATTTCTTTTCAGCGTCTTCCGAGTATCAATCTAGCACCTATCCGAATTAGACGCAAGTAATCGAAGCACTCGAAACAACTCCTTCCTGCAGGCAGAAAAGGCTTGTCCGGGCAAATCCAGCTCCCAGCCGAAAACGTCCCGAACTCGATCCATGTAACGAAACGTCCGCCTCTTTCACCAATGATCCGGACTCAATAACCATCAAGGCCTCTTGAATTCGAGAAAGGTCACCCGTTAAACTAAAGGCCTTCCACTATGGGCGTGAACGCAAGCAGCGCGGAACTGATCGTGGTGAATGGCCCCTCGGCGGGAACACGTTACACCCTCGGAAACGGTGAGATTTTCATCGGGCGCGCGCCCAATTCCGGCGTAATCCTCAGCGAACCGGAGGTTGCGTGGCGACACTGTCAAATCAGGGTTGACGGCAAGCGCTTCTTGATAGCGGACCTTCGCAGCTCGCTCGGGACCTACGTCAACGGCATTCGTTCAGCCGAGCGCTGGTTGGAAGATCGCGATCAGATCGGCATCGGAAAAACGATACTGATGTTTCGCTCCGGAGAGGCTGGCGCGCCGGGCATGCATTTCGCGGACCGGGGCAACGAGGACGCGCTGGCTCCAGCCGGCGGCGATGTCAAGCCGGTCTTGCTCGGCGCCTGTTCTCTGCTGTTCCTGTTTCGCGCCTTGGCGGCCGGCTCTGGTGAAGCGCAGATGCGCGTACTGCAGAATCAGATTCTCCGGCTGGTATCCGATCTGATTCCCGTCGAGGAAGGCCTCCTCCTGCTTGGCGCGGCGTGTTCTGAACTGATGGCGAGCTTTCGCGAGCGCGCGTCGCAGTACAAATCCGATTTTGCTCCCGCGCTTCAGCGCGTCTGCGAAGAAGGGGCCTTCGAAGACGCGGAGACACTGGTGATCGCCGTGCCGCTCTATCTTTCGGGCGTTTTGGGCGGCGCGCTCATCGTTCGCGTTCAAGATCGCGAGCGCGCGCGGGTCGCTGCTCACCTGGAAACTCTCACTGCAGTGGCGTCCCTCGCCTCCATCGGCTTCGAAGCCAATCAGGAAGTCGAGGGTCTGAAAACGGAGAAGGCTCTGCTTCAGGAACAGATCGCTATCTCTACCGGCATCGTCGGCAGCAGCCCCATCATTCGGCGCCTTCTGGAGCTGGTGGAGCGCGTTGCGCCTCGTGACACGACGGTCATGATTACGGGTGAGAGTGGAACCGGCAAAGAGCTTGTAGCCCGCGCTCTTCATCAAAAGAGTCCACGGCACGACCGGGCATTTATCGCTGTCAATTGCGCCGCGCTGAGCGAATCACTGTTTGAGAGTGAGCTCTTCGGCCACGAAAAGGGCGCGTTTACCGGAGCTATTTCTCTCAAAAAAGGCCGCTTTGAGCTGGCGCAAGGCGGAACCATTTTCCTGGACGAGGTCGGCGAGCTCGCGCCTTCCTTGCAAGCCAAGCTGCTGCGGGTTCTGCAGCAACGCGAATTCGAGCGCGTCGGTGGAACGCATCCTCATCCGTTGGATATCAGAGTCATTGCTGCCACCAATCGCGATCTCACCGAAGACGTGCGCGAAGGCAGGTTTCGCGAAGATCTTTACCACCGCCTGAACGTGATTACTCTGGATTCTCCGCCGCTGCGCGAGAGGAAGGAAGATGTTCCGCTGCTCGCACGATATTTCCTTCAGCGTTCGGCCGAGCGGTGCAAGCGTCAAGTCCAGGGCGTCTCTCGCGAAGCGGAGGAAATCATGATTCAGTATTCCTGGCCCGGCAATGTGCGCGAGCTGGAAAACACGATGGAGCGGGCTGTCGTGCTCGGACTCTCCGAATGGGTGTTGCCGGAAGATCTCCCCGAGACTCTGCTCGAAACCGCGCCTCCACAGGCTGGCGCGAAGTATCAGAGCTCGGTCGGACAAGCGAAACGCGAGGCCATTCTCGAGGCGTACGTGCAAGGAAACGGAGACTATAAACAAGCTGCGCAGCTACTCGGGTTGCATCCGAATTATCTGCTGCGGCTAGTGCGAAATCTCGGTCTTCGCGATGACATCCAACGAAGGTTGGCAAACTCGGCCGGAGCCTGATTTTGTGCCCAAATGCAGCGCCGCGATTCCGCCTGTCAGTAATTCATATCTTGTCTCCGGGAATCCGGATGTGTTCATCCATTGACGCAGTTCTTCGGCCTGGGGAAACTTGCGAATCGAGTTCGGCAGATACGCGTAGGCTTCACGCGAGCCGGAAATCAGCGTCCCAACCGCAGGCAGCAGCGCCCGCGAATAGAACCCATAAGCAGCGCGCATGAGTAAGCCGCGAGGATGCGAGAACTCGAGAATCGCCAATACCCCACCCGGCTTCAGCACGCGATGCAGTTCAACCAAACCCGCAGCGTAGTCAGCCAGATTGCGAAAACCAAATGCAACGGTAATCGCGTCGAGCGCATTACTGGCGATAGGCAATGTCAACGCGTCCGCCTCAAAGAGCGCCCGCGCCCCTTTTTCCCGGGCGGCAACCAGCATGGGATGACAGAAATCCGCGCCATACAGAGTGCCTTTAGCGACTCGCTGCAGATTAAGCAGAACGTCTCCAGTTCCGCAGCAAAGATCGAGTATTTTAGCGTCGTGCCGCTCCAGCACCGAGGCTAACCGTTTCCTCAGCGTTCTACGCCACCAGCGGTCAATATTGAACGACAACAGATGGTTGAGGAAGTCGTACTTCGGCGCGATTTCCGCGAACATCCGCCGCACTTCGTTCGGAGTCACTGGAGCGATTCCACTATCGCCCGTCGAATAGCCTGAGACTCGATACCCGAAACAATCTTCGTTTCTCCGATCGCGGTAGGTAAGACGAAGTGAACCTTTCCCTGCACTGTCTTTTTGTCGCTGGCCAGCCGTGCAATCAACCGGTCGGCATCCAGATTTTTCGCGTTGGGCAAGGGTCCATAGCCGCGAATTAAGTTGGCGATCCGATCCGCGATGCTGCGGTCCAATATCTCCAGCGATTCCGCTAATCGAGTAGCGCACAACATTCCCCACGCGATCGCTTCACCGTGCAGAAAACGAGTGTACTCGGTTTCTGCTTCTATCGCGTGGCCGATGGTATGACCGAAGTTCAAGATGCGCCGCAAGTCCTCTTCACGCTCGTCCCCCGAGACCACTTCGGCTTTAATGCGAACAGCGGCCGCGATCAGTTCATCCACCACATCGGGGTTCCTGATCAGCACTTCAGGCGCGCGTTCTTCCAGCAGCTCGAACAGCGCCGGATCGCGAATCACGCCGCACTTGATCACCTCGAATAGCCCCGAGCGGTACTCACGCTGCGGCAATGTCGATATCAGCTCCGGATCGATCAGCACAGCAGTGGGTGGATGAAAACTTCCGATCAGGTTTTTGCCGCTGACCAGATTCACTCCAGTTTTGCCGCCGATCGCCGCATCGACTTGGGCCAGCAGCGTCGTCGGAATCTGCAGCACCGGAACGCCGCGCATAAAGATAGCCGCGAGAAAACCGCTCACGTCGGTCACGATACCGCCGCCGAACCCGATCACAAAGCTCGTCCGATCAGCGCCGCGCGCAACCATCTGTTCGGCTAGCTGCTCCACGGTACTCAGCCGTTTATTCGCTTCCCCTTTTGGAAAAAAAAGCACTTCGATCTTCTGCTCGAATTGCGATTCAATCGTCGGCCCGTGCAATCGCCAGATATCTTCGGCGGTAACGACAAACAGCTTGCCGGTCTGTGCGGGAATGAACCGAAATACAGCTCGTAGAATGCCCCTCTCGACCACGTTTTGATAGCGGTGATGCCCGGTTTTAACCTGGAAGAGCGGCATGTGATCCCGTTGTACCATTGAGGGTATCGCCGCAACCGTTCAGCGCATTCGAGCCGATTTCGTGGTCGTCGGAGCTGGCGTGGCAGGTCTTCGTGCGGCTATCGAGCTCGCTCGTGCCGGCCGTGTTTTGGTCATCGCGAAAGACAGTCTTCGCGAATCCTCCTCCGAATACGCGCAGGGCGGGATTGCTGCCGCTCTCAGCGATGACGACGAAGTAGAGCTGCACGAGCAGGACACGGTCATCGCCGGCGATGGTCTTTGCAATCTCGATGCCGTTCGCGCACTGGTGGAGGAAGCGCCTTCCGCCATCGAGCAGCTTATTGAATGGGGAACAGCTTTTGACCGCGACGGCGCGCGCTTGCTCTTCGCAAGAGAAGGCGCGCACAGCCGCAACCGCGTCTTGCACGCCCATGGCGATTCGACCGGCCGGGAAATTGTGCGAACTCTTCGCCGCCACGCCGGTCTCTCTGAAAACGTGGAATTTCATAGCTTCGCTGCAGTCACCGATTTACTGCTGAAGGATGGCGAAGCAGCCGGTGTCGCCGCGCTTGATGAGAGTACTGGATTGGCCGTAATTGTCGAAGCGCATGCCGTATTGCTGGCTACAGGAGGCCTCGGACGGGTCTTCGAAAATACCACCAACCCGGACGTTGCTACGGGCGATGGTGTTGCTTGCGCATTTCGCGCCGGGGCCGGGATTGCCGATATCGAGTTTATTCAGTTCCACCCCACAGCCCTATACCTCGACTCTGCTCCCCGCTTTTTGCTGAGCGAGGCGTTGAGAGGCGAAGGCGCTTATCTGCGTAACGCAAGTGGCGAGCGTTTTATGGAGCGCTACCATCCCAGGAAAGAGCTTGCGCCGCGTGATGTAGTGTCCCGCTCCATCGTCATGGAATTGCGGGCAAATGGCGACTCGAGCGCTTTTCTCGATATGACGCACCTTCAGCCCGGATTCATTCGCCATCGCTTTCCGCGCATTTACGAAACCTGCTTGCGCTACGGAGTAGATCTGGAAACCACCCCTGCTCCGGTTCGCCCGGCGGCTCACTACGCCATGGGCGGCGTCCAAACTGATTTATTCGGCCGGTCAACCGTTCCTCGTCTCTACGCGGCAGGCGAGGTCGCCTGTACCGGCGTCCACGGCGCAAACCGGCTGGCGAGTAACTCCTTACTCGAAGCCGTGGTTTTCGGCGCGCGCGCGGGCCAAGCGATGTCCTCTGAATCGCGGGGAAAAAATGACGCCCGATCAACCCAGGAGATCCACCCTGCTTTTCCGCTCGTCACAGAACGCGATCTGCGGGCCATTGCCTGGAACTCCTGCGGCATTCTTCGCAATGGGCCGGAACTTGCGGCAGCGCACAAACGCCTTCAATCGCGCGCCTTTCAGTCTCTTAAATCTCCGGCTCGCGCGGACTATGAATTACGCAACATGCATCAAGTGGCATCCCTGATTTCGCTCGCTGCCTTGTCACGCCAAGAGAGTCGAGGAGCCCACTACCGCATCGACTTCCCTTCGAAATCCGCCGCGTTCGAGAAACATTCAGTGGTGACGCGCCCTGGCGCGGCCTCAGATGCAGAAGTCAATTTTGTCTAATCCCGCGCAGCGGCAGATGCGCTCTGCTGCGGGATTTGCGCTTCTGTTTTTGGTGGCTCCTCTGTACCATTCAAGGCCCTGGGTTGCGCTATGGACCACGCCCTGCATTCTGGTTGCATCGCTTCTCATAACGTGGGGGGCGGAGTCAGCGCAATTCTTCGTTGCGCAGGGCTTCGCGCTCGCCATCCTTGCTTGGATGCAAACGCTTCCCGAGTTCGCGGTCGAAGCCGTCCTCGCGTGGAGGCAGCAAACCGCCCTGCTGCTCGCAAATCTTACGGGCGCGCTGCGGCTACTGACCGGGTTGGCGTGGCCGATGATCTACGTGACTGCGGCAACGGTTCATCGCAGGCGCACCGGACAGCCTTTAAGAAAGATTCGGCTTGACGCTCACCAAAGCGTCGAAATAATCGGTCTTTTCTTTCCCTTGCTTTACGCGATTGTCATCTGGTGGAAGGCGGCCCTCGATCTGTACGATGCCTGTATTCTCGTGATTTTCTATGCCGCCTATTTGTCCTTGCTGTCGAAACTTCCGCCGGAACGCCGCGAGGATGTGAGTGGCTTGGAATATATCCCGCGCAGCATTGTTCTTGCGCCGCGACGGTTGCGCATTTTCGCAATCTGCGCTTGCTTCCTCGCGGGAGGAGTTTTGATCTACTTCACGGCGGAGCCATTTCTCGGAAGCCTGATTGCAGTCGCCGGCGCAATCGGAATTCCGAGCTTTCTCGTCATTCAATGGTTCGCGCCAATTGTTTCCGAGTTTCCGGAGCTTGCGTCAACCTTCTATTTCGCGCGTCAAAAGGAAAACGCCTCCATTGGGCTGATGAACATTGTGTCGAGCAATATCAACCAGTGGACGCTTCTAGTGGCCATGCTGCCGGCCGTGTACTCGCTAAGCCGCGGCACGCCATCCGCTATACCTCTCGATCGTCAACAGCAATCCGAGCTGCTGCTCACCATCGGCCAGAGTTTGGTCGCGCTGCTTTTCCTGCTCAACATGGAGTTCGACTGGTGGGAAGCGCTCGCGATGTTCCTCTTGTTCTCAGCGCAATTCGTGCTGCCGCGCAACTGGATCACCGCTGGATTTTTCATTTGGGTCGCCATCGCCTTGCTCGGAATGTTCGTTCGTGGAGAACGTCCGGCGGCCCTGCCGAAATTTATCGACACTTGGACGCGTCGCTCAACTCTCTAGCGCGTCTATCCGGCGCTCATGCGATTCGGCAATCTGCGCGAGCTTTTCCACCACACCCACTATCCGGTTCAAACGTTCGTCAGTCTGCCTGAGACGTTCGTCAGTCTGCCTGAGACGCTCGTCGTGCTTGCGTTCATTGTCCAGGTGCATCTGAGCGAGCAACTCGACCGTGTGCGTGAGGGCTTCTATCCGTTCGTCAGGGCTCATGGAATTAGATTCTTGTGTATCTTATAACATTTTTATCAGTGGCTAAAAACGCCTTGATCAGCGGCTCGTGCGGTCTCATCGGATCCGAAATCAGCCTGCACTTAGGGCGACACGGGTTCCGAATATTCGGCATAGACAATAATGAGCGGGCTGTGTTCTTCGGCCCGGAGGGAGATACGCGTTGGTCTCTCAACCGGCTACGGACCAATCTCACCGGCTACACGCACTTTGACGTGGATATTCGCGATCGCGGGCGCATTCTCCGGATCGTTGCGGAGGTGAAGCCCGGCATCGTCATCCACACGGCGGCACAGCCGTCACACGATCGGGCGGCTGACATCCCCTTCGACGATTTCGATACCAACGCCGTGGGCACGCTGAACCTTCTCGAGGCTGCCCGCCGTTGTTGTCCCGAGTCGCCCTTCGTGCATATGTCGACCAATAAAGTATACGGCGATATGCCGAACACGATAGCGCTGCGCGAACTTGAGACTCGGTGGGATTATAGCGACCCGAATTACCGGAACGGGATCCCGGAGACGTTTTCAATCGATCAATCGAAGCACTCGATTATGGGCGCATCCAAGGTTGCGGCGGATGTTATGGTGCAGGAATACGGCCGCTATTTCGGAATGCCTACCTGCTGTTTGCGAGGCGGCTGCTTAACCGGGCCGAATCACGCGGGCGTGGAGCTGCATGGATTCCTGAGCTATTTGGTGCGCTGTAATGTGGAGCAACGCGAATACAAGGTTTTCGGATACAAAGGCAAACAGGTGCGCGACAATATCCATTCCGAGGACGTCGCCAATTTCATGGCCGCGTTCTATGAGGCCCCGCGTTGCGGCCAGGTCTACAACATCGGCGGCGGGAAGGCGAATTCGTGCTCCATTCTCGAGGCGTTCGCGATGGTTGAAGAGCTTACCGGCAAGCCGCAGAAATATACTTACGTCGATCAGAACCGTGCCGGAGACCACATCTGCTATTACAGCGATCTGACCAAGATGAAACAGCATTACCCGGGCTGGACGATCACGCGGCCCTTGAACGACGTGTTTCGTGAAATCGTCGATTCCTGGCGGATACGGCTTGATCTACCCGGCCTGATCTACCCTCGCCAGCCGTCGTCGGCTTAGCCGAATGAGAATTCTGATCACCGGGATTTGCGGATTTGTAGGAAGCCGCCTTGCATTGGCCCTAGCACAGCGGCTGGCAGACGCTGAAATTCACGGCATAGATAACTTGCTCCGGCCAGGATCGGAATTCAACCGAAAAGAGCTCGGCCTGCGGGGGATCAAATTCGTTCATGGCGACCTCCGAATGCGCAGCGATGTGGAAGCGATTCCAGCCTGCGATTGGGTGATCGATGCAGCCGCGAATCCGAGCGTTTTGGCTGGAGTGGACGGCCGATCAAGCCCGCGGCAGGTTGGGGAGCACAATTTGTCCGGTACGCTGAATGTCCTTGAATACTGCCGGGAGCGGAAAGCGGGACTTATACTCTTGAGCACCAGCCGCGTGTATTCGGTGAGAGATCTCGCCGCGCTGCCGATGCGGGAGCACGAGCGCGCGTTTATGCTCGACGCAACAATTCCGCTGCCGAAGGACGTCAGCGAAGCCGGTATTGCGGAATCGTTCCCGGTGCAGCAACCCATATCGCTTTACGGGGCTACCAAACTTGCTTCGGAAATCATGGCTATCGAGTATGGACTCACGTTCGGCTTCGCGGTGTGGATCAATCGTTGCGGGGTTCTCGCCGGAGCGGGCCAGTTCGGAACGGCCGAGCAAGGAATTTTTTCGTACTGGCTGAAGGCGCATGCGGCGCGCGCAGAATTGCGCTACATCGGTTTCGGCGGGCGTGGCTGCCAAGTGCGTGATGCACTTCATCCAGATGACTTGGCGGAGCTGATTTTGATTCAGATGCAGCGGGATCCGCCTGTCTGCGCGATTTACAACGTGGGCGGAGGACCCGCAAACGCGATTTCGCTTGCGCAACTCACAGCGTGGTGCAATGACCGATTTGGCAGGCATGCGCCGGAACCCGACCTCTTTCCACGCCCGTTCGACATTCCCTGGCTGGTGATGGATTATGGACGCGCCGCTGAGCAGTTCGAGTGGTCGCCGAAATGGTCGTTGGTCTCCATTCTCGATGAAATTGCCGGCGCGCTATGAATTCGCAGCCGCTGCGTCTTCTCAGCGTGGTCATCCCAGCCCGCGATGAAGAAGGCTGCATCTCCTCTACCGTCGAACACTTGCACCTCGAACTTCGTCTGCATTCGGTCCCGCACGAGATTTTGGTGATCGACGACGGAAGTACCGATTCCACCTGGAAGACGCTCCTCGGATTGCGCGAGCGGCTTCCGGAGCTCCGCCCGATACAAAATGACGGAGCTCATGGATTCGGACGCGCCATTATCCGCGGGTTTGATCATATGGCGGGCGACGCGGTGGTGGTGATGATGGCCGATGAATCCGACGATTGCCGCGACGTGGTTCGCTACTGGCAGCTTCTCAACGAAGGATGGGATGCCGTGTTCGGCTCGCGCTTTATGAAGGGCGGAGGCGTGATTGACTATCCCTGGCTGAAGCTGCGCGTGAACCGCATGGCGAATCTTTTCATCCGGCTGATGTTCGGAATTCGGCTCAACGACACCACCAACGCGTTCAAAGCCTACCGCCGATCTGTTATCGAAGGCTGCCGGCCTCTGCTATCGCCCCACTTCAATTTAACGGTTGAGCTGCCGCTGAAAACGATTGTCCGCGATTTTAGTTGGACGGTGATTCCTATTACGTGGCGGAATCGGAGGACCGGAGCGGCAAAGCTCAAAATTAAAGAAATGGGGAGCCGCTATCTATTCATCTGCCTGTACGTGTGGCTCGAGAAGTATTTCAGCGGAGGCGATTACCGGAGGCAATAGGCTGCTCCGCGGCTCGCAACAGTAGAGTGTCATCTTGCATCGCTTTCAGTGCTGCCTGAATTTGAGGATCCTGTTGAGCTTGAATTTCATCGCCTTTGTCCACTCCACGGGCTTGAGTAATGATTTCCTGCTTTAAGCGATTACCGATCCACGGACGCTCATCGCTCCATTCCGCTACACTCGGTTGAATTTGGCGCGACGACAAGAAGACTTTGAATTCATCCATGATTTCCGGAGAGATCTGAAAAGACTCCGCAAGAGGCGAATGCCGGGACAGGTATTGAGTGGCGAACGAAGTCACGGCCCCACTCGCGTCTAGAACGGCTTCCAGGCGCGTGAACGCGGGCGGCTCCACTCGCACGTCGGGCTGAATTCCCCCACCGCCGGTGACGACGCGTCCATCATCCGTCTTATATGTCGGGAGTTTCGAGGTTCCATTGAAGGTCGCGGATAACGCCGAATCCCGGAGCGGGCGTTGAATCGAGCGGCCGCTGGGCGTGTAATAGAACGCCGTTGTGATCGCGAGCCCGGCTCCTCCCGAGAGCGCTATCACACTTTGCACTAAGCCTTTGCCATAACTGGGCTCCCCGACAATGGCAGCCCGATCGTGATCCTGCAGCGCTCCTGAAAGGATTTCCGACGCGCTGGCAGTTTTCTCATTAATCAGAACCGCGAGCTTGAATCGATAAGGAGACGCGTTCTTGGGGACATCGGCGGTTTCCGGCTCGCTGGCGCGGCCTTTGGCGGTGAGGATTCTCTGGCCCGGCTGCAGGAACATCGACGCACCTTCGAGCGCTGCCTTTACCACGCCGCCCTGATTGTTGCGGAGATCCAGCACTAACCCATGTAATGAATTTGCGCCCAGCTTCTGAATCGCGTCCCTCAGCTGCTTGCCGGTCTGCACATCCCAGCTCGTAATGCGGATGTATCCGAACCCCGGCTGCAACAGAAAGGCTCGATCGACGCTGGGCGAGTCCACGAGTTCCGGCGTCAACAGAAACTGCAGAAGCTTCGGAGATCCCTGGCGTCGTATGTAAACTGAAATCTTTTGCTGGCGGGCCTCGGTCAACAACTGGATGATTTGATCGGGTTCCAGCGATCTTATTCCGATGTTGTTGATCGCGATCAGCTCATCTCCGGCTTGAATGCCCGCTTTGTTCGAAGGCGTGCCCGGAAGCGTCTGTAAAAAGATAACCTGTCCCGGCAAAACCGAGACAATGCTGCCGAATCCTTTTTGCTCGGACTCTTCCATCTGCCTGAGCTGTTCAAACTGCCCGGGGTCGAAGAACTGGGTATGAGGATCCAACGGCCGTAACATCGACGGGATTGCGCCGGCATAGATCAGCTTGTCGACAGGCTGTTGTTCCGCGGCTTTCGATTGAACGATGGAAAGGACGTCCGTAAACTGCCGCAGTAATGGAGTTAAATCCTTTGCAGGATCGTCTTGAGGAACAGGAATTGCTTGGCGCTCCTGCCCCCCCGAGATGCACGCGAGGGCGAGGGCGCATAGAATGGACCGTCGAATGACTCTAAGCATCTAGTTTGATCGTGAATACTGAATCTGGCGACGCACTTCGGCGCGCTTCAAAGCCAGATCGATCAGCCAGTCCAGAAGTTCTGAGTAGCCGATTCCGGAATATTCCCACATCTTCGGAAACATGCTGATCGAGGTGAACCCGGGGATGGTGTTGATTTCGTTTATGAACAATTCGCCACTCGCATCATCCATCAAGAAATCCACTCTGCCCATTCCTTCACAATTTACGGCGTCGAAACACGCGATCGCGAGACGCTGCATCTCGGTAATTTGATCGCGGCTCAGTTTCGCCGGAAGATCGATGCGAGCTTGGTCAAGCAGGTACTTGTC
>JBAUUG010000388.1:0-9071 GCA_049582585.1 Bryobacteraceae bacterium | reverse complement strand
TACTGCGATGGCGTGTACTCCGGGTTCACCGATGCGCACCTCAATGACCCGGCGGACTTCTTCGGCGACAAGACGAACAAAATGTTCATCCTGACGCAACTCGCAAATCATGACGCCTTGCATTACGGCAATCTCGCCACATATCTGCGCCTCAATGGCCTCGAGCCGTCCGGGGGCTGGTTTTAATGGCGCAGCGGCGAGCAGGCCGCCACGCAGGTTCAGCAAAAAGAGGGCTCTGAGCGAAGTCATGAGAGTAAAAATCCGGGGAGCCGCGAAGGCGTTGGTGGTTGCTGTCACATCGTGCATAAGCATGATCCCGGCTACGGCACATAAGGAGGCGCAACCCACCGCGCAGGCCGTTGCAGCGACGAAAGATGGCCGCGCTGAAATTGATGCGCATGTGGCGGAATGGTTGAAAGAGAGCGATGTGCCAAGCGTAGCGGTGGCATATATCCAAGATCGAAAAGTGGTGTGGACTGAGGTCTATGGAGAGCAGAGTCCGGGAGTCGCGGCGACTGAAAAAACGCTGTACAACGTTGCGTCTCTGACAAAGCCAATAACGGCGGAGACAATACTGCGACTCGCGTCTGCACGAAAACTCTCGTTGGATGAATCGATGTCGCAGATCTGGGTCGACCCGGATATAAAGGATGATCCTTACAGCAAATTGTTGACTCCCCGGTTGTGCTTGTCGCACCAGACTGGATTTGCGAACTGGCGGCGAATGACGGGGGGAGTACTAAAGATCAGATGGAAACCCGGAACTCAAACCGGATATTCGGGTGAAGGATACAACTATGTTGGCGCGTTTGCCGAAAGGAAGCTCGCAACGCCTTTTGATGCGCTGGCGCAGGAGATGGTACTCGATCCGATCGGAATGAAGGAGACCTCGTACACAGCGAAGGATTGGTACTCGGGGCGGTTGGCGGTGCCCCATGGACCCGGGGCAGAAAACCCTATCAACCCGGTCGCGACAAAATGGAATGCCGCGGACCTGTTGCGGACCACAATTGGCGACTATGCCAAGTTCGTGGTGAGCGTGATGCGTGACCAGGGCCTGACGGAGGCAATTGCTGCAGAACGAGCAATCATCACACGAGATCTGGTGAAGCCGGAAGATTTGGAAAAAGCGTGCCGCGAAGCTGGAGAGGTGGGTCAATGCGCGGTGACGGCCGGCATGGGTTTGGGATGGGGGGTAGAAATCGTGAATCGAGTAAAGATTCTGGATCACGACGGCTCTGATTGGGGAGTGAAAACTATGGCCATGTTCGTTCCGTCGCAAGGAATCGGAGTAGTGGTTTTTACCAATGGAGAAAATGGGACCACGGTCATCCGAAAAGTCGTGGAGGCCCTTTACCCGAACAAGCTATATGTCGCCAGGATGTGAGCCAGGAAGCATTGCGTTGGGCTGGTGTCACCGAAGCCTTGTGATCTCACCGCAGGGATTGGCTACGTTATGCGATTCACAGCCGTCTGGCTTTTAACTTGTTCGGCCGTTGCGTTCGCGGCGGATCCGGTAGCCTCGGTCGACTTCACAGGTGGCGAGCAAGGGCGAATCCTGGTTCAAGCCAAGATCAATGACCGGGGGCCGTTTCCGTTTATTTTCGATACGGGTTCAGTGAATCTGATTTCGCTTGAGCTGGCGATGCAACTCGGCGTGAAGGTGAGCGGGAAACGAACGATGAGCGCCTTCGGTGGATCAGTCGAGACCGCGTCAGCCGTGCTCGACTCGATACAGCTTGGTGCGCTGACAATGGGTCAGACGGAAGTGACCGTAATCGGGGGTGGGCCGTTCACCAAAGGCGGCCCGGTTGGCTTCTTGGGTTGGGAGTTCCTGTCGAAGCTTGTGGTTGAAGTCGACTACGAGCACGGCCACTTGAACTTTTACGATCCAAAGACATATCGCTATACGGGACAAGGGGCGCGGCTTCCCTTGACAACTTACGGGTTGAATATGCTCGAGGTTCCGGCCGAGATCTTTGGATTCCAGGCGAACATTCAGCTTGATTCAGGATCGGAAGCGCCGCTGGTCTTATATACCAAGTTTGTAAGTAAGCACGATCTGCATTCCAAGCTCGACGCGGTAACCGGATACGGGTTCGGCGGACTCACCCGCGCAATGGTGGTGCGTGCTCCGGCGCTGACCATCGGCGGCTTCAGCATCAAGTCTCCAGTTGTGCATTTGTCGTTGGATCGGGGCGGCATCGAATCGAGCGACCTGGACGGCAACATGGGCGGGCCGCTTCTGCGTGAATTCACGTGCATTTATGACGTTCCGCAACTTTCGTTTTACCTGCAGCCCAACTCTTGGTTCGGTAAGCAGGAGTTGGTGGATCGATCCGGAGTTGTAGCGGACACGCGCGGCGGATCGGCGAAAGTGCTGTTCGTTTATCCAGGTTCGCCCGCAGCCGACGCCGGCATTGCTGCGGGCGATGAGTTGAGCGATCAAAACGGCCATCCATTGACGGATAGTGAGTGGCACGATCTGCTGGACAATGCCGCGGGTATGATCGTGCATGTGACTGTGAACCATGCCGGGCGCGTTCGGAGCGTCAATTTCACGCTGAACGATTACATTCGATAGGCTCAATCAGCTGAGCAGGGGTGACGATCTTGCCGCCGCCGGTTCGACTCATAGATGAAAAGGTAGCGATCAATCGGGCAGGACCCGCAGAACGAGACACGTGATGTCGTCGTGTTGAGGCGCCGAGCCCGTAAACCGATCCGCAGACATCATCAGGCTTTCGAGCACTTGAGCGGCTGTTGCGGCGGCACGGCCGTAAAGCGTTGCCAACATGCGGGACTCGCCGTACTGTTCCTCCTTATCGTCTTCGGCCTCGATCAGGCCGTCGGTGAAGACAAGCAGCAGGTCGCCGGGGGCAAGCGTAGTCTGATCGCACTGGTAGG
This sequence comes from Bryobacteraceae bacterium, assembly GCA_049582585.1. Taxonomy (GTDB): domain Bacteria; phylum Acidobacteriota; class Terriglobia; order Bryobacterales; family Bryobacteraceae; genus Bog-105. The sequence goes on along the minus strand of JBAUUG010000388.1, from coordinate 6,164 downwards.
GAGAATTGCGCAGCAGCCCAAGCGGTACGCCTCCGGTTTGCAGGCGCTCGATCTGACCCGAGGCGCGCCGCAACACGGGCCAGTTGTGTCCTGCGTTGATGTAGGTGAGCTGCCGGGTAACGGGATCCAATTCGGCGAGGAAAGCCGTGGTAAAGCGCTGCCCTCCTACGTTCTGTTCGCAGCAGTAACCGTTCAAGCGCTGGATTAACTCAAGCGGAGTAGTGCAGACGCCGGCGAGAGTGTGAAGGCTTGCCTGCAGGGTGGCCATGAGCAAGGCGGCAGGGACGCTTTTCCCAGCTACATCGGCGACTACCAGCAGCAGGGGTGGGGATGGGCAAGCTGAATCCGCAGTATTGGAGCGGAGGAATGCATCGTAATAGTCGCCGGCGACCGTGTTGGCGGGGCGGGTAGCGAATGCCATCTCAATGCCGGGCACCTGCGGGGGCGCAGCGGGCATGAGCCAGGTTTGAATTTCCTTGGCAATTTCGAGGTCGCGCTTCATAGTCACGCGGTCTGCAAGTTCCAAGGCCAGCAGGATGAGCAGAACGAGTGCGGCGAAGAATGAAAGATTGGGCATCTCGAGGTCGAACTCGCGGTAGTGGAAATTAAGGCCCGGGACGACCAGCAATAGCAGTGCAGCCACGAAAAGGACGCGCCGTTCCGGCGAGAGCTTCATGACCATCGCCCAGAACAGTCCGCTTATCACGCGCTTCGCTCTCTGGCCGCTCCTCTCATTTTGGCTGCGGGCGAAGTCGACCTCTCTCGAATAGAGGCGATAGCTAGCGCGGGCTTCGGAGTGGAATTGCGACCAGAGTTGCTGGATGGCGATGCCGTCGCTGATGCGCCGCCAGAAACTCCTCGCACGAGTGGGCATGTTTTGAGTTTGCACTGTTTGATTTGCCGTCCGTGCGAAACGCGTGCTCTCCTGGGAGGCGAGGATGTTGGATCAGCGATTCACGCGGCGGGCGCTGCTTCTTGGCTCGGCTACAGCGGCGGCGCTTGGCGCTCACAAGACGGCAAAGCTATCGGAAGATGACGATCGTCTGCTGGACGATCTGGCGCATCGTTGTTTCCTTTATTTCCTGGAACAATCCGATCAGGGAACTGGGGTGGCGCGGGACCGCTCCCATGCGGATGCGAGCGAGTATCCGGATAACGGACGCTACGTGGGGAGCACAGGCGCAACTGGTTTCGCGCTGACGGGATTTTGCATTGGCGCGCAACGAGGCTGGATCTCGCGCGGGGAAGCACGAGCGCGCGTGAAGGCGACGCTCGAGTCGTACGCAAACGGACCGGTGGCCACTGAGCACGGCTGGTTCTATCACTTCATCGATGTTCGCAGCGGCGAGCGTCACACGAATAGTGAAGTATCGACCAGCGATTCGACGTGGCTGATAGCGGGCGCTCTGACGGCGCGGGAGTATTTTCACAAAGACCGGGAGATTGGAAAGCTTGCGAACGCAATCTACGATCGCGTGGATTACCAATGGATGCTGAACGGCGATCCGTATCTGCTGTCACACGGGTGGAAACCGGAGACGGGTTTCATCCAGTTTCGCTACGCGAAGTATTGCCAGCTCGCCTGCATGTATCTGCTGGGCATCGGGTCGCGGACGCATGCGCTGAATCCGGAGTCATGGTACGCGTGGGATCGCGACCCGTTCGAATACGACGGTTTTCACTACTACGGGCGCTCGCTGCTGTGGACGTATCAATATCCATTCGCCTGGTGGGATTTCCGAAAGCGACGGGAAGCGCACGGTCTGAAAGTCGATTGGTTCCAGAATTCGTGCACCGCAACGCGGGCGCATCATGCGTTCTGCATGGATTTATCCAAAGAGTTTCCCGGATACTCGGCGGACGTTTGGGGGATCACGAGCTCAGCCGGCCCGAAAGGGTATAGAGCGTGGGGAGGTCCGCCGGCGACGAAGAATCTGGATGGCACAGTAGTACCTTGCGCGGCGGCCGGCTCGCTGATGTTTGTGCCTGAACTCTGCGTACCGGCGCTACGCGCGATGAAGGAGCGTTTCGGAGATAAGATCTACCAGCGGTACGGGTTTGTGGATGCGTTCAACCCAAACACCGGCTGGCAAGCAGCGGATGTGATTGGGATCGACATCGGGATCACGCTTCTCAGCATTGAAAACCTGCGAACGGGGAATGTTTGGAAGTGGTTCATGTCCGGCGCAGAGGCGCGGCGCGCTTTTGGGTTGGCGGGAATTGAAGAAGCGTGAAAGTGGGGGCTTCGGGTGGGTGGTTCAGACTTCCGAACGGATTGTGGAAGGTAGCGCGTTATACGGAAAGGTGGGGCTGCGATCACAGAACGCTGTGCACCGGCTCGATTGGTGTGTCCCCAAAGGTTATCTTTTCGGACAAAGACCACCACAGTGAAAGGCGACCACAGTGAAATCAAGACTACTACCTTAGATACCGGAATGTGCGCCACCCGCTGCACACTCCGCGTCGACCCTGAGCGTCCACGGGACAGACTCGCCATCGTCCAGACTGCATGCCCGGAAAATTAATTGTGAGCGTTGTCTTGGTCGTGGAGCCTCCCCGGGGTAGCGGAAAATCGAGCCACTGGCCGGGTTCAGACACTTCCCCAATTCCCAATTCCACGACATAGGAGACGGCGTCAGCTGAACGTTGCCACTCCAGTCTCGTCTTACGTGGATAAACGTCAAAGACCGCCTCGTCCGCAGGCAGAACAAGCGCCGGCATGGGCAACGAACCAGTCGGGGCGGCGAGGCCCTCCGTGTGAGACGCGGCGGGGTTCACGGTAGCAGGAGGCGGGGCTGTGATCGGAGTTTCTAAGTTTGCGGGCCGAATTTCAAAGTAATAAGCCGTGCCCGCCTCGGCGCCAGATGTAGTGAAGATTATGCCGGATGCGTGAATCGAGTCACCAAAAAACAGGGCGTACCTGCCTGGGGGGAGAGTCGCCTCGGGAAGCAGGCGGAACATGCCATTACGCTCTACGACGGGCTCGGTGCGAACTGGAATCCCCTCCTCTCGCGGACGCCAGAGGTTGACGGGGACTACCTGGTTATACTCAACGCCGAAGAGCGAGGGGTATAACTCGGGCTGAGGATTGACTAATGCTGTTGCGATGTTGAACTGATAGGCTTGCAGACTACGAACAAATTCGAGCCTGGCGAGGTGAACTGACGCTATGTCAACGTTTTGCTGGTAGACTAAGATCTCTGAAGGTGCTGGTACAACCTGTGGCGGGTCTCCACTGAAGCCGTCAACGGCAAAGCCATTTCCTCCGGTCCTAAGCCTCAATCCTACGACCACGCTGATCCTCGTGGGCGCGAGCGGTCGGTATTGCGTGCCGTCGAACAGGAAACCACCATAGCTCGCTGGTAACCCCGAGTCAGAAGCCGCAGGTCGGTTACGGGGCTCAGTTTGCGGTTGCACGGAAGCGTCCGTCATCGCCCTCAACACTGCCGCCGGTATCCCACTCTGCTTCAGCTGAATGAGTGTATCGGGGCTAGTCTCAAACTGGCAGAGGGAAGACTTAATTTTCGCGATGATGATCGATTCATCTAAGCCAGCCTTGGTCATTTTGATCACATCCTCGTTTCGCAGAGGCGTCGCTTGTTGAGTCTGATTCGTCCCAGTAGCCGCGCCACCGAGAATGCCGAAAGAATGCAGAGTTGCCGCCGACACCAGTCCTAGAACCATTGAGAGAAGCTGAGGACGCATAAAACCTCCGCGGTTCCAAAGTATATAACAGTTCTTTTTAGGTGGAAGCTTTATCTCGGCCTCAAAAGCATCCCACGCTGGTAGGACGAATTCTCATAAATGGTAAGTTTCTAGACAACCTGTGGGGTTCCTGAAATCGAGGTCTTCAGCGTCTCGAAAGCCTGTCCCAAAAACCACCCGGTCGTATAGTCGGCTATGCTGCCCGGTGCGGGATGGCACTTCAAAATGACGGGATGCGCGTCAGCTCATGATGAGCGAGAAAACGCGCAAGGGCAGTTGCGATGCTGATGTCATAACATTGTATGGACAATGCCGTTTGCTATCGAGTACGGCTCATCATGCCTACGGTTCGCGCGTCTTAAGGCGCCCCGACTACTACTCCCATCTCGGCGTTCATCGCCAGCACCGTCCGAGCTTTCCGTGCTGCCAGACCACGGTAAATCAGGAGGACGTCGTGATCGGTAAATCCGAGAGGCTTACACCTCATTTGGAAGTAGTCGCCCGCATTCCAATGCGCTTTCATAATGCCCTGCTCGGAATGCCCATTGCTACCTTGCAGGATATGCGTGATCTCATGAACGAGCACGTGCGCTAAAACGATTGAAACCAGGGCTGGCTGCGGGTTCTTGGAGATTCGGTCATAGAAAACCTGGATATGTATCCCTTCATAAGGCCGGGCAGAGGCCAGCGCACCAGGATATAGAGCAGCCGGTGTGTTCGAGCGCAAGCTGATCAGTATCCTGTCTGCCGGGCAATCACGGAGATTGCGTCGCCACTCGATTCTGACGCCGATTCCCCCGAAGATCTTGGAAGCGAGCATTTGCGCAGGATGGATCGCGCCGAACCCGGCAGCCTCGCCGTCCGTACAAACGGCGACGCTGCGGTCCACTGCGGTCGATGATTGGCCGTGGGCGCCCGCGCCAGTCATCAGCATCATGGTCGTGATTGCGGTGAGTTTCATCGCTTCCTTCGAGCCCTCGCTGACCTGTTTGTACGCGATTCCCCGGTGTGCGGCAACGGACAGAGACGGACACGAGGCGTTTGACCGCTTTTGTCCAGTTGCGCCTATAATGTCTCTACGCTTCACACGGGATATATGAAGGGAAGTGACCAACTCGGACTCGGAGCAAATCTTCCGGTAGCTCCAGCAAACCAGCGGCTGGACTCATGGAAGGAAATTGCCTCATACCTTGGCCGCAGTGAGAGAACCGTCCGACGGTGGGAAGTGAGCGAGGAATTACCCGTTCATCGGCTGCTTCACGAAAAACGGGGTTCTGTATACGCTTACGCCAACGAGCTCGATGCCTGGCGGGAAACGCGGAAGGCAGCAATCGAATCCGATCCCACGTTAAGCGAAAACCTGCCACAAGACGTTACGATCCTGAAGCCGCCAGCTCAGGGCGAGGATCTCTCCCGTGGCGCCGCACCGCTTGCTAGCCTGCACACCCTATTACGGCCCGTTTACTTCATTCCCGCGATTCTGTTCCTCCTTGCGCTCGCGGTCGGAGTACGGTTTCACCAGCGTTCCGAGCAACGGCACTGGGTGCGCGAACAGGCGATCCCGGAGATCTCACGGCTCGCCGCCAATCAACCTTTGGCTGCGTTCCTGTTGTTGCGGGAGGCTGAGAAAATTCTGCCCGGCGATGGCCAGGTGTCCAAGATCGCGCAGTCCTCCACTCGCATCATTTCCGTAGAATCCAGGCCTGCGGGTTCGACGGTGGAAATTCAGGATTATGTCAAGCCTGGCGCCTGGTTTTCATTAGGCGCGACTCCGCTCAAAAACGTGCGTATCCCAAATGGATATTTCCGCTGGAGAATCTCTAAGCGGGGTGCGGGAGAATTCGTGGCAGCGCCGGAGACGGCAAAGACGATGCGGTTCACATTGGGGGAGCACGCGGCATCGGCCGGCATGGACACGGTGCCGGCCGGCGTTTCGGGAGAGATGATTGATTTCGTTGGGCCGTTTGAATACGATCTCCCAGCGTTTGAAATCGACCGGTTTGAAGTGACAAATCGGCAATATCAGAAGTTCGTGGATGAGGAGGGATATCAAAAACCGCGGTTCTGGAGGGAAAAGTTCATCCGCGACAACAAAGAGCTCGCTTGGCCGGAAGCCGTAAGTCAGTTTCGCGATCTCACAGGCCGTGCAGGTCCATCGGGCTGGCAAGGCGGCCATTTTCCTCCGGGAGAGGCCGACTATCCCGTTTCGGGCGTGAGCTGGTATGAAGCCGCTGCTTACGCGGTCTTCGCAGGCAAGAGCCTGCCCACGCTCGTGCAGTGGTACGCGGCCGCGCCGTCCGACCTCGTCGTGTATCGCATTAACCAAAGTAATTTCAATGGACGAGGGCCCGTGCGGGTCGGCACATTCCCGGGGGTCGGTCCCTATGGCACCTACGACATGAGCGGCAATGTAAGAGAATGGTGCCTCAATGCTGTAGACGGGGATCAGCGCTTCATCC
>JBAUUG010000387.1:0-15561 GCA_049582585.1 Bryobacteraceae bacterium | reverse complement strand
GCCCTATCCTCCGCTCAGGTGTTTCCAGAGTGGATTACTTTAGTCTCGTCGTGCGATGCATTTACAGCGAACGGCGATTACCCCCTTAATTTCGTGTCTCACTCCAGGGGTTCACTTCAGTGCGCCGTCTCTTGCCCATTTCTATTCAGGAGAAAATCCCATGACACCTCGCCAGGCTCGAACCGAGCGCCGCACCGCCGAGCGCAAACAGAAAAAGGCTGAAATCAAGCGCAACAAAGCCGCATCGTCGCCCGCCGAAGACATTGCGCTCTTTCCACCCGGATACCAGCTTGAGGACGAATTTTCGCCCGAGCTCATGGCCGAAGCTGACGCCGTGCGCGACTCCATTCATCGCGCCGCCGGAGTCGCCTCTCCTCCCTCTGGCTTCGTTTCGCAAACCCGCGCGGAAATCAATCGCGCCAATTCGCAGCACTCCACCGGCCCTCGCAGTCCCGAAGGTAAATTGGCTTCGTCTTTGAATTCGCTGAAGCACGGACTCGCCTCAGGCGAAATCATCATCCCCGGCGAAGATCCCGCCGCCTTCGACGCCCTCCTTCACGACCTATTAGAAGAACATCAGCCCGCCAACCCGACCGAAGAGCTCCTGGTCAAGGAAATGGCGCAATCCTATTGGCTTACCCAACGCGCCCTCCGCTTCCAGAATCGATGTTTTACCGAAAACGGCGTCGACGAAAAGCGGCTCGCTCTCTACCTCCGCTATCAAACCACCCATGACCGGGCCTTCCACAAAGCCCTGACTACACTCATCAAACTCCGCAAAGAGCCCGCCCGTCGCTTCGTTTCGCAAGCCGCCAATAAACCCGGCCCACAGCATGGCTTCGCTTCGCAAAACCCGCCCCCGGCCTCTCCGCAAAACCACTTCGTTCGGCAAAACGCATCCGCTCCCCGCATTTCTGATAAGCTGTGTGCTTCTTGAAATCGAAATTGCCACTCCTGCTGAGCGTCACGGCCTCAACTCTGCTTGCGTACGTATTGACCCGTCCGCCCGAGATCCCGTTCGAAAAGCACACCTTGGATCTCGGCTCCAGCGAATCCGCCGCCATCGCGGACATCAACGGTGACGGCAAGCTCGATATCGTTTCCGGCGAGAACTGGTATGAAGCTCCACACTGGACCAAGCATCATTTCCGCGACATCGCCTATACGAACAACTACATTGACGACCTGAGCACTCTGCCTCTCGATATCGATGAAGACGGCCGCATCGATCTGGTCACTTCCGGTTGGTTCAGCAAAAAGCTGGCCTGGTGGAGTAATCCCGGCAAGACGGATGCCAAGTGGGAAGAGCATCCCATCGAGACCGGCTATCCAATCGAGTTCACGTTCCTGGTGGATCTCGACAACGACGGGAAAGCGGACGAGATCCTGCCGCAGTTCGGCGATGAAAAAGCTCCGCTCGCCTGGTATGAGCGTGACCATCGCGGCGGCATTGTCAAGCACGTCGTCAGCCCGCGGAGTTACGGCCATGGTATCGGCGTCGGAGATGTCAATCGCGACGGCCGCAACGACATTCTCACGCCTCAAGGATGGCTGGAAGCGCCCGTGAATCCGCGTTCGGCTGATTGGAAGTTTCATCCCGATTGGAAGCTCGGCGACGTGGGCTTTATCTATGTGGCCGACGTCAATGGCGACGGCCGCCCCGATCTCATCACTTCCATGGCGCACAATTACGGCATCTTCTGGATGGAAAATAAACCCGACGGCTCGTGGGAAAAGCACATCATCGACGACAGTTGGTCTCAAGCCCACGCCGTCACAATGGTTGATTTTCGCGGTACCCACAACATTGGCCTGCTCACCGGCAAGCGCTATATGGCGCACAACGGCCACGATCCCGGAGCGCGGGAGCCGCTCGGCGTCTATTGGTACGAACGTCTCATCGACCCTCAGACCAGGCAAATAGATTGGGCCAAGCATGTCATCGATTACGGCGGTCGAACCGGCGGCGGAATTCAGATTCCAGTCGCTGACATCGATGGCGATGGCGATCTCGACTTCGTGGTCGCCGGCAAGAGCGGCCTCTTCTTGTTCGAGAACAAAACAAGGTAACTGGAAAATGCCGGACAAACTGTACGATGTCGTGGTGATTGGCTCGGGAGCCGGAGGCGGCACTCTTTCCGCCCGCTTGGCGAACCTCGGAGCCGACGTCCTGGTTCTCGAGGGCGGCCCCAAGGTAAACACGCGCACCGATTTCAACACCCACGCGCTGCCCTTCGAATTTCCCTCTCGCTCCATCCCCATCATGAAGCCCGGCAAGCCCGGATACGATGGCGAGCGCAGCCGTGGCTTAGGCGGCAAAACGATGTTGTGGAATGCCGTCGCGCTTCGCTTGAGCCAGCGCGATTTCAAAGGACGGCAGCATGATGGAGCCGGCGAGGACTGGCCCATCGATTACGCCGATCTCGCGCCCTATTACGACCGCATCGAGCGGGAAGTCGGCGTCTGCGGCAACTACGATCGTCTCGAAGATCTTCCCGACGGCGTCTTCCTTCCGCCCGTCCCCATGAAATGCACCGATATCGCCGTCAAGAACGGCGCGGCGAGACTCGGCATCCCGGTCATCCACGTTCGCAAGGCCACGCTGAGTAAAGCCACAAAGACTCGTCCGGCTTGTCACTTCTGCGGCAATTGCATGGCGGGTTGCGATGTCGCCGCCAAATACAATTCCTTCGATGTTCAAATGATCCCCGCTCTGAAAACCGGCAAGCTCACGCTTCGGCAGAACAGCGTGGTTTATGAGCTCGCGGCGTCCGATGAAGCCCGCGTGAAAGAAGTCCGATATTTCGATCGCGAAACCCGCGCGCAGGCCATCGCAAAAGGACGAGTCGTAGTCGTCGCCTGCGCTTGCGCTCAAAGCGTGGCTCTGCTCATGATGTCGCGCCTCGGAAACTCGAGCGGCGAGCTCGGGAAAAACTTCATCCCGCACATCAACTCCGGATTCGAATTCTTTCTCGAAGACTTCATCGGCAAGCCGTCCATCAACGATGAAGGCTTCCTCGATCACGCTTACATCCCCTCGTTCATGCACGCAAAGAAGCGTGATTATCCGCGCAGCTTCGGAATCCAGTTCAATTACCAGAATCATCGCTCGGTCGGCTGGGCGCGCAATGTGCATGGAATGGGCAAATCCTATAAAGAGACCGTCAAAGCCCGCTACCCCGCCTATCTCACCTTTGCTCCGTATCAGGAAATGCTTCCGAACCGGGACAGCTATATCGATCTCGATTACGGCTATCTCGATACGTGCGGTCTTCCGCGCGCTCGGCGTCATTGGAAGCTCTCAGATTCCGATTGGAAGCTTCACAATGATATGAACGCTTGGTGCAAGGCCATCATCGAGGCGAGCAACGGCCAGATTCATTCCATCAGCACCGAGCCCACTACCAATCACGAGATAGGCGGCTGCCGTATGGGCAACGATCCGAAAAGATCCGTCGTAAACGCGTTCTGCCGCTCGCACGATGTGCCCAATTTATATGTCGTGGACGCGAGCGTCTTCCCCTCCGCATCCGAAAAGAATCCAACCTTGACGATCATGGCCCTTGCGTCTCGCACTGCCGATCACATCGCCGATCGTCTACAGAAACGAGAAGTCTAATGGCCACCTATTCTACCGACCGCCGCTCTGTGCTCAAAATCATCGGAGCCATTGGAGCAACCTGCGCGTACCCGTTCGCGGGCGACGAGCTCTTCGGCCAAACCGAGCACGCTCACCAGCACGTTCCATCTTCTCGATTCTTCAATGACGCCGATTTTCAACTCATCTCGCGCATCGCGGACCTGATCATCCCCGAAACGGATACCCCCGGCGCGATCGGCGCAGGTGTCCCCGCCTACATCGATTTGGTAATCGGCAGAGACTTGGATCAGCAGCTCTTAGTTGCGGACGGCCTTCGCTGGCTCGATTCGCAAGCTGGCGGTAGATTCATCGATCTTCCGGAGGAACAGCAGCTCTCGATCTTACAGCCGCTCTGCGAAGCCTCGGATACCGATACCAATCGGAGCCGCAGCGTGCAAGCCTTCGCCTTGCTCAAGAGGCTAACCGCAGACGGGTACTACACCTCGAAAATCGGCCTGATCGACGAGCTGGGCTACAAGGGAAACACCGCTATGAGCAGTTTTCCGGACTGCGTCCACGAACACTAACGGAACCGCGCGCGTAAGCAAGCGGCGGCGCTCAAGCCAGAATCTTGCTATTCACATTCCCTGCAATATCCGTCAACCTGAAATGCCGCCCCTGAAACTTATAAGTCAACCGTGTATGGTCAATGCCGAGACAATGCAAAATCGTAGCCTGCACATCATGAATCGGCATCGGATCCGCGACCGCATTGTAAGAGTAATCGTCCGTCTCCCCATAAACCGTCCCTCGCTTCATTCCCCCGCCTGCAAACCACATCGAGAAGCACCGAGGGTGATGATCGCGCCCGTAATTGGTCTTAGTGAGTTGCCCCTGGCAATACACGGTGCGCCCGAATTCTCCGCCCCAGATCACCAGCGTGTCTTCAAGCAATCCGCGCTGCTTAAGGTCGCTCACCAGCGCTGCCGATGCTTGATCCGTCCCCTGACATTGCAGCGCCAGATCCCGCGGCAGATCATTGTGTTGGTCCCACCCGCGATGATAAAGCTGAATGAACCTGACTCCGCGTTCAGCCAATCGCCGCGCCATCAAACAATTCGCGGCATACGTGCCCGGCTTGCGTGAATCGGGTCCGTAGAGTTCAAAAGTACTCGCCGGCTCTTTCGACAGATCTGTCAAATCGGGCACGGATGTCTGCATCCGATACGCCATCTCATATTGAGCAATGCGAGCGTTGGTCTCAGGATCGCCATAGTTCGTTTCAGCAACGTGATTTAGCTCCGCGAGCGAATCGAGCATGGCCCGGCGCGTCTCCCCATCAATGCCGTCGGGATTGGCAAGGAACAGTACCGGATCCCCCGACGCCCGAAACCGCACGCCTTGATATTTCGATGGCAGAAACCCGCTCGACCAAAGCCGCGTGAACAGCGGCTGATCTCGATTCAGCGCATTCGCCTGCGAGATCAGCACAACGAACGCAGGCAGGTTCTGGTTCTCGCTGCCGAGTCCGTATGTCACCCAGGAACCCATGCTGGCCCGGCCAGGTTGCATAAACCCGGTTTGCAGGAACGTGATCGCTGGATCGTGATTGATCGCGTCCGTGTTGATCGTCTTCACGATGCTGATGTCATCCACGATCTTGGCCGTGTGTGGAAGCAGTTCACTGATCCATGTACCGCTCTCGCCGGCCCGGCTGAATTTGAAAATAGACGGCGCGATCGGCAGTGAATTCTGCCCCGAAGTCATGCCCGTGATGCGCTGTCCCTGGCGTACTGAATCCGGCAGTTCCGATCCGGCCATTTCCATCAGCTTCGGCTTGTAGTCGAACAAGTCGATCTGAGACGGCGCGCCCGATTGGTGCAGGAAGATGACGCGCTTCGCTTTCGGCGCGAAATGCGGAAGGCCGGGAAGGCCTCCAAAACCGACTGAGCTGTCGCTCGCATGGACGGCAGTCAATGGAGCCTGTCCCTCAGCGAAGAGCCGCGGATTCAGTATCGACGCCAGCGCCATCACGCCGATTCCTTTACTGCCTCGGCCGAACAACTGCCGGCGTGTCAGAGTAAGTTCACGTTCACGTACAGGATCCATGCTGATTTCTCAATTCTTGGTTATCGCTTCGTCCATGTTCAGAATCGTGCTGGTCACGAGTGTCCATGCGGCGAGCTCTGCCGGCTGAAATTTCGTGTTCGCTTTCGACTCGCCCACCGTGATCAGCTTCGAGGCAGCAGCCTTGTCCGACTCGTAATGAGCGAGCTCCTTCTTATATAGACCGTCGAGAATTTCAAACTCCTGGGACGAAGGATCCCGATCCGTCGCAAGACGAAACGCGTACCGGATTCGATCTGTTTCACTCCCGCCTGCCTGCGCGAGATCACGCTCGGCGAGCGCCCGGGCCGCTTCAACGTAAGCCGGATCGTTCATCAACACCAGGGCCTGCAGAGGCGTGTTGGTGATCCCCCGTCGCGCGGTGCATTTCTCGCGATCCGGCGCGTCGAACGTGTTTAGCGAGGGGAACGGAACCGTCCGCTTCCAGAACGTGTACATGCTGCGCCGATACAGGTCGGAGCCGTGGCTCTGCTCATACGTTTGTGCTGAGAAATCCCCGCCGAACGCCATCTCTTCCCACAACCCTTTCGGCTGATATGGAAATACGCTCGGCCCACCGATCTTATCGTTGAATAGCCCGCTGATATACAGCGCGTTGTCGCGTATCATCTCGGCAGGCAACCGGAATCGCGGTCCTCGCGCCAAGAGCCGATTTTCCGGATCTTTCTCCAGCAGCTCCGGCGACACTTTCGACGATTGCCGGTAGACTGCCGACGTCACAATCAACCGTTGCATCGCTTTCACATCCCAGTTGGTGCGAATAAATTCCGTCGCCAGCCAATCCAGCAGCTCTTGATTGCTCGGCGGATCTCCTTGCGAGCCAAAGTCCTCGCTTGTCTTCACAATCCCCATGCCGAAATACATCTGCCAGAAATGATTCACCGCAACACGCGCGGTTAATGGATTGCCTGGGTCCACTAGCCATTTCGCGAGGGTCAAGCGATTCCTTGGCGCATCTTTGGGCAGCGGCGGGAGCACGGCGGGAGTGTTCGGCTCTACCTTCTCGCCCTTATTTCTGTAATCGCCGCGACCCAGGACAAACGTCTCGCGCGGCTTGTCCGATTGCGCCATGATCATCGTTGAAGGGATCTCGCGATTGATCTCTTCCAGTCCCTTATTCAGCGACTGAAAGTCGATGTTGAGCTGCTTCTCCCGATGATTCGCTACTTCATTCACGAAGTATTCACGAACCCATTTCTTCTGATCTTCCGACCGGTGATCGACCGCAATCTCCAGTACTTGATGCAGCGGAGTCAGCAGTCCCAGTTCCAGCGCTTCATTCGCATAAAGGCGGCGATTATAAAAGCGCAGATCTCCGATATGACCCTTAAACGGAGTGCCCCAATCCTTATCGCCGATCTGCAAATCCCCTTTGTCGAAGCTGGTTGCGGTCAGCCTGTCGGTGACGATATCCGTCGGCACGTTGGACCCATTGACGTAAATCTGAACGCCCTTCGCCTTCCCCGAGCCGTCGTAAGAAACCGCGAGATGATTCCATTTCTCAAGGGTCACTCCGCGCTGGGACTTCACTTCTACGCCGGAATCGGGCCCATCGATGCGCAGCCGCACGATCACGTTGCAATTGTCTTTCGCGCAGTAATCGAGCGTAACTTCGTAGCCCGGTCCCGCCTTGGGAGACTTCTCGTAACGCTGAAGAACCGCCATCCCGGACGGACCATCGGGCTTCAACCACAGCGAAATCGTAAACGGCTCAGCCGTATGGAATTTGCCGACATTGCCGAACGAAAGCTGCGGCTCCTCATCGAGGTTCGCTGCGCGGCCGGTTCGGCCATCGACGTAGGTGAGTTTTCCGCTTACGATCTTGGCGGCTACCGAATCTTCGAACGTGTACTTCGCAACCAGCCCGGAAGTAATATCCGAAACCGGCATCTCGCCTTGCTCCCGCTCCCAAGCGATCTGCGCCTCCGCGATCTCGGCGTCTTTCTCTTTGATCGCTTTCAGAAGCAGATCCTTCATCTCGGCTTGCTTCTTGCTCGGCAATTGCAGGAAAGGAACGGCATTGCCCTTGTATCCATCCAAGCCTTGTTCCGGGACGCTATTGAAGAATGCGCCGAAGCTGTAGAAGTCTTTCTGCCTGAGCGGATCGTATTTATGATCGTGGCAGCGAGCGCAGCCGAGCGTTACGCCCAGCCACGTCGTTGACGTCGCCTCGATCCGGTCGACAATGTACTCGTTCTGGTACTCTTCCGGAATCGCGCCGCCTTCGAAATTGATCATGTGATTCCGATTGAAGCCGGTCGCGATCATCTGCGATTGCGTCGCGTGCGGCAGCAGGTCGCCGGCAATTTGCTCCACCGTGAACTCGTCGTAAGGCATGTTGCGGTTGAACGCCTCAATCACCCAATCTCTCCACGGCCACATTTCCCGCGCGCTGTCAATGTGATACCCATGAGTGTCCGCGTAGCGGGCGAAATCAAGCCACTGCATGGTCATGCGCTCGCCGTAGTGCGGAGAAGCGAGCAGACGGTCCACCACTTTCTCATAAGCCTGCGGTGATCTATCCGCCAGAAACGATTTCAACTCGGCGAGGGTGGGAGGCAGTCCCGTGAGGTCAAAAGTAACTCGGCGAAGCAAAGTCGCTTTGTCAGTTTCAGGAGACGGTTTCAAGCCCTCTTTCTCCAGTTTTGCGAGGACAAATCGATCGATAGGCGTCTTCACCCAAGATGCATCTTGAACCGCGGGCAAATCGGGCCTCTTGGGCGCTACGAACGCCCAATGGGTCTCCCACTTCGCGCCGGAATCGATCCAGTTTTTTATGATTTCTATCTGAGCGGGCGTGAGCTTGCGACCGGAATACGTTGGGGGCATGCGCATGCTCTCCGTCGGATTGCCGACTCGCAGGTACATCTTGCTGTGAGCGGAATCGCCGGGAACAATGACGCCGGGCTTCGCGAAAGCGCCTTCCTTGGTGTCGAAGTGAAGATTCGCCATCCGATGTTTTTCATCGGGTCCATGACATGTGAAGCAGTTATCGGAGAGAATCGGCCTGACTTGCCGGTCAAAATCTACACCGGGCGTTGCCGCATGCAACGCAGCGCCGAACGCCAAAACTGGGAAAAGGAAGCGACTAAGGATTAGACAATTATATCGAAGATTACGCTTTTACACCGAATACCCGCTCAGCGTAGATCCGGCTCAATCGAAGATCTTCTCCAAGCGGCCGCGTCACCACCGTATCCTCTCGATACGCCAGTTCGACAACAATCAGCGGCCGCCATCCTGTTTTGTTTAAGAACGCAGCTACCCGCGAATAGTCAATGTCTCCATCCTGCAGAGATTCCAGCCAAAGCTTGTCTTTCGAGCTCCGAACGTGGATCTCGGTGACGCGCGCTCCTTCTTCCTTCAGCATCGCCAAGGGATCAAACCCGCCCTGATGCGACCAATCCAGATCCTCGCAAAGCGAGACGTACTGCCCATCCGTATTTCGGAGAATCTGGCGCCACTCGCGAGCGTTGTCGACCAACTCCGGCGTGTGATGATGGACTCGTAATTGAAACCCGTTTCGCGCCAGGGCGCGGCCCATGCGGTTCAGCGATTCTGCTTGGATCGTGAGCTCCTCATCCGATTTCTCGGCGTGCGCGGGCTTCGGATCGGGATTGTGCACCACCCCGATACATCCAAACGGCTTGCAAATGCCAGCTATCTCTAACGCTCGTTGAATGGTTTGATCCGCTTGTGTCTTCTCGTGCATGGCGCCGCCAACATAGACCGATGGCATTCGCAGATGATTCGAACGAACCAGCGCCAATGTGCGATCGCGCAACGCAGGCGTAAAGAACTCCTGATTCAATTCGATGTTTGTAAATCCCGCATTGCGCGCCATCGCAAAAACTTCGTCAAGGACGGCTGCCAACGGCTTTCCCTGGCGGGACGCGTATTGCTGAAATATGTACGCTTCGACTGAAAGACGAGATGCTTCGTTTGTCGCGGCGAGGAGAACACCTGCGGATCCCATCAGAAGCAGTTGACGGCGCGTCACGGGGCGTACACTAGTCAATTCCGAGTCATGGAGATCAGTCATCAAGAGATCGCTCCCGACGTCGTGGTGGTAACACTCGCGGGTAAGTTGATGTTGGGTACGAACACTGGCGCAATCACCAGCCTTGTGGACGAGCTGCTGAGCCAGGGAAAGCGAACCATCATTTTCGATCTCACCGGCATCTCCAGCATTGATAGCACGGGCATCGGCCGCTTCATCTCCAGTTACAACAAGATTGGGTCAGCGGGAGCTGAAATGCGCATGGCTGGCGCAACTAAGCAGGTATTCCAAGCCTTTCACGTCAGCTTGCTCGATACAATCTTACGTTTTTATCCAACCGTCGAAGAAGCGGTCCGCGCCTAGCGCGCGTTAACCGCAGCGCTCCAAAATCATCGCGATACCCTGCCCGACTCCGATGCACATCGTGCACAGCGCGTAACGAGCTTGCATCTTCTCTAATTGATAAACGGCTGTAGTAACGAGACGCGCGCCGCTCGCGCCAAGCGGATGACCGATCGCAATCGCGCCGCCCGCCGGATTCACGTGTTCCGCGTCGTCCGGCAATCCCAAAGCTCGCAGTACCGCGAGCGATTGGGATGCGAACGCTTCGTTCAATTCGATCAGATCCATTTGGGAGAGTCGAAGGCCTGCCTTCGCCAGAACTTTGGCGGAAGCAGGCGCAGGAGCCAAGCCCATAATTCTAGGCGCGATGCCTACAACAGCCGATCCGACTAGCCGTGCCCGCGGCGTCAGTCCATGTTTTCGAACTGCTTCTTTAGAAGCCAGAAGGACCGCGCAGGCGCCATCGTTTATGCCGGATGCATTGCCTGCGGTGACAGTGCCGTTAGGCTTCACAATGGGTTTCAGCCCGGCAAGCGCTTCCAGACCTGTATCCGGGCGCGGATGCTCATCAATTTGGAGCGCCTTCGTCTCGCCTTTTTTCGCCGGAACCGCGACCTCTATGATTTCGCCCTGAAAAAAGCCGTCCGCCTGCGCTTTCGCCCATCGCTGCTGGCTTCTCAGTGCGAATGCGTCTTGATCTTCGCGGGAAATCTGAAAATCTTCCGCTACGTTCTCGGCCGTTTCCGGCATCGAATCGATTCCGTACTTGCACTTCATTGCCGGATTCACGAATCGCCATCCGATCGTGGTGTCGAAAATCTCCGCCGTCCGGCTGAAAGCCGTTTCAGCTTTGCCCATCACGAAGGGAGCGCGCGACATACTCTCCACGCCGCCGGCAATCGTCAATTCGGTTTCGCAGCACTTGATGGCGCGTGCGGCAATGGCGACGGCGTCCATGCTCGATCCGCAGAGGCGATTGATTGTCGAGCCCGGAACCTCTTGCGGAAGGCCCGCCAACAAAACAGCCATGCGCGCCACGTTGCGATTGTCTTCGCCGGCCTGGTTCGCGCACCCCAAGAGCACATCGTCGAGCGCTTGCCAGTCTACCTGCGGATTCCGCGCCATGAGCGCCCGAATTGGGATCGCCGCAAGATCGTCGGTCCTTATCGATGACAGCGCTCCGCCATAGCGGCCAAAGGGCGTCCGCACCGCATCGCAGATAAACGCATCAGTCATTGAAGTTCTCGAAGTTTTCGAATTTCTTTCCGCTCCAGAGCAGCTCGCGAATCAATGGAGACACGCGATAGCGATCCTCGCCGTAATGCGCAGCGAGGTTTATAAGGACGCGATGGATTTTCGGTATGCCGATGCGGTCTCCCCACTCGAGCGGACCGAGCGGGTAATTGACTCCCTTGCGCATGGCCGTATTCACTGCGTCGACTGTGCAGACTCCCTGGTTGACCGCATCCGCCGCTTCATTCACCAGCATGGCGACAGTCCGCATGACCGCCATACCCGGCAGATCGCGCATCGGAGTAACGGCGTAACCTGCGTCTTGAAGCGCTCCGGCCGCCGCACGATAGGCGCACTCGCTGCACTGGCGAGCCTTCGCGACCGCAACGCGTGCAGCCTTCCCATAATCGAGCGCGAGATCTACAAGCACCAGATCGTCGATACCGGTTTCGTGCGCCCGTTGCGTAGCCGTGCGGCCGTCCGTTAAGAGTATGATTACGTCATTGGCGTGTTTTGGAGGAGGCGCGGGTGGTTCGGTCACCGGCTCTCCACGCTCCGCATTCTCCCCATATTCAAAGAATCCGCGCCCCGATTTTCTACCCAGAAAGCCGGCTTCGACGAGTTCCTTCTGGATCAATGACGGTGTAAATCGCGGATCTCCGAAGTACGCCTCGAACACGGATCGCGTCACGGCGAAATTCACATCGTTCCCGATCAGATCCATTAGCGCGAACGGACCCATGCGAAATCCGCCCGATTCCCGCATGATCGCGTCAAGAGATGCGGGACTTGCGGCTCCTTCCGACAGCAGACGTAGAGCCTCGCCGTAATAGGGCCGCGCGATCCGATTGACGATGAAGCCCGGAGTTGATTTCGCATAGACCGGCGTTTTTCCCCATTGCGCCGCAGTCGCGTATACTGCCTCGGCGCAGTTGCGATCGGTCGCGAGCCCGCTAATTACCTCAACCAGTTCCATCACCGGCGCGGGATTGAAAAAATGCATCCCCACCACGCGAGCGGGACGCTTTAGGCCGGCTGCAATGGCGGTGATCGAAAGGGAGGAAGTATTGGTCGCAAGAATGCAATCCCCATCCACAACGGTTTCCAATTCGGCGAATAGCCGTTGTTTCACACTGAGATCCTCGACCACGGCTTCGATCACCAGCTTGCTTCCGGCCAGCTCTCGAATGTCGCCGGCGCGCTCAACTCGCGCGGTGGGCGCCTTCTTCTGAATAGATTGGATCGCTTTGTCCACCGCTTCCGCTCTGACGTCGTACAGTTTCACAGTGTGACCGGCAGCGGCCGCGACCTGCGCAATGCCGGCGCCCATCACGCCGCTGCCGACCACAGCAATCATTACTTGCCCGTAAATTGCGGTACACGCTTCTCGAGGAAAGCAGCCACGCCTTCCCGAAAATCGTTTGAATACCCCAATTCCCGCATGAAGTCCCGTTCGAGATCCAGTTGCCGATCGAGCGTGTGCTTCGCCGAGCTGTAGATGGCTTGCTTGATTCGCCCTAGACCTCGGGTCGGCGCCGAGGCCAAATGCGCGACAAGCTGATCTATGCTCGATCGGAATTGCTCGTCATCGACACATTTCCAAATCAAGCCCCATTCGGCGGCTTGCTGGGCAGGGAGCTTTTCGCCCAGCAGCGCGAAACCCATTGCGCGCGCTGTTCCTATTAAACGTGGAAGAAAATAAGTTCCGCCCGTATCGGGAACCAGACCCAACTTGCAGAATGACTCGATGAAGCTTGCCGATTTCGCGGCAATCACAATATCGCAGGCGAACGCAAGATTCGCGCCCGCTCCGGCTGCGACGCCGTTCACCCCGCAAACCACCGGAATAGTAAGCGATCGCAGCCGGCGGACGAGAGGCGCGTAGTAATTCTCAATTGACGCTCCGAGATCAAGCGTTGTTGCGCGATCGGAGAGATCCTGCCCCGCGCAAAAGCCGCGCCCCGCACCGGTAATCAACAGAACCCGAGCGCTTCCGTCACGTTCCATCTCATCGAGCGCAGCGCGGATTTCCGTGTGCATCTGAACGTTGAAGCTGTTCAGTTTCTCGGGCCGGTTCAGCGTCAGCCGCGCCGCCGCATTTTCAATCGCGAACAGGATGGTCCCGAAGCTCATCGTTTTCTCGATTTGTAAAGCGGCTCGAAGCCCAGCTCGATCACTCGCTTGCGGTCAGGCTCCATCTCCCGCAGGGGTTCTACTTCCCGCATCGTCTCCCTGCTGCGTTTCGCGAGTTTCTGATAAACCGCCGTTCCCTTGCTCTTCCAGGCGATCTCTTCGTCGGTCAATTGACGCAGAACTCTTGCGGGCATTCCGATCACTAAGCTGCGCGCCGGGATCTTTTCATTCGACTTGACAAATGCCAGCGCGGCCACGATGCTCGATTCACCAATTTCCGCGCCATCCATCACGACGGCGTTCATGCCCACCATGACATTGCGCTGGATGCGGCAGCCGTGCAGCACTGCTCCGTGACCAATGTGCCCATTCACCTCGATCACTGTATCCATTCCGGGAAAGCTATGCATGACGCAGGTGTCCTGCAGATTGCTGCCCTCTTCCAAAATCACGCGGCCAAAATCGCCGCGCAAGGAAGCATTCGGCCCGACATAACAACCGGCGCCGACGATCACATCGCCGATCAGGACCGCCGCCGGATGCACGAACGCGGTCTCATGCACCACCGGAACGATTCCGTCTATTGAATAAACTCTACCCATCTAAATGTGCGCGCGGCTCTGCGCTACACGAAAACGATTCGCTACGAATGCAGTATCCGTCAACGAAGAATTGGCCGCCGGATTCGCGCCGGTAGCATGGAAATCGCTATACGCGGCGGATTGGTTCACGAATACGTTGCCGGTCAGATTGCAGGAAAGCGCGACGCCGGCTTCAGCCGCCGCATCGCGAGCTTGATCGAGAACCGCATCGTCGATTGAATAAACCGACATCGTAATCGCCCCGTGTTCTATCGCCCCGCGTCTCGCAAGCGCGATGCTGTGCCCAGTGTCTTTGGTCGCAATCACGAATGCGATTGGGCCAAAAAGCTCACGCATGAACTTCGATTCGTCCCTCGCGTCCGTCTTCAACAACAGAGGCGTGTGAATTTGCGCATTCTTGAACTGCGGATGCGCCATGGTTTGGCTATCGACGATGATCTCGCCGAGCGAGCGCGCGTCGTCGATTCGCTGCAGGATCGTCTCATTCTGGATTGCTCCCAATACCTCGACAGCGCGTGCCGGATCGCCCAGCAGCTTACTGATTGCGTCGCCGATCGCCGCAGCGACTTGATCGAAGCCGAGATGCCCTTCCGGAGTATCGATTCCATCTTTCGGAACGTAAATATTTTGCGGGGCCGTGCACATCTGCCCCGAGTAAAGCGAGAGCGAGAACGCGATGTTGCGCGCCATCCCTTTGAAATCGCTGGTGGAATCGATAACGATGGGATTCACTCCGGCTTTTTCGGTGAACACTTGCGCTTGTCGCGCGTTCTCTTCCAGCCAGAGTCCGTTGGCCGGGCTGCCTGTAAAATCGATCACCTTTATTTCAGGCCGCAGCGCAAGCTTTTGCGCCACGTCATCGCCCTTTTCATGAGCAATCAGCGTGACCACGTTGGGATCGAAGCCAGCCTCGGCCAGCACTTCTCGAGCGACTTCAACCGTAATCGCGAGCGGCAGAATCGCGCCGGGATGCGGTTTGACTACCACTGCATTCCCGGTTGCGAGATTCGCAAACAGCCCCGGGTAGCTGTTCCAGGTGGGAAATGTGCAACAGCCGATCACCAGCCCGATGCCGCGCGGAACGATGCGGTAGCGCTTCTCCATCTTCAGCGGCTCGTTCTTGCCCTGCGGTTTTTCCCAAGTAGCTGTTTTCGGAATCCGGCTCATCTCCGACCAGGCGTACGCAACCGCCTCTAACCCGCGATCCTGCGCGTGCGGGCCGCCGGCCTGAAAAGCCATCATGAACGCTTGTCCCGTGGTATGCATCACCGCATAAGCGATCTCAAAACTTCTCTTATTGAGCCGGACGAGAGTCTCAAGCGCCACCCCGACCCATGCTTCTGGTCCGGCATTGCGCCAATTCGTCTCGGCTTTCTGAACCGCGGCAAAAAGATCACCGACATCCGCCTTCGGATAGTTGATATCTAGATTGATGCCGAACGGGGATTTCTCTTGACCAACCTGCCCAACCGTTCCGGCTTGATCTAATCCAGCTTGATCTAAAGCGAACGGCTTCTGCAACCGTCCTTCGAACACTTTTTTTC
>JBAUUG010000386.1:0-16360 GCA_049582585.1 Bryobacteraceae bacterium | reverse complement strand
CGAAAATGGTGATGTTATGGCTCGATTCTGATCAAGACAACTCCATGCGAGGGAACATCGGCTGAGAAGTGATCAGAAATCTGCCCTCGATCGGCGTGCGTCCAGAGATCGCGAACGTGAGCCTTGCCCTTCACGCCGACATCGCTCCACCGGGCCGTTACTTTGGCCGTTGCTGCACCACGATTGAAAAGTCCCACGGCATGCGCCCCGCCGGAAAGCGGCCGCGCCCAAACCTCGAGATCGCCATCTTTCGCTACGCGCTTAGCTTCTTTTCCCAGCGCGTCCTGATCTATCGCGATCACTTCTTTATTCGTCAGGATCTCTATGATGTTCGGCGGTACATCGCGAAGATCGTTGCCCGCGAGTAATGGCGCGGCCAAGAGACTCCACAGGCTCATGTGCGTCCTATACTCGGTGTCCGTCATTCCGCCGTTGCCGATCTCCAGCATGTCGGGATCGTTCCAATGGCCCGGGCCCGCATATTGCGCAAGTTCCAATTGCAAATCGAAACCGATGTGAGACATGGAGGCCCAAGAATCGCTGATATCGCCCGTCGTACGCCAGAGATTGCCGCCCGCTTTCGCTCCCCATTGCGGGCCGTGAAACACGCCGTATTGGCAGAGGCTATAAACAATCGGCCTGCCGGAATCAAGCAGCGCCTGCCCCATTTTGGCGTAGACGGCGCGCATCGAGTGATAGTCGTAAACCTCGGTCGCGCTGCACCAATCGTATTTCAAATAATCGATGCCCCAGGCTGCGAAGGTCTTCGCGTCCTGCTCTTCATGCTTGAAACTGCCTTCGTAGCCCGCGCAAGTTTTCGGTCCCGGCGACGAATAGATGCCTAGTTTCAGGCCCTTGCTGTGAATGTAATCGCTTAACGCCTTTATGTCGGGGAACTTGTCGTTGGTGCGAATATTCCCTTGCTCATCGCGGGCGCCTTCCCAGGTATCGTCGATGTTGACATAAACGTAGTCCGCGTCCTTCATGCCATTCCGCGCCATCGCGTCGGCGGTTTCTCGAACCAGTTGATCCGTGACCTTGCCGGCGAACTTATTCCAGCTATTCCAGCCCATGGGAGGTGTTTTTGCCAGTCCGTTCGATGGCACGTCCGGCGCTGGAGGCAAAAATATTTTCTGCGGAGGCGGCGGCAAGGGCTTGGGAGGCTCAGTGGAAAGTCGTTTGAATTCTAAATCGCGGCCCGACCCGCCGCCCGCGCCTGGCATGTGCAGAGTAAGAACGCCATCCGTCACCTTCCCCGTGTACGTTGTTCTACGCTCTTCGCCGAAGTTATCGCGAACGATGACAAACGAAATCTCGCTGCCCACGATCTTGCCGTTGCTGATGGGCATGTCTCCTTGATTCGTCGACATGTAGCCGGTTAGAACATCACCTTGGCCCTTGACCCAAAGCGAAATTTCGCGGGTTTGGCCGCCGGAGGTGTGTGTTGTCGCGGACCAATGACCCGTAAGATCCGCAGAGATCTCGGGGGGCATGCGGTCTTGCGCCAGGAGTACGCCAAAGAATGCAACCAGGATGTATTTCATAATTTTCCGATGTTAAGAATTCTATCTATATTCGTTGCGCAGTAGACAACGACGGCCGTCATGGCTGGCGCTCAGGAGAGAATCTCTTCATCAACGTACATTTCGAATCGGCGATGAGCGCTAATTAAGCGCAAAGCTGTTTCAGAAAATAAATCGCGCGGCAAGCTGCACAAGACGAGGCGAGTCCGCGCTCACGACCCGGCCAAACGACGAACTCCCGATTATTCCGTTCACCGCACCGGCGCCGAAGAACTGCGCATGGTTAAAGGTGTTGAACGTCTCCAGCCTGAGTTGGATCGATTTTGCTTCCGTAACGGGCAAATTCTTCAAAAGCGCGATGTCGAAGTTCTCCATCCCGGGACCATAGAAGAAGCGATGCGCGGCGGTACCAGTTGAGCCAAGGGGCGGAACGCTAAACAGCGACGTATTGAAATACGGCAGCCGGTTGCGGGGATTGCCATTGAGGTTCAACGGACCCGGCGAGTAATTGGGCAAGTCCACTCCGTAGTTGTTGACGCCGTTCGGTTCGGTTCCAAGTAAGGAGGTGTCTCCATTGTTGAACAAAGTCACGGGAAAACCGGTGCTGAAGCGGGTGATGCCTGTGAGAGCCCAGCCCCCGGTCAGCCGGTTTGACCGGCGAAAGAGCTTGTCTAGAGGCAGTTCATAGCTATAACTGCCGACGAAATTCTGCGCGATATCGAAGGCTGAAGGAGTTCTGCTCAACGCATAGTTTAGAGGATTGATCTCTTCCGCCAGGCTGGACGATTGATCCATCGACTTGCTGAAGGTATAGCTTGCCAGAAACTCTAAACGTCCGCTGCTATGCCGGAACGTAGTCTCGAGAGCGTTGTAGGCGGAATTGGCCATGGCATGTTCTGTGGTCGCGCTGGTGAACGCAGAACCAAACGGACCTCGTGTTCCGTTGTAGACTTGTCCGGATCGGCTGATGTAAACCCCGCTTTCGCCAAATGGTCCGCACGTGGGAGTGCCCGGCATGACTTCGCTCGGTTGACTCAAGCTTAGGCATAGAGCCGGATTCCCAGGATTCTCTTCGAGAACCACTAACAAATGATGGGCCTGCGTGCCGACATAAGCGGCGCTAACTACATTGTCTTTCCCGAATTGGCGCTCGATCGTGAATGAGTAGTCTTCTCCGTACGGCGTCTTGATTCCTGGATTGAGGGTGGCTCCGAACGGATCCGGTTCATAGCGCGAGAAATTTAAGCTGGAATCGGGATTTTTTGCCGTAGTGTTGAGCGGCGGAAACGGCAGTGGATAAGGCTGGCCGTTGCTTTGGCCGTCGGCGGCGGTTATATATGGCGTGCTGAAGAGCGGCGGAGCAGGGCTTGTGAACGAATATCCGTAGGGGATATTGGCGCTATCCACGCCGATGGACAGGCCCTCGATGGCGGTGTAGAAGATGCCGTAGCCGGCGCGAATGCTGACGGTTCCTGGTTTGCCCAGCAGCTTCCCTAGAAGCCCGTCACCAAAATCGGGCGCATAAGCGACGCCGAGGCGCGGAGAAAAATCGTTGCGGGCCGGCGCAAGCGTATTGGGAATGCCCGGATCAGTCGGAAAGACAAGGCCTTTGGGCGCGGTGGGAAAAACAATCGACTGCTGCCCAAGCGCGAGAGTTTGGATCTGGTTGTACTTTTCGGACCACGGGCTGATTCTGTCCCAGCGCAGGCCGTAATTGAGCGTCAGGCGCTTTCGCGCGCGCCAACTGTCCTGAATATAGGCGCCCGCATACTTGTTGCCCTCGTAGATTGCTTGTCCTTGGCCCTGGGCGAAATTGCTTGGAATTCCAAGCAGAAAGTCGGCAAAGTCTGATCCGGTTTCAGATCCGAAAAAGGAGAAGCTCCCGTTATAAATGAAGTCGGGATTGTCATTGACTTGAATGGCCCGGAACTCTCCGCCCATTTTCAGGGTATGCGTGCCGAGAACCTTTGAAAATCCGTCGCTCCCCTGGAAAGTGTTATCGATTTGCGTCAGTCCCGTGATATTGAGACCCATCGTGAAATTGTCAAACACGACGTTTTCGACACCTTCTATTTGAGGATCGAGCGGCACAATGCCGAGCGTTCCGGCTCCCGTCAGGAAGCCCTGCGACGCCAAGCTGACGCCTGTGCCTCCGACCGGCTGGCCGAGCGTGTTTGCGTCTCGCACGAAGCTGAGGCGAACGTCATTTACCGCGGATGCCCCGAACGTCTTGGTATCGGCTAGAGTGATGAGCTGCGACCGGCCATAGGAAAGAGCATTGAAGCCCGGAACGTTAGCGCCCGCGTGATTGGTTGGATATGGGTTGTCCAGAAAGTAAGTGTCGTTCAGGTAGTAGCCCGAAAGGGTTCCCCATTTTGTATCGGCGTCCAGCCGAATCGCTCCTTTATCGTCGTTGAGCGTCTCGTTGTAGGCCGACGTCGTAAAAAAATTCCCCGCTGTGTTGGGCGCAGGAATGTACTGCAATAAATGCTGGGCGGGAGCCGACCACGCGCTTCTTGGAATCTGAGCATTCGGGAGCACGCACTGAGCGGACGTCGCGCACCCGGCAAAGTAATAGGGTTCTCCTGGCGCGACCGCATAGCCTAAACGCTGCGAGAGTATGCTTGCGAGGTTTTGCCCGTTGACGGTTCCGGTCAGTGAGCCCGCAAGATCGGACAGGTTACCCGTTCGATCCTCAAACGAGGGAACCGCGATCAGACCCGTGTCGATCCCTTCCATTCGGCGCGTGCCCTGGTAATCCGCAAAGAAAAAAATCTTGTCCCGTTTGATCGGTCCTCCGAACGTTCCTCCAAACTGATTCTGGATATATTCAGCCCGATCCGGCGAGAAGAAGTTGCGGGAGTCGAGGTCTGTATTACGCAAGAATTCGAACAGATCGCCATGAAACTGGTTTGTGCCGGATTTTGTGGCCACGACGACCTGGCCACCCGCGTAATCGCCGTACTCGGCATAAAAATTGCTCGTGAGAATGCGGAGCTCGGCAATCGAGTCGAGGTTGGGAACTACAGCGGTTCCCATGGTTACATGCTCTTCCACATTGCTCCCGTTCAATATGAAGCCGTTGGCAAATTCACGCATGCCGTTGATCGAGATCGTGCCCGGATTCAGGTCTCCGGACGGAGCAATCGAGGTATTGACACCGGTCATGATGACCGAATTGGGTTGAATGGTTGTTTGCGGCGCAACTCCTGGCTGTAGCCCGAGCAAATCCGTGTAGCTGCGCCCGTTCAGCGGAAGGGCTCTGGCGTCCTTGCCGGTAATCACCTCGCCTAATTCAGTGCTGCTGGTCTCGACGTGTGCAGCAGACTCAGAGACGGTCACAGACTGCCGGCCGGCGCCGAGCTGCAGCGTGGCATCCACTTCCAGGGCGCTATCGACGTTAATGACAACTCCGGTCCGCCGATACGTTGCGAACCCCGGTTGCCGCATAACGATGTCATAATCGGCGACCGGCAGCGAGGTGAAAGTGTAAAACCCTTGGCCGTTTGCTTTTGTCTTCCGCTCGGTACCGGTGGCGACATTGCGCGCTGTGACACTGACGCCTGGAATCGCGGCTCCGCTGGGATCAGTGATCTTGCCCGAAACGCCGCCCTGAGGATCGGCGCATACAGCAAGATAAGGGCAAAGCACCGAAAAAGCAACTAACGCGGTGGTAATCGTATGCCTGTTGGTAAGGGTCTGCATACGAGTAGCATGATTGTAGCATTCGTGCTACTACCCTGGCCGACGTTCTGCCGATTAGGCGCGAAGGCCGTCAATGAACTTGTGGAGGCGGTCCAAGCCGCGCTGCAACTCAGTCATGGATGTAGCGTAAGAAATGCGGACGTGGTCACTCGTTCCGAACGCTTCGCCGGGCACCACCGCGACATGCTCCTGGCTCAGCAATTCGCTTGCGAACTGAAGTGAATTTTTGACGCGCTCTCCGTCGTACGCGACACTGATGTTGGGATACGCGTAGAACGCGCCCTTCGGCATAACGATAGACACACCGGGAATGTCGCGCAGGCGCTTGATTACGAAATCGCGCCGACGCCGATACTCCGCGAGCATCCTCGGAACAGAATCCTGCGGCCCGCGCATCGCTTCGAGCGCGGCTTTCTGCGCGATGGAGGTTGGATTCGAAGTGCTGTGGCTTTGGAGCTTCATCATGGCATCGATGACGGGCGCGGGAGCGAGAGCGAAGCCGATGCGCCATCCGGTCATGGAGTAAGTCTTCGATAACGAGCCCGCGACTACCGCGGTCTCCTTGGCTCCTGGCATCGCGGCGATGGAAAAAGGCTGGTCGTCGTAGAGGAAGTGGCAGTAACACTCATCGGTCATCAGGAAAATGCCGCGCCGCGAGGTCAGCTCAAAAATGTCGCGAAATTGTTGTCGCGACAGCACGGCTCCGCTGGGATTTGAAGGCGAGTTGATTATCACCAGCTTGGTCTTACCCGTGATGTGGCGCTCAATCATCTCTGCGTTCACTTCGAAACCGGTGCTTTCATCCGTTTCAACAAACACGCAAATGCCGCCTGCGTAGCTCACAACATCTTTGTAAGTGACCCAATACGGGACCGGGATGATGACTTCATCGCCGGGATTGATCAGCGCCTGAGTGAGATTGAAGATCGCGTGCTTGCCGCCGACCGTAACCAGGCACTCGGACGCCGTATAGTTCGTGTCGAAATCCTGGCGATGGCGGTCGCAAATCGCTTGACGAAGTTCAGGCGTGCCACCGGCATTCGTATATTTCGTAAAGTTCGCCGCGATTGCGTCAATGGCCGCCTGTTTGATATTCTCCGGCGTGGGGAAATCCGGCTCTCCGGCTCCGAAATCCACCACGTCGGCGCCCTCGCAGCGAAGCCGGTCGGCATCGGCTGAGACCTTTAAAGTGGACGACACGCTGATGGTGGATATGCGTTCCGCGATTTCAGTGGCAGCTTGAATCATAAGTTCTAATTTTACTGGTTGTGGGAAGCTTTCGCGCGCAGACGATTGGCAACAGCTGGCGGCACAAAGCTGGAAACGTCGCCCTGGAGCATGAAGATTTCCTTGATCATGCGCGAGCTGATGAAGGAATACTCTTCGCGGGCCATCAGGAAAATGGTTTCGGTTTCCGGCCGCATCCGGCGAT
Organism: Bryobacteraceae bacterium; assembly: GCA_049582585.1. Lineage (GTDB taxonomy): Bacteria > Acidobacteriota > Terriglobia > Bryobacterales > Bryobacteraceae > Bog-105. The sequence goes on along the minus strand of JBAUUG010000386.1, from coordinate 9,700 downwards.
TGATGAGCGCCATCTGAAGCTCGGTCTCATAATCGGAAATCGCCCTGATGCCGCGCAGTATGGCGTTCGCTCCACGCCGGGCGGCGTAATCGATCAGGAGGCCATCGAATGAATCGATTTCCACATTCGAGAAATCCGAGGTGGCCTCGCCGGCCATCTGGATGCGCTCTTCAACCGTGAACAGCGGCCCCTTTTGGGTGTTATTGAGTATCGCTACGATGAGGTGGTCGACTAGACGGCTGCCGCGCGAGATGAGATCGAGATGTCCGTTTGTGAGCGGATCGAAAGAACCTGGATAAATGGCGATGAGGCGGCGCTCCGAAGTCGGCATGAGAGTAGGAAAATCTGAGTGTACGTGAACCTCACCAGTATTACCGATTCGGGCGATCCCGGCATTTTCGATGTGCGGACGCACGCGCGCGGGCCGGAAGGCGCCCTTCCGATCACGCCGGAGATGCTGCTCCAGGAACCGTCCGGCAATTTATTCGGGCTCACCCAGAACGCGGGTATGGGCTGGGCTGCCCAAGCGCTGGGCGGCAAACAGGTGCTGATTTTGAGCACTCACGGCGGCGTCCGAGCGCCGGATGGGACGCCAATCGCATTGGGCTATCACACCGGCCACTGGGAAGTCGGACTGCTGGTTGCGGAAGCGGCGCGCGAGCTGAAGGCGCACGGCGCAATTCCGTTCGCTGGAGCTTGCACCGACCCTTGCGATGGCCGGACGCAAGGCACGACGGGCATGTTCGATTCGCTTCCCTATCGCAACGATGCGGCGATCGTCCTGCGGCGATTGATCCGCTCACTGCCGACCCGCCACGGCGTGATTGGGATCGCTACTTGCGACAAGGGCCTGCCGGCGATGATGATGGCGCTGGCCGGGACGCCGGATCTACCGTGCGCCCTGGTTCCGGGCGGAGTTACTCTGATGCCCGAGCATGGCGAAGATGCCGGAAAGGTGCAGAGCATCGGCGCCCGGTTCGCGCATCACAAGATCTCACTTGAAGAAGCTGCGCTCGCGGGTTGCCGCGCCTGCGCGTCGCCCGGCGGCGGCTGCCAATTTCTGGGGACTGCGGCAACTTCGCAGGTGGTGGCTGAAGCTCTGGGATTAGCGCTGACGCATTCCGCGCTCGCGCCTTCGGGCCAGACCGTGTGGCTCGATATGGCCCGCCGCACTGCCCGGGCGGTCTTGCGATTAGAACAGCTGGGCATACGAACGCGCGACATCATCACTCAGAGCGCGATTGAAAACGCCATGATTTTGCATGCAGCGTTCGGCGGCTCGACGAATTTGTTGCTGCACATTCCCGCTATCGCACACGCGGCTGGCTTGCGGCGGCCCACGGTTGCTGAATGGAATCGGGTGAACCGCAGCGCGCCTCGGTTGGTCGATGCTCTTCCTAATGGGCCACGCAATCATCCCACTGTCCAGGTCTTTCTCGCGGGCGGCGTTCCGGAAGTAATGCTTCATCTGCGGCGCTCCGGCCTGCTGAACACAAAAGCGCTGACCGCGTCCGGAGAAACGCTCGACGCGATGCTGGATTGGTGGGAGCAATCGGAGCGAAGAGTTCGGTTCCGTTCGCGGCTGCTGGAACTCGATGGAATCGACGCCGATGACGTGATCCTTTCGCCGGATTCCGCGCGATTGCGCGGCCTGACCTCCACTGTTTGTTTTCCTCACGGGAACCTGGCACCGGAAGGCTCGGTCGTCAAAAGCACTTCGATCGATCCGTCCGTGGTGGATGCTGACGGCGTGTATCGCATACGCGGACCCGCGCGTGTATTCGTGACCGAGCACGACGCGATCGCCGCAATAAAGAATCAAGGCGTGAAAGAAGGCGACGTCCTGGTGCTGATCTGCCGCGGACCCATGGGCGCTGGAATGGAAGAGACCTATCAAATCACTTCGGCGCTGAAGCATCTGGCGTTCGGCAAGCATGTCGCCGTCATCACGGACGCGCGATTTAGCGGCGTTTCCACCGGCGCGTGCATAGGGCACGCCTCGCCTGAGGCACTCGCCGGCGGACCCGTTGGCAAGCTGCGCGACGGCGACATCATCGAGATTTCGATCGATCGCAATAAACTGGAAGGTCACGTAAATTTCGTGGGCGAGAACGGCGAATCGTTCGATGCCGAAGAAGGCCACCGCCGATTGCTTCAACGGCGGGCGCGGAACGATCTTCGCCCCGATCCGAATTTGCCGGACGATACGCGCCTATGGGCCGCGCTGCAACAAGCCAGCGGTGGAATTTGGGGAGGGTGCGTTTATGATCCGGAGGCGATCATAAGTAAAGTCAACGGAAGAGATTGAAGGGGCCAAGGGTTCCAGGTTCCATCGCCCTTCCTCTTCTCTTCCTCTTCCTTCTTCGCGCGTTCCTTTTCCGCTTTCGATTTGCCGCCCTTGAAATACAAATGAACGGTCACGTTGTGCGTCGAGCCATCGGCTGTATAGTCGGAGTGCGTATCGGCCAGATTATCGAATAGCCCTTGCTCCTGAACGCGCTTCAGGAAAAAATCGGGATAATCGGGGTTGAAAGGCTTGCCCGGTTTTTCTCCCCAGAGCCTTGCGATGGCCGGCTCGCTTGTGACGTCGAGCCCGTCAATGTCCAGCGTCTGAAAGTTATAGACGGCCCCTGGGATCACGTTGTACGTGACGTCGACCACGCGCTTGCTGTCATCCGGATTTGCTTCCGTCGTGACGCTCGCGTCCAGAAGGCCGTGGCGCTTCAAGCGGTGCACCAGATCCAGGCGGAAGTCGTCAACCGTTTTACCGTTGAACGGCTGCCCCGGCTTGAACGGAATGGTCGAACGAATTTCGTCTTCATCGAGGCCACTGCCGTGGAAGTGAATCGCGCCAAATTTAAAGACCGGACCGTCTTTGATCTCGACCTTCACAACCACGCCAAGATTGTTTTTCGACGGCTGCACCTCTACGTTCGGAAAAGATACCGCCGCGTAGCCCTTTTCCGCGTATAAAGGCTTAATCGCGCCATCCAGAATGAGTTTCAGCCGCGTGTCGGATAGCGGAACGCCGATTGCGACTAAATTGACCGCCCGCAAAATCGCGCCGGTATCCACCGCCTGATTGCCACTGACGACCACCTGTGAAATGGTGGGCGGCGGCGTGTCCGGAGAGAAGACCACCGCAAGCTGCTGGGGATCGTCATTGGAAACGATCGCTTTGACCTTGGCGGAAGGATTGGTCTGGTGGACAAACGCCTGAACTGCCGCGGTGTAACGGCGGAGCACTCCCTCCGTACCCGGAATGCGATCGGAATAGAATTCTACGTGATCCCGGAGGTATTGGCGGGCTGCGTCGGCGGAGACGCCAAGGCGCTCGAAGCGTATTGGAAAGAGCTGCTGATTTTCGGCGACCTCGATCGTAAGGTCGTACGCCGGAGGGTTGCCGATATACCGATATTCATCTGAAACGTTGCTGAACAACTCGGTATCCTGCACCTTCTTTCTAGCTTGCTCAAAAATGGGGCCGGTTACCCGCTGTCCAATCCTGAGACCGCATTCCTTCAGGATGTCCGCAGCTGAGTAAAGATGATTACCCTTGACGGTGATGGAGTGCAGCGTACCCGGCGGCGGTTCTTTTTTCGAAGCCGCGGATTGTTCCGTTTGCAAAGGCTGCGCCGCGATCGCGAGCGTGCACAAACACACCAGTGCTGCCCAAACTACCCGACGCGTGCCCATCTATTTCAATGATACGTATGCCTACCAAAGCGAGTTTCCGGGGGCCGGACACTTGAACGTCCCAAAAGCTTGAAACCACTGAAAAATAAGGCCAAATGCTACACTGGTCTCGAAAATGGCATACGATGTCGTCGTCATCGGCAGCGGTCCGGGAGGCTATTCTGCGGCGGTCCGGGCCGGGCAATACGGCCTGAAAACCGCGCTCATTGAAAGGCAGCCCAGGCTCGGCGGCACCTGCCTGCTGGTGGGCTGCATCCCCACAAAAACCCTCCTGCACACCGCCGACGTTTGGGACTACTTCAAACATCCTGAAGCCCAGGGGATCCAATGCAAAGATCCGCAATTGAACTATCCTCAGGTGCTCGACCGCAAGAATAAGATCGTCACCAAGCACTCCAAAGGCATCGAGTTTCTGATGCGCAAGAACAAAGTGGATGTCATCAAAGGCCATGCCCGCCTGCTAGGCGGCGGGCGCATCGAAGTAAAAGGCGATAAAGGCGCAAAGACAATAGAAACCAAGAACATCATTTTGGCGACGGGCTCGGAAGCGCGAATGCTTCCAGGTTTGCAAGCCGACCCCGACCTCATCCTCACCAATATCGAGATTCTGGATATGAAGGCGGTTCCGAAGACCATCGGGATCATCGGAGCGGGCGCGGTGGGCGTCGAGTTTGCCTCGATTTTTAATCGGTTCGGATCAAAGGTTACAGTTCTCGAGATGCTGCCGCGCCTGGTGCCTGTCGAAGATGAGGAGATCTCGAAAGAGCTGGAGAAGCATTTCAAGAAAGCCGGCATTCGAACCGAGACCGGCGCAAGAGCCGAAAACATTCGCAAAAACGCGGCCAGCGTCAGCCTCAGCGCAACTCTCGCTAATGGCAAGAAAGAAGAGTTTGAATTCGAGAAGCTTCTTGTAGCGGTCGGCCGCAAGCCCAACACGGAAGACGTTGGAATCGAAAATACGAAAATCGAGCTGGATCGCGGCTTTGTAAAGGTGGATGCAAATCAACGCACCGGAGAGGCTGGTCTCTACGCGATTGGCGATATCGTTGCCGGTACGCCTCAACTCGCGCACGTAGCAACGGCGGAAGGTATGGTGGCGGTGGGGCACATCGCTGGTAGACCTATGCGTCCCATCAACCGCAATCGCATTCCCGGCGCGACTTACACCGATCCTGGCATCGGCAGCGTGGGACTGACTGAAGCGCAGGCGCGCGCTCAGGGCTTCAAAGTGAAAGTCGGCAAGTTCCCCTTCGCCGCAAATAGCAAGGCGACCATTCTCGATAAGCATGAGGGCTTCGTAAAGGTAATAGCCGATGAGCGCCTGGGTGAAATTCTCGGCGTTCATATCATCGGCCCGGAGGCTTTCGAGCTGGTTGCCGAAGCTGTCACGGCTATGGAGGCTGAAGCAACGGTCGAAAGCATGATGTCCACCATCCACGCGCATCCGACGCTTTATGAGGCTTTGGGCGAGGCCTTCAACAAGGTCGGCGGGTTGGCGATCAACATCTAATTCGAGGATCGGATCATGAGACCGCTTGCCGTGCTGGATCTGGGGCGCATGCGTTACAGCGAGGCCTTAGATGTACAGATGCGGCTGGTTGAAGAACGCAAGCGTGGCGATGGCGTAGACACGCTGCTGTTCGTTGAACATCCCCACGTCGTGACCATCGGAAGGAACGGGAAAGAGCAGAACGTACTCGCGAGCGAAGAGATTCTGGCGCGCACTGGAATCGACTTTCATGAGACGGACCGGGGCGGCGACGTGACCTATCACGGGCCAGGTCAGATTGTCGGTTATCCGGTGCTCGATTTGCGAGAATGGAGGCGCGACGTGCACGCCTATTTTGCCGGCGTGGAACAATGCCTGATCGATGGGCTGGCGGTTTTCGGCATAAAGGCTGAACGCATTCCGCGCAGGGGATACGAAGGCGTTTGGGTGAATGGCGCGAAACTCGCCGCGATTGGAATACACATTAGCCGCTGGATCACATCACACGGTTTTGCGCTGAATGTTGAAACCGATCTAAGCTATTTCCAATACATTGTTCCATGCGGTTTGAACAGGCCGGTATGTTCGCTGCGGAGCCTGGGCTGCGAGGCGAGCCGGGACGAGGTCATGTGCGTCCTCGCCACTTCCTTCGCGAACGTGTTCGACTATGAAGTTACGGCGGCGATTCAAGAATTGCAGGAGATTCGATGACTGACGTAGTGATGCCCCAGATGGGCGAAAGTATCGTAGAAGGAACGTTGACGCGCTGGTTGAAGAAGCCGGGCGACAAGGTGGCGCGGGACGAGCCGCTCTTCGAGATATCGACCGACAAAGTGGATACGGAAATTCCTTCGCCCACCGACGGTGTGCTGAGTGAAGTCCTGGTGCAAGAGGGCGCGACCGTCGCGATCAATTCCGTGGTTGCCCGCATCGGCGACGGCGGATCGAGTGCCCCATCGGAGGCAGCTGCAGCCCCTCCCCCGGAGCAGCAACCAAAGCCGCCAACCTCTACGCCGCCCAACGTCGACGTAGGGCCATCGGCTTCGTCGCGAGAAACGCGCACTTCCGCGCCCCCGCCCGCGCCGAGCCCCGCAGCAAGCTCTGCCGGACCCTATCCTATGGAACCCGAGCCGTCGCCCAAACAGCCGCGAGCTCGAGACACCGCGGAACACCCCTCTACGGCCGCAGCTCCCCCGCCGTCCACAGCTCCGCAGGCGGACGGCCAGCAAGACCAGGGTCCCCTTTCACCGCTGGTCCGCAAGATGGCTCGCGAATACAACATCGATCTTTCAGAAGTAAAGGGAACCGGGGCCGGCGGCCGGATTACGAAGCAAGACCTCGAAGCCTACATGTCATCCCAGGCCGCGCGAACGTATGCCGCTGCGCCTGCCCAGCCGCCGCAGCCGGAATCGATTCCGCAGCCCGCCGCGCCTCCTGAGCCGATGCCGCTGGCTGAATCCGCAAAAACTCGAACTGAGCCCATGAGCAACATGCGGCAGAAGATCGCCGAGCACATGATCATGAGCAAGCGCACCTCGGCTCATGTCACGACGGTGCATCGGGTAGACATGACGAAAATCGCGAAGCTGCGCGAAAAATCGAAAACCGAGTTTCACGCCAGGAACGGATTCTCGCTGACTTTTCTGCCGTTCGTGACCGCCGCAACTGCAGAGGCGCTACGCGCTTTTCCACTTTTTAACGCTTCGATAGACGGCAAAAATATTCTTTACTACCGCGACATCAACATCGGAATCGCCGTCGCTCTCGAAGGTGGTCTGATAGTTCCTGTGATTCGCAACGCGGACGAAAAAAATGTCGCGGGCCTGCAGCGCGCTATCGTCGACCTCGCGACCCGCGCGCGTTCGCGGCAATTGAAACCGGACGAAGTACAAGGAGGCACATTCTCGATCACGAATTTCGGCAGTTTCGGCAGCATTTTCGCGACGCCGGTGATCAACCAGCCGCAAGTAGCGATTCTGGGCATCGGAGCAGTCGAAAAGACGCCCACGGTCATAGAAGGCGACGCGATTGCAATCCGGTCCCAAGCGCATCTGGCGCTCACGTTCGATCATCGGCTCATTGACGGCGCACTTGCCGACCAGTTTTGCCAGAAGGTTAAGTCAATTTTGGAAAATTGGTCGGGCCACGTCATCTGAACAGAACTTCCATTTCCTTGACACCCTTCAAAGGTGGGACGAGTTTGCGAATTACCGTCAAATCAGCCGCTTAAATCGGCTGCGCCTATACACCTCCTCCAGGGAGTGCCACGATGTTTTCCCTTGACGCGGCCTTAATCTAGGTTTAATATTCCCTTTGGGCTATTAGCCTGATGGAAATACGTATCGGGAAAGGGGGTCCGCGATGACCTTCCAGGTCGGCGAAAAGGTCGTTTATCCAAATCACGGCGTGGGGACGATCGAGAATATCAGCTCTCGCGTCTTCGGAGCCCAGCCGGAACGTTTCTACCTTCTGCGGCTCGCCCCGAATAGCTTGACCGTAATGGTTCCGTTTTCCCACGTGGGCGATGTGGGCCTCCGGAAGGTCACGAAATGCAGTGAGATCAATCGCGTTTTGGCGTATCTCGCTGCCGGGCGCGCTTGCTGCGCACAGGATTGGAAGGACCGGTTTAAGGAAAATTCTGAGAAAATGAAGGCCGGAACTCTGCTGGAAATCGCCAAGGTGTTCAAGGCGCTCTTGATTATCCAGATTGAGAAGCCGCTATCTTTCCGTGAAAAGAGAATGCTCGAGCGTGCCCGCAGCATGCTGATTTTGGAAACTTCCATCGCGAAATCAGTGAGCGAATCAGACGCTGTCGTCCTGATTGGACGGGCGCTTGATAAATCCCGCTTGCCCATGCCCGCGGCTCTTTAGAAGCTTGTTGAAAACACGAAGAACCGCTTGCTCACGCGCGCGGCTCGGTTTCGGCGCAGCGCGTTTGCCGAGCCGCGACGGTCAGGGAGCGGTTTATGGAGACGGGTTTTCAACAAACGCTTAGAAGCCGCAGGCCGATTTCAGCAGACTCGGTATACTGAGACTGCGCACCATTTGGCGCTATCGTCTAAGGGTTAGGACGGAGCCCTCTCAAGGCTCAAATAGGGGTTCGATTCCCCTTAGCGCTACCAAGTTACCGCTCCGCGACAAGCACAATCTCATAAGCCAAAAGCCCGGGCGCAAGAGCTGTCAGCAGGTGTAGAAAGCCGCTTGCGACCCTAAACAGACGGCTATCGGAACGCATCGGAATGACTCGTTCGATCGGCATGACGGTATAGTGGCGCCCTATCACGCGATATCCTTGCTGCTCGAGCAAAGCGCGAAAAGTCTTAGCAGTGAAGAAGCGGAGATGGGACCAATCGAGGATGCCCCGGTCCCGGTAGCGAAACCGCCCAAATAAAATCATGAGCCGGACGGTGATGTTAGCAGCGTTTGGAACGGAGGCAATCAATTTCGCGCGCGCGGCGAGCAGCCCCTTGCAGTCTCTCAGCAGGTTGGCGGGATTCGTCAGATGTTCGAGCACATCGAGTAATAGGACCCGATCAAAGCGCTGGCCGGACAGGCGGGACAAATCGAGAATGCCGGTTTCTGAATCCGCCTCCGCGCTCAGGACGTCATTCCCGGCCCGGCTGAGCTTGGAGGCGAAGGCGCCGTCACCGCGGTTGATATCCAGCACGCGCTGATCTTTTCCCGCCAATCGAAGCGCGTAACCATGCGCGGAAAAACGGCTGTGTTTAATGGCGTATGGAACAAAGTATTCCTCGTACTCGGGATAGCAGCGCACGGCCCGTGACGTTTCGGTGTAGCGATAGACGGCCCGAACAATAGCCTTTGCATACTTCACGCCATTTACGTAACAGATTTCGTCGCCATAGAAAGTGGGAATCGGCACTTCAAGAATGCGAAAGTTCTGATGATGCAGCTTGATGATGATTTGCGTATCGAAGTGGAACTCGTCGGTGAGATTGTCGAGCCGGATCCGGGATAGGGCGTGCACGTCGTAAGCCCTGTAGCCGCTGTGAAATTCGGTGAGATTCAGCCCCAGCGCGCGATTCTCGAAGGCGGTCAAGGCGCGATTTCCGATGTACTTGTACAAAGGCATTCCGCCCTTGAGCGGCCCGCCGAAATCCTTCATCATGCGGGAACCGAATACAGCGTCGGCCTCTCCCCGGACCAGCGGCGCATACATGTGGGACAGGAGCTCGGGCGCGTATTGGCCGTCGCCATGGAGCAGCACGACAATGTCGAAACCCTGTTCTATGAAATAGCGGTATCCAGCTTTTTGATTCCCGCCATAGCCCAAATTCTTTTCATGTTTCAGGACGCGGAGCTTGGGTAGCCTGGTCATAGCTTGAATGCCGACCGCCAGCTCATAGGTCTCATCCTGGCTGGCATCGTCGAAGACCACCACTTGCTCGACGTTTCGCCACACGTCGGGGGTGATGCGCTTCAGCACTTTGCTCAGCGTGGTGAGAGCATTGTAAGCGACGATGAAAATGCCGATGCGCTTGCCCCGATTATCGG